>CAXTMV010000070.1:0-21656 GCA_964245425.1 uncultured Flavihumibacter sp. | reverse complement strand
GGGCAAGGGGGCTGCGGCTGGCAACCAATGTACTATCTAATCCCCCACCGTTGACCGTTGTATCGCAAATCTCCTCCTGGTTCTGATCATAAAGCGGTTTGTACAGCGGCTTCAGGTAAATGGTAAGGGCGGCCTTAGCATTAATTTTTCCCCAATCGATGTAAACAGTCCTGTCATCGTTTTCTTTAAGACTGTTGTGCTTTTCAAAATAATAGAGAAATCCGCCGATAAAAGCTTCGTAATTGGTATGATCCGTCTTATTAAAATGCGCAGGCATGTCTTTGTCTTTTACAATCAGCCATTCGCCATAACCATCATCGTGCATATGCTGAACAGTTGGCTTCTCCAGTTGCACGGTATACCTGCCCAGCTCATCTTCGATGGCCTTTAGATCACCGGCCGGTATGCTCTTGATTAATTCGCCGGGTAATACAGGTGGTTTTAGTCTTGCCCATTTCATACATAGAAGTTTTTAAATGAATAATAGCATTACAATCTTTTGAGGATCCTGCGGGCATCTGATGCACCCTGCAGGTTGTTTTGTACTACTTCCTCCAGTAGCTGTTTTGCTTTTTGGGTTTCATCAGGCAGGTTGCGTTCCAGTAGTGTAAGGGCTTTGTAAAATTTTCCAGGGTTCGAATGCAGGTAGGTCATATTTTCCAGCCGGGTAAAATATCTAAGTGTTTTGTCGTAGTCTTTCATGCGCAGGGAAACAATCCCCGCATTTTTTATTGCCGCTTCGTTATTGCTGTCTGCTTTCGTCAGTGCTTCAAATATATGCAGCGCTGCGGGCAGCTGGTTATTATTGTTCAGGTTGATGCCTTGCTGCAGGCTGTCGGCCACACCCATGGTACCGGCCAATACATAAAAATTATCTTGTACGTATTTGTCGGCCAGCGAAGCGGCCGACGGCTGTGGCCACCAGAGCCAGGTGGCCGCAACAACAAAGATAACGGCAGCCGCCATGGCCGCCTTCCACCATTTGTTCAGGTAAATGACAGGTGGCTGCTTTTGTTGAGCGGCACCCTGCCATGCATACAGTTCCCGGAATCGCTGCTTCTTTTCATCTGCCAGCTGCGCAAGGACGGCCTGCTGCGAGCTGAAATAAAAGGCGACGGCTTCGGCAAATGCCGGGTCGGACTGCACCTGCAGGTCGAATTTCAGGATGGCCTCTTCAGAAAGACCCCCATTGAAATAAGCAGCGATTTGATCATACCATTCAATCATAAAAGACTTTTATACAGCTGTCGTAATTTTTCCAGGCAACGAAGCCTGCTTGTTTTTACAACATCCGCCGATTTATAGGCCAGTTCTGCCGATAACGCTTTGTCGCTATAACCGTCTGCTGATAATAGCAGCAGGTCTTTGCACTTGGGCCCCAGTTCAGTCAGCCTTTTCTGCAACAGATCACTATCTGTTTTATCAACCAGCTGCTGTACAATTGTTTTACTGTTATCGGATAACTGGTACAGTATATCAGAAACCGGTGCGGTTTGGTGTATACTGTTCTTATTGGTCGTCTTTTTGCGTAAAAGGTCAACACATTTATGCTGGAATACCTGGAACAGCCAGGTTTTAAGGGAGGAACGCCCTTCAAAGGAACCATCGGTGATTCTTGCAATGGCAGCCAGGATGCTGTCTGAGTAAGCATCAAAAGCCTGGTCTTCGGGCAGGCTGTATTTCTGCATGCCTTCCCGTATGAAGTAGCTGTAGCTGGTAAACAATAGTTCTTCAGCCTTTCTTCTTTCCATGCCTGCCTGCCTGAGCCCATTAATAATGGTCTGATCGGTCAGGTGCAGCAAGTTTCGGGAAAAGGCCATAGATAAGGTGGATGGTAGCCTAAATTAGGAAAAAAAGAAAGCTAAAAAAAATTATCTGCCGTTGTTTCCGATCTCTTTCCATGCAACGTCTACATATAAGGGATTACCTCCTTTTATCCGGAACGATACAGTACTCAGCTAACAGCCTGCTTCCACTGAAACCATGAGCACCTGCCACTAACCGGATATCGTTAATCATTAAACCTCATCAAATGAAAAAGAATTTCTTATTTGCTGGCGGGCTATTGGCCCTGCTGGCAACCAACCACCACCTGCATGCACAGGATGCGCGGGATTCCGCGATGTATGCAAAAAATGAAAAGAACGGCCGCACAACAGCAGCTGCCGGCGGTATCGAAGATGTACCGGCCAGGAATGCCATCAGCAAAAAAGCCACCAGGGCCTTTGCAGGTACTTACAAGACAGCAACAGACGTAAAATGGTTTGCCGTGCCAGACGGATCCATCGCCTATTTTACCATTGATGGTATTCGTAACAGGTCGCACTACGATAAGAAAGGGAATTGGCTGTACAATGCCAGGTATTACAATGAAAAAAAGCTGCCCGTTGCCGTAAGAGCTGAAGTAAAAAGCACTTATTATGATTATGCTATTTCCGGCGTACAGGAAATACAGGTAGAAAATAAAACGATTTACCTGCTTTACCTGGCGGATGAGATATCCTTCAAAACAATTAGGGTTTGCGACGGCGAAATGGATGTACTGGAATCTTTTTCCAAAACATTGTAAGCAGGCCGTCAACACATACTACAATGGCTTTTATAAACAGGCAAAAGTTGCCTGTTTATTTTTTTTAAATACCCTGCCAGGCCAACCGGATTGTGCAGAAATGAATAACTTTGGATTATTTCAATAACCATTTTCATTTAGCATGATCCAACGTTTACAAAGCATCTGGCTGATCCTGGCAGCCGTAGCCGCTTTTTTCAGTTTCAGGTTGGCCTTTTACAGTGGTAATTTTATCGGCCCCGATAAGATCAAAAATTTTAAGGCGCTTACCGCCGGCAGCAGCCTGGTGATTTTAGTATTGACCTGCCTGGTAACGGCCATTGCGTTACTGGCCATCTTTTTGTACAAAAACAGGAAATTGCAATTGCGCTTAACCCTGGTAACGCTTATTGTTTCCTTGCTAAACCTGGTCATCTATTATTCCGAAGCACAGAAATTTGTTGCCGGGGAAGGCAGCTACAGCATCACAGCACTGGTAACGCTGATCATCCCTATTTTTTTATTCCTTGCAATAAAAGGCATTAACAAAGACCAGAAACTGGTTAAGAGCCTTGATCGGTTGAGGTGATCGGCTAATTAAAAATTAACAATCATTGTTGTCCGGGTAAAGATATTTTTTTCACTTATTGGCAGGTGCAACAAAGGTTTTCAGCATTTCTCAAATACAAATACCTGGTTTCGACAAAATCGACACCCGCGGCCTTTGAGATGCCTCGTTTTAGCAACAATTATTTTATTTTACGGGCGTTGCTGAATCTTCGATTTAGCAACAACTATTTTATTTCACGGGCGTTGCTGAATCTTCGGTTTAGCAACAACTATTTTATTTTACGGACGTTGCTGAACCTTCGGTTTGCGTAAGCTTTATTTCCCAGCTGAATCATGTGTCGGCTGACACACTTTTCGATGCTGCGTTACCTCCTCAAAGCAAAACGCAGCATCGAAAAGGCTGCGAGCGCCCGGCCGGCCCTCGGCCAGTCTATTAACGGTTTAACCGGACAACAATGATTAACAATTTAGTGTTCATTATAATTTCACGAGGCGCATGGTTTGTGACCCGTTGCCCGCCTTAATCTTTAATACATAGTTCCCTGCTGCAATATGTGCCATCGGTAATACAAGCTTGCTGGTACCGGCATTTACCACCTGCTGCCTTGATAGAATTTGTACACCGGCCGCCGACCAAATCTCAATGGCAATGGTAACAGGTTTCGCCGTTGTAATTTCTATGGCGGCAGAACCGTTTTGCACCGGGTTGCTGATCAGCCGCGCAGTAATATCCGCTGCTTTTATACTGGCGGTTACTGTTTTGCTATAGCTGGATGTACCGTTGATATCCGATTGATAAATGCGGTAATAATGCAATCCCCCGGCCACATTACCATGCGTAAATGAATAGTTTTTCATGTTTACCTCATTGCTGATTTTGCCAATGGAAATAAAATGAATACCGTCGGTGCTGTGCTCTATCTCAAAAGATTTACCCTGTTCGTTGTTCTCTACTGACCAGTTTAACAAAACGCTGCTGGTGGCGGCTGTTGCGGTAAAGCTTGTCCAGGTTACGGGCAATGTTGCGGGAGAAGCCAGTGTTACCAGCGTAAACACCACGTTATTATTTAAAGTGATGCCGGTAAAATTAGCCACCTGCCCCGTAAACCCCGAAGGGGCAAAATAGCTGGTATGGCCGGTAGTGAAATCGCCATCCCCATCGTCATCTATCATCAGGTAAAAATCGGTGGTGGTGCCAATTACGCCAGAAGTACTGATACCGGTAAAATCGACATCCAGGTTTACGGTACCCAGGTTGCCCGTATGCTGCACTTTCCATTCCCGGGCCAGCCGCCGGGTACTGGCATCTGCCGTACCCGGCAGATCGCTGTTGGTTTCAGACAAGGCACCATCATCGTTGCCAATCAGTAAAAATGCGCCGTTGCTTTGGCTGGTTGCACCTGATAAAACAATATTTCCTTTTCCGCCCTGGCCGGTTCCATCGCCATTGCCCGTCTCAATGCTGTTGGAACGGGCGATCAGCAGGCCTGCATTGTCGTCTTGCCCAATGCCAAAAACGGAATGATCATAAAGGCTGTTGGCGGTAGAATCCCAGGTAATGGTGGTGCCATCGGAAGCAATAAAGTCGCCTGCCTTGTGCAGCCCGTATTTCAGCGCCAGGTAAGAGAAGACCTGGTTGCGCTGGGTAGCATCAGTTACCGATGCATTGTATACAATCAGCTCGGCGATATCGCCGGTAAGTGTTTCTTCCGTATTGTTATCACGGGCGCCAAGCCGGCTGCTTACATCGGAAATAAAACGGCTGCCGCCACCACCTGCAATTGTAGTTGTTGAAAGTGGCGCGCCATTTATATTTAACGGATCCCGCATCTCAAAATCATTGGTGGGCAGGTTCAGTAAATTTAGCTGTGTGATATTCCATTTGCCCGCGGTGTAAGATTGCAGCAATGCCTGGTCATAGGGCCCGGCTTCCAGCTGATCACCAAAGCGATTGTCGTTCCAGCTGGCCAATGCAAAGCCATCGCCGGAGGCGCTGCCGCCAAAATGCCGTTGCGACCATACCCGCTGAAAATTATTGTCGAGCGTGCTTCTCCACACGGCAAAGACGCAATAAGCGGGATTACCTGCGGTGATGGGTGCATCGGCCCCGGCCGGGCCATCCATCAGCTTGTTGCCACTGAAATTAACGACCGGCAAAAAATTAATGGCCCCGCTAACCACGAGGGGGCGACTGGGTGTACTTGCTGTAAACTGTTTGGTAATGTCGTTGGCATAGGTCCAGGCATCCAGGCTGTCCGAACTGCTGAGGGTGGTTGCCGCATCTGCTTTGATCCAAGCGGTGAGGCTGGCATTTACGCCGCCGGGCGATTGGGCAGAAAGAGCGGATACCATAAATAAAAAGACTGGCGACAGGAAGTAGATTTTACACATATGGTTTTGCTTTTCGTTATAAAAAGTCATTTCTTCCGGAGAAGATTTGGCATATAATATTGGAAGGAAGTAAATAAATGTACGCAATAATACCAATAGGCTGGTTTTCAGAAAACACTTACACGGAATTTTTTTGCCCGGCGGCAGAAAAGGCTGACAAGGAGAAAAAGGGATTACTATTACACTGGTACGTAACGGCTGACATAAAAAGTGTGAATTGTTATAGTATTAGCCGTGATGATATAATGATTATGCAAAACTGCTGACTGACAATACACGATGGTAGGGATCAATTTCAGAGAGCATGAAGATTTCATGACATGGTTTGAAAATAATTACCCAGCGATTTGGAGACTACAAGGACAACATGTCTTACCATCCACAGATGCGCCCGGATTATTATTCAATGGAAAGACATTGATAAGGAAATGACTGGTATCATACTTCAAATTATGCAAGATTACGATTACCTACATAAGCTAAAGGATTGGCAGTAAAAAACAGGCCTGCTGCAATACACTTTCAGTGGGGTCGAATAGCTGAAATTAGCGTTGTAGCCTTTCTGACATATCTAATCTCCTCTTTTGGCCAACCAGCCTAATCCATTATAAAATATATAAATAGGCAGTATTCTTTGTATTGACCTATGGCTGATGTTGTTGCCGGAAGACCCACAACGGCGAAAAAAAAAATATTGGCAACAGAACCATGAACCACCGAACGCATGAATGCTGCCCCCTGTGGTAAAAATTACAGGAACCGGCCCGTATACCCCAGCTTCGATTTTTTCAGGCCGGCCGGCGTACCCGCAAACACGATGTTGCCGCCGTCGGCGCCCGCTTCAGCACCCAGGTCAATTACCCAGTCGGCGCTTTTTATCACATCGGTATTGTGTTCAATCACCAATATAGAATGGCCTTGTTCTATCAAAGCATTAAAAGAAGCCAGCAATTTCTTTATATCATGAAAATGAAGCCCGGTAGTGGGCTCGTCAAAAATAAACAGGATATGGCCCTGCGCACGGCCTTTGCCCAGGAAAGATGCCAGCTTTACACGCTGTGCCTCGCCGCCCGATAAAGTATCAGAAGACTGACCCAGTTTGATATAACCCAGCCCTACATCCTGCAGCGCTTTAATTTTATTCACCGCATCTTTTTCTTCTGCAAAAAAAGCGATGGCATCATCCACACTCAGTTCCAGGATATCGTGAATATTTTTTTCTTTGTAATACACTTCCAGTACTTCTTCCTTGAACCTCTTCCCACCGCATACTTCACAGGTCAGGTGCACATCTGCCAGGAATTGCATTTCCACCACCTGCTCGCCTTCGCCTTTACAGGTATCGCAGCGACCACCGTCTACATTAAAAGAAAAATGTTTGGGCATAAAGCCGCGCATCTTGCTCAACGGCTGTTTTGCATAGAGCTCTCTTATTTCGTCGTATGCTTTTATATAGGTAACGGGGTTGCTGCGCGATGATTTGCCGATTGGGTTCTGATCCACCAGTTCTACCTGGCTGATGATGTCCACATCGCCACTGATGGCTTTAAAGCTGCCTGCTTTATCGGCCATTTCGCCTTTCAATACCCGCAGGGCAGGATAGAGTATTTGTTTGACCAGCGTTGTCTTGCCGCTGCCGCTTACACCGCTGACCACACAAAGTACGTTCAGCGGAAATTCAACATTGATATTCTTAAGGTTGTTCTGCCGCGCGCCTTCAATTTTTATTTTCCGGTTCCAGCTGCGTACCTGTTTGGGCGGCGCAATAAAGAGTTCGCCCTTCAGGTATTTGCCCGTGAGGCTTTTTTCATTGGCAATTAATTCATCATAATTACCGGTGGCTACTACTTCGCCGCCCAGGTGACTGGCCAGGGGTCCCATATCGATGATATAATCCGCTTCACGCATCATCAGCTCATCGTGTTCAACCACTACAACGGTATTGCCCAGGTCGCGCAGCTCTTTTAATACGGTTATCAGGCGTTCCGTATCTCTTGAATGCAGGCCAATGGACGGCTCGTCTAATATGTACAAAGAATTGGTGAGGTTGCTGCCGAGGCTGCGGGTCAGTTGTATGCGCTGGCTTTCGCCGCCGCTGAGCGAATTGGCCAGACGGTTCAGGGTCAGGTAGCCAAGGCCAACATCCATCAGGGTCTTTAAGCGGTGATGAATTTCTATCAGTATGCGCTTGGCAATCTGTTTATCGCTTTCTTGCAGCTGCAGGTCATCAAACCATTGTTGCAGGTCTTTGATGGGCATTTCGCAGAGTTCGCCAATATGCCGGTCTCCCACTTTCACATAAAGCGCTTCTTGGCGAAGGCGGTAACCACCGCAATCCGGGCAAAGGGTTCTGCCCCTGTACCTCGAGAGCAGCACGCGGTACTGCACTTTATACAGGTTCTGCTCCACTTCCTTAAAAAAATCGTCGATGCCATTGGCAAATTCATTTCCTTTCCAGAGTGACTGGTATTCTTTTTTGCTGAGATCGATAATGGGTTTGTGCACGGGGAAGTCGAACTTGCGTGCTGCTTTTACAAATGCCTCTTTCCACAGGCCCAGTTTCTCTCCCTTCCAGGGTGCCACGGCGCCTTCGTATACGCTTAACCGTTTGTCTGGTATGACCAGGTCCGCATCGATGCCCAGCACCAGTGAAAATCCTTCACAGGTAGGGCAGGCGCCAAAAGGATTATTAAAGGAAAACAGGTTGGGCACCGGTTCTTCAAAGCTGATGCCATCCAGTTCAAACCGGTTGGAGAAATGCAAAGGTTCCTGGCCGTTCACTTCTACGTATACATCGCCTTCGCCTTCATAAAAAGCGGTATTCACTGAATCTGCCAGCCGGTGCTTATCGTCTTCATCAAATGCTTTCGCCACCAGCCGGTCTATCAGCAGGTAGGGTTTTTTCTTGGGGGCCGGTTTCCATTTATTGTCTTCCAGCAGATCTTCTATGCGTTTTACTTCCCCATCGTAGAGCCTGGAAAACCCTTTTTGAAGCAGGATATGGAGTTCTTCCTTTGCATCGCGGTTGGCATGTTGTTTAAAGGGAACTAGCAATAATATTTTATCGCCTTCTTTTAACCGGCTGATGCTATTTACTACATCTGCCACATCATCTTTTTTAACGGGTCTGCCGGAAATGGGTGAAATGGTCTTACCAGCCCTTGCGTATAACAGTCGCAGGTAATCGTAAATTTCCGTCATGCTGCCTACGGTAGAACGGGGCGTTCTTGTTATTACTTTTTGTTCGATGGCGATAGCCGGACAGAGCCCTTTTATAAAGTCTACATCGGGCTTGTTCATGCGTGCCATAAACTGCCTTGCATAGGCGCTTAAGCTCTCTGCATAGCGGCGCTGGCCTTCTGCAAACAAGGTGTCGATGGTAAGGGAAGATTTGCCCGAACCTGATACGCCGGTTACCACAATCAGTTGATTATGTGGAATTTCTACGGTAACATTTTTAAGGTTGTGCGTACGGGCACCTTTGATAAAAATGCCTTGCCTGGTTTCGGGGATATTCTCGGTATTTAAACGGGTCTTTTTTGCGGGAACTACTGCCATATAAGTAAAAAACAAGTATAAAATTATCGAAGTTTTACGATCTCTACACGTATTAACAACCAATTATGAATTCAGTTGCAATATTTTTTTTTGAAAATGGATTTTTTTTGAAAAAAGTACTATTTTCGAAATAGAATTAAAAGCCAATTAAAAAACTATGATTAACCAATTAAAAACTCCCCGCCTATAAGCAAATCTATACTTCGCGCAGAAATTTCCCAAACACATTACATCGTAACCAATATCCAATCATTTTTTTAAAAACCCGTAGAAGTTTATGAAATCACTTTGCAAAAACACCGATCATGAATTGATCCATTCATTCATGGATGGAGACATGAATGCCCTTGAAACGCTGGTTGTGCGTCATAAGGACAAGTTGTACACTTCCATTTTATTTATGGTAAAGGACAAATATCTGGCCGAAGATATTTTCCAGGACGTACTGATTAAAATCATTGACACTATCAGGGGTGGCCGCTACACAGAAGAAGGTAAATTTTTGCCCTGGGCCATGCGCATTGCACACAATCTCTGCGTAGATCATTTTCGCAAAGTAAAAAGAACACCGGCTATCAAGACCAGCGACGACCGCGACATTTTTGAAGTACTGAATTTTACCGAAGACAGTGCTGAAACAAAGATGATGAAACGCCAGAGCCACGACAGGGTTCGCCGTATGCTTGACCTGCTGCCCGAAGACCAGCGCGAAGTAATCATTCTCCGCCATTATGCAGAATTAAGCTTTAAAGAAATTGCAGCATTAACCAATTGCAGCATCAATACTGCCCTGGGCAGGATGCGCTATGGCCTGATTAACCTCAGGAAGATGATGCAGGAAAAACAAATTTCATTGTAATCAATGATCGGTTTTCTTTCTGAAAAGATTAACGCAGTCATTCACTTTTACACTTTTAGCATGCTTAATTTTACATGACCGAACAGGTAAAGATATTGTCATTCTGGCCCTCCATCTTACCTTTTGAAAATGACAGATCCACTTGCCATAAGAAGGCTGGTACAGAATGACGCCTAATTAAAAAAAGCCCCGTCTGGGGCTTTTTTTATGTCTGGCGTCTTTGCCCTGCTGTTGAACTATTACGCCCTTGCAGGGCCGTGGTTTTGTTAGGGCTCCCGGACCTGCACCCCGGGCTGGATAGCCGCCTTTTAACAGCTTGTCTTTTTCCCCTACATACTACTGAATATATGGCATTGCTTTACTGTTGCATGATGTTGTATGCAGGTGAAATGAAACAGCCAGGTCCGAAGGGCCGCAAGATAAAAGTCCGGTCTGTATGGCCCGGGATATCAGGCATTATTTTGCAAACGCGTTCTTCATGTTCCCCAGGTGTTGCACAAATTTCTGCACATCTGAATCGTAGCCGTATTTAATATCGCTGAGTGCATTGCCTTCACTGTCGAGGAACATATAGAGCGGCTGGGCTACTTCATTAAACTTAGTTTGCTCGTAATCGAGGTTCCTGCCGCCAATGGTTGTTATTTTACTATTGTCTCTTTTTGACTGGAACACTTCTTCATCAGCAAGATCGGTCTGATCGTCTACGTACAGCGACAACAACACAAAATCATTTCGTATCAGTTGCAATACTTCCGGCTTGCTCCAGACCTCATTTTCCATTTTCCGGCAATTGGCGCAGGAATGCCCGGTGAAATCGATCATAATTGGTTTGTGACTTGCTTTTGACGCAGCCAGCGCTTCGTTCAGATCAAAATACGCTGTGAGCCCAAATGGCACATGAAACAGCGATGTATATTTTTGCGGCGGCAGCGCAGTGTTGGCCGGGCTGTTATTTTTTGCCGGGCCTCCGTTTTGCTTCAGGGCTTCAATCTCATATTTTAATTCGTTCAGGTTAAAATCCTGCGTGCTGGGGTGTGGCAGTAACCCGCTTAAAAAATTCAGTGGTGCACCCCACAAACCGGGCACCATATACAATGCAAAAGAGAATGTAGCAATGGCCATAAACAGCCTGGGCACGGTAATGAAAGGCAATTCGCTGTCGTGCGAAAACTTCAGTTTACCCAGCAGGTAAAAACCCAGCAACACAAAAATCACTATCCACAGACCGATAAAAACTTCCCTGTCAAGCAGGCGCCAGTGGTTCGACAAATCGGCATTGGAAAGAAATTTCAATGCCAGTGCCAGTTCCAGGAATCCAAACACCACTTTTACAGAATTGAGCCAGCCGCCCGAACGCGGCAGCGAACTTAGCAGGGAAGGAAAAAAAGCAAAGAGTGAAAATGGCAGGGCCAGCCCCAGGCTGAAAGCCAGCATACCGCCGGCGGTACCCAGTTTTATACCCTGTGAGGCTGTACCGGTTATCAGCGAACTCACTATCGGGCCCGTGCAAGAGAATGAAACAATCACCAGCGTGAGTGCCATAAAGAAAATGCCAAGAAATCCGCCTTTTCCTGCTTTGCTATCGATGGCGTTTGCCCAAGAGCTCGGTAGATTTAATTCGAATGCGCCAAAAAAGGAGATCGCAAAGACAATGAAGATGGAAAAAAAGAGCAGGTTGGCGACCGTGCTGGTAGATATCCTGTATAAAATAGAGTCGCCGAAAACGGCGGTCAGTATAAAAGTCGGGATGGTATAAATAAGAATAATGGACAGGGAATAGAAGATTGAATTTTTGATTCCATCTTTCCGGGTGGCGCTTCGTTTCGTAAAAAAACCAACGGTAACGGGTATCAGCGGAAATACACAGGGTGTTAATACGGTACCAATACCTGCCAGGAAGGCGATCAGCAGAATATTCCATAATGATTTCCCTTTGGCCGGCATGGTTTGTCTTGCCGTATTGGCAACAGCGCTCGTGTTTGAAAGACTGAAGCTAAATTTTTCTGCAAAGGAATTAAAGCTGTCGCCCTGTTTCAGCAGGTAATTGATAACTCCTTTTACTTTTTGATTGGCGAATCCGGAAAAAAATATTTTTTGCTGCCATTCAACAGAGTCGGCTGTATACCGCACCATGGCATTATTAAATACAGGGTCTTTTGCTTCTACCAAATGGCCTTTTTCCATTATACTGTCGCGCAGGATTTTTTGTGCGCTGCTGTCAAAAATGATGCTGCTATAGGGCAGGTCTTCGGATATTTTGCGAACCGAGAACAGTTCGCCTTTTTTAACACGGGCCTTTATAGACAGCAGTATTTCGCTATCGCTCACGCGCTGCTGGCTGTAGAGAAAGGTAACCGGGGTAGGGTCCTGGGCTTTTGTGTATAAAAAGAATATGGCCAGCCAGCAAAAAAGTAAAAGATGTTTCATGGTTGTGTATTATAAAACGAACGGGCTCCTTTTGCAAAGAACCCGCTTTTATAAATAAGATATATGTCAGGCAAGAGACTATCCGCCAATTTTAACACTAAAATCCGTTTTGGAAGGTGGCAGGCACTGGCTGTCGTTGCATACCATGAATTCTACGGTACCGGCCAGGCTGGTTTTTATATCGCCTTTTAGTTTCACCACCTGTACAAAATCGACTGCCTTTTCATAATAATTCACACTGCCGCCCCAGACTTCTTCTCTTTTTTTGATCACCCTGCCTATTTCTTTTGGTTTTCCTTCTACGGTGGTGAGCGGATTTTTTACAAAGGTAAAGCTGGTGGGCACGGGTCCTTCTACGCCAACATTCTGCGCGTACAAGTGGTAATTGCCGCCGATGCTGGCACTAATATGCACTTCATAGGTTTTGTCAGCCAGCTTTTTAGTTGTATACGTCCATTGCACCTCTTTAAATGATTGCGCGTGCAGGCTGGCGGCTGCCATGGTTAATGCCGCAAAAAGGTATATCTGTTTCATAATAGTGATATTTCTACAAGAACGCAAACTGCTGTCAAATGTTCAATAAACGAATGCTAATAAATCTGTAAAGCTATACTAGCACCGGCAGCTGCTTCATCAACAATGCTTTCAGGATAATACGGCCATCTGTGTTGCCAATCGCTTCCGAAGAAGCCCGTTCGGGATGGGGCATCATACCAAATACATTGCGTTGGCTGTTACAGATACCCGCTATATTCCTGGCGGCACCGTTGGGGTTGGCGGCATCGGTAATATGCCCGTTTTCATCACAGTACCGGTATATAACCTGGTCCTTCGCTTCCAGATCGTCCAGTATTTTCTGATCGGCAAAATAACGGCCTTCCCCATGCGCCACCGGCACTTTTAAAGGGCTGGTGGAACCTGCCCCGGTTACATAAATATTTTTGCAAACAAATTGCTGGTGTGCATTTCGGAGCAAAATACCCGGCAGCAGGTGCGATTCGCATAAAATCTGGAAGCCATTGCACACGCCCAGCACTTTGCCACCCCTGCCGGCAAATTCGATTACGCTTTGCATCATTGGGCTGAAGCGGGCGATGGCACCGCAGCGAAGGTAGTCGCCATAAGAAAAACCGCCCGGCAGCACCAGGCAGTCATCGGTGGAAAATTGGCTGATATCCTTGTCTTTATGCCAGAGCATGATTACTTCCTGGTTCAGGTCATCCTGCAGGGCATCCTGCATATCCCGGTCGCAGTTTGAGCCAGGGAATACTACAACGCCAAATTTCATGGTAATAATGTTTGGAAAGAGCAAAGATAGGCTGCAAAGAGCACAAGGAGAAAAAGAGCTGGGAGAACAAAGACAAAAAGAGAACAAAAAGCCACTGGAAGCTGTAGGGTAGCCCTTGCGGCCGACATTATTTTTGTATCGCCCGCTCTTTTACTCCTTGTTGTCTTAGCTGTGAACGGAATAATTCAGCATAATGGCAAAGGCAAAAATAATCCAGTGCAATAAAGAAGGGAACCAACGCCCGGGAAGATAATAATAGGCCGCCGCATGAAAAGCTGCCAGTGGAACTACCACGGGCAGCCAGTGCAGGTAATTGGTACCGGGGTTCAGCATAATTATCAGCACAGATACAATCAGCAACATCAGCAACAGGCTCCAGCTTTTGCGCATCTGGATCAGCATTTTGCCCAGGTTGGATTGTACATACCAGGCGCCTACCAGGAAAGGAATGACCATCAGCATAATGCCACCGGTTATCCATAAAGACGGCGGCAGGTGCGGCAGGTGGAAAGAGATCTCAGGTATCACTTTATGCCAGTTCCACTGGCCGGTGAGAAAAAGGATCACGAACAAAAAATAATACGGGGTGGTAAAACCCAGCAGGGCCACCAGCCATTCCGTAATCCGGAAAGGTCTTGTAACAATCAATGCAAATACCAGCAGCAAAAGAAAAACCATGGCCGGGCTGTAAATAAGGGGTAAAATGCCCACCAGCATACTCACATTAAAGATGGCGGTCTTCGGATTGTTATTGTTATACATACTGATAAGCCGGTACCAGATCCAGATCAGCAATGAATTAACCAGCATGGGTGCAGAAAACAGGTTCCATTCATGCAGCAGCGAGGTAATAAGGATATACGACATCCCAATCAGGAAATTGGCACGGGGCAGCAGCTTCACCGAGTTGCCGATGCGGTTTAACAGCGTTGCCTGTACAAAAAGTAACAAAAAAGCCAGCAGGGCATACAAAAAAGCACTACCGCCGGCAAGAGAATCCAGGAATTTTACAATGATGGCATAAATATAATTATCGCCTTCATTGGCCAGCTGCTTTTCAGGATGCATAAAAAAAGGAAACTTGAGCGCCAGCGCATAAATGAGCAGTATAAATGCATTACCTGGATTCTTTTGTTTAAACAGTGCAACCACCTTGTTATGTTTTGGTATTTCGCCTAATATTCAACTTTAGCAAAGCAAAGATAGTTGCGGTACAGACACGGCACAATTACCTGCTTGCCGGATACCTGTTTGCCTGAACGGGTCATAAAATCATAGCCCTTATCAAGGTTCTTTAAGGTGGGGTTGCGCGTAATTTTTCCGTCGGCGCCAATGCTCTGGTCGTTCAGCATAACAGTCCTTTTTTCCGACATGTTAAAGAGGAAATGGATATCGGCACCGGTGTTCACGATCTGAAAGGAGATCATATTATCACTTTCATCGTCGTACTGGGTTTTGGGTATGATGCTGCTCCAGTCTATCGTACCGTCTTTGTTATAAGACAATATCATAATATTTTCCGCATTGTAACGGGTATTGAGGCCATTGTTCCAGCGGTTCCAGGGGCTGTTCCAGTAACCATAGGGTGAGTAATTATAGTAATCCATGGGCGACATCCACGGGTTTCCATAGCCCAGGTAATCCCAACGGTTAAAGGGATTGCCGCGGGAAGTATTGTATTCTGATTCAGAGATGATCAGGTAACCGCCATCTTTCCTGATAATAATATTCTTGATGAAATAATCATTAAATGCATTGCGCACAGACGCGTCCTGGCCCTTTGCATTGGCCCGCAGCTCTTCACTGAAAAGACTGCTGATTTCACGTATCTTTTTATTGCCAATCTTATCCCAGAGCAGCGAATACAGTCCTTCGATATTACCCCTTTTCTGTTTATAATAAAAGGCATTCAGCAATATCCGCTTATTGGTATTGTCTGCTTTTATTTTTATTTCATCCAGTATTTTTCCGTCCAGCTCTACATTGGTAGCTGCCAGGCTGGAAGAATCGGGATACTTGATAACCATGGCCAGTTTGGTGATGTATTCATTGTTGTTTTGCCGGAGGAATTTTCCAAACACCAGCTCTCCATCGTTGGTCAGCAGGAAATCGGTGAAAAAATCATTGCGTTCTTCCATGGGGATGCCCATGCGATCTTTGTGCTGCAAAAGCAGGTCCTTATTGTACAGCAAAGTGGTAAAGACAAAATTATCGCGGTTGCGACTATTGATTTTGAACACCATGATATTCTGCTTATCATCGCTGTTAATGGTGGTATAAATCTTTGTATTGGAGGAGAAGCCAACCTGTGTGGTGTCCAGCTCTATCGGGTCGGTCAGTTTCCTACTATTGCCATCCAGCTTGGCGGCCATGCAATGTACAATACCCCTTTTTTCAAACTCATAAATCATATAAAAGAAATCGGGGTACGCTACAAAATCAACATTGATCAATTGCTGATCAGGGGTAAAGTCCAGCTTTACCCGTTCTTTCAGCTTCATATCATTGTCATAAATGCAGATGGCGTCGTCGTTCCGGTTGGCTTTATATACCAGGAAATTACCGTTCATTTTACCAATGACCTCAAAACTGGTGCGGCGGCTGTCTTCTTTCTCCGGCTCCGAGTACACTATCCTTGGCGCCTGGGCCTTTGCCATGCTGAAAAGAAAAAAAACAAACCCCAGCGTCATTAACCTTTTATACGGCATACAATTTCATTTCTATTATTAAAATTACAGGTTACACCCCAATTTAAGAATTGTTATTACTCCAATAACAAAGGAGCCGGCCCAAAAGATGAATGGCCAGGTTTTATCACAAATCTTTAACGCCAGCTTACTGGAAAAAGATGCTTCCGCAGCGCTCATTACATAAAAAATGGGGGAATTGTTTTTTCCCTATACCTTTGTAGCAGCGTCGGGGTTACACCCGGCGCAATTTAGTTATACCGTAGCAATGAAACGAACAGTTGATAGTTATTTCCACAGCCGGGTCTTCCGGTTGCTTCCGAAGCCTGGCAATACTGAACAATTGATCCGGGAGCTAACGATGCCCGGCAGTAATATTCCGCGTGGCCTGGCCACCGGCCTCCTTACAACCTTGCTTGCAATCCTTAACCCCTGTTAATATTCTCTTTACTGTGAGTAAACATCTTAACATCAGCAAAGTCAGCGCGGCAGGGTTAATTGTAGCGCTGGGCATTATTTACGGCGATATCGGAACCTCTCCTCTTTATGTGTTGAATGCAATCACAAAAGGGAAAATGATCACAGAAGAGCTGATTGTCGGTAGCCTTTCCTGTATTATCTGGACCCTTACCCTTCAGACCACTTTAAAGTATGTTATCCTTACACTCAAAGCGGACAACCGCGGAGAAGGTGGCATCTTTTCATTGTATGCATTGGTAAGACGGCAGAAAAAATGGCTGGTCATACCGGCTATGATCGGTGGTGCCGCCCTGCTGGCCGATGGTATGATCACCCCTCCCATTTCGGTCACCTCCGCTGTAGAGGGCTTGCGCAACATTCCTCATCTCAGTGGCATACATACCAGAACCATTATCTATATCGTACTGGGCATTATCACCATTCTTTTTTTCCTGCAGCAATTTGGTACCGCTTCCATCGGCAAGATTTTCGGCCCCCTGATGATCATCTGGTTTACAATGATGGCTGTACTGGGCCTGGGTCACCTGCACGACGACTATTACATTTTTAAATCGCTGAGTCCGCATTACGCCATCGAGTTGCTGACCAAATACCCGAAAGGATTCTGGATCCTGGGCGCCGTATTCCTTTGTACCACGGGTGCGGAAGCCTTGTACAGCGATTTAGGGCATTGCGGCCGCGGCAATATCCGTGTTTCCTGGATCTTTGTGAAGACCTGCCTGATATTGAATTACCTCGGGCAGGGCGCCTGGCTGCTGGCCAATAAGAATGGCTTACGCATTACAGAAGACCTGATTGCTAAAGGATTCAATCCTTTTTACAGTGTTATGCCGGCATGGTTTGTTATACCCGGCATCATCATTGCCACCGCTGCCGCCATTATCGCCAGCCAGGCCCTGATCAGCGGTTCGTTTACACTTATCAGTGAGGCCATGCGACTGAGCCTCTGGCCAAAGATGAAAGTGGTTTTTCCTACCGAAGAAAGAGGCCAGATCTATATACCCGGTATCAATTTCCTGTTGTTTTTCGGCTGTGCCGGTGTGGTATTGTATTTTAAGGAATCAACCAATATGGAAGCCGCCTACGGCCTGGCCATTACGCTCTGCATGCTGGCCACCTCTATCCTCTTTGCCAATTACCTTATCACCAAGCGGGTGCCTTCGGCTTGGATTTATTTATACCTCCTGCTGTACCTGTCTATCGAATTCAGTTTCCTGTTCGCCAACCTCGACAAGTTTGTTCATGGCGGTTACGTAGCCCTGCTGGTAGCCGGCGGCTTGTTTTCCATCATGTACATTTGGTACCGGAGCCGGAAAATCAAGAACCGCTACGTAGAATTTGTGCGGCTGGAGCATTACCTGCCCCAGATACAGGAACTGAGCAACGATAAAACCGTACCTAAATATGCCACCCACCTGGTATATATGACCAGTGCCAATAATCCAAAAGAAATTGAGCATAAGATCATCTATTCCATCCTGAATAAAAAACCCAAACGATCCGATATCTACTGGTTCGTACACGTGGATACGGTAGATGATCCTTATACCAGCGAATATACCGTGGAACACATCATTCCAAATGATATTATACGGGTAGAGCTGAAACTGGGTTTCAGGATGGAGCCGAAGATCAACCTCATGTTCCGGAAAGTAGTGGAAGACCTGGTGCATAATAAAGAAGTGAATATTACCAGCCGTTATGAAAGTCTGGAGCGCAACAATGTTGTGGGCGATTTTCAGTTTATTGTAATGGAGAAATACCTGAGCCAGGACAATGAGCTGCCCTTTTTTGAACGAGTGGTTATGAAGTTGTATTTCTGGCTCAAAGAGCTGAGCCTTTCCGAAGAACGTGGCTTTGGCCTCGATCCTTCCAATGTAAACATCGAAAAATTTCCGCTGATCGTAGCCCCGGTACAAGGCATCAAATTAAAACGCGTTTTTCACGACCCGGAAGAAGCGCTTTAATATTATTTTAAATGCTGACTGTTACATGTTGAACGGCGTTTGCCGGTATTATATCTGCGAGTCAAAGAAATTCAACCTGTAACAGTCAGCATTTAAAACAAAATCGTGACCATCCTCTATATCATAATCATTCTTATAGTACTGAGCCTGCTCGCGTACCTGTTGCAGGATCGGTTTATTTTTAAGCCGGAAAAGCTGCGGCAGGACTTTGCTTTTAAATACAACATCCCTTTTAAAGAACTTTTTTTTGATATTGAACCCGGCGTGCGCATCAATGGGTTGCATTTTTTCCGGCCGCAACCGGCCGGCCTGGTATTTTATTTACACGGCAATACGCGCAGTATAAAGGGATGGGCAAAATATGCGGTTGATTTCTACCGGTATAACTACGACGTTGTACTGGTCGATTACCGGGGCTTTGGCAAAAGCACCGGCAAAAGAAGTGAAAAGGAAATGATGTCCGATATGCAGTTTGTATACCAGCACCTGCTGACGCAATATACCGAGCAACATATACTGGTGTATGGCAGAAGCCTGGGCAGCGGCTTTGCCAGTAAGATCGCCTCCGATAACAAACCCCGTTACCTGATACTGGATGCTCCTTTTTATAATTTCACCAAAGTAGTGGAACGTTTTTTACCTTTTCTACCGGTAAAACTCCTGTTGATGTACCAGCTGCGGACAGATAAATGGTTGCAGCTGGTCAGTTGTCATACTTATATTTTACATGGCACCCGCGATCGCCTGATTCCCATCCGGCACAGCGAAAAGCTCCGGCAAATCAACCCGCACAAAATTACCCTGATCCGCATCCACGGCGGGGGCCATAATAATTTACCTTCGTTTCCCGAATACCACAATTTTATACGCGATATATTGAAAGATTGACAGGGATGGCGGATTTCATTTGTGACGATCAATAAATCGCAAAATGCCGCCATCAAAAAACAAAAAATCAAAAAAAATGCTGTCTAAGCGAACGCTGTCCAGGTGGGTAAAGATTATTTTGATGCTGTACGGGCTGATAGGGATTGCCATTTATTACCTGCAGGATTATATGCTGTTTCACCCGGAGAAAATGGAAAAAAACAGTGCTTATGACTTCCGCATTCCGCACAAAGAACTCAACATTCCGTTTAACGATAGCAGCAATATCAGTGTGGTACAATTTACCAGCAGCCATGCAGCACGGGGGGTGGTATTGTATTTCCATGGCAACCGCAAAAATATTGGCTGGTATGCAAAGTATGCAGCTGCTTTTACCAAAAAAGACTACGAGGTCTGGATGATCGACTACCCGGGTTATGGCAAAAGTACCGGCAAACTTACCGAACGGGTTTTGTACGATTATGCGGAACAATTGTACCGACTGGCCACGGCACGCTTTGCAAAAGACAGCATTATTCTGTACGGCAAAAGCATGGGAACCGGTATTGCGGCATGGCTGGCCAGCAGAAGGAGCTGCCGGCAATTAATCCTGGAAACACCTTACTATTCCATGACTTCGCTGGTAGCACATTATTTTCCAGTTTACCCTGTCAGCCGCATGATTCATTATAAACTGCCTACCTACCAGTACCTGCAGCAGATCATAGCGCCCATCACCATATTCCATGGCAGCGCCGATGGCGTAATACCTTATAGCAATGCAGAAAAACTACAACCCTTCTTAAAACCCGGCGATCGGTTTATTACTATTAATGGTGGCAGCCACAATGATCTCTACAACTTTCCCCTGTTCCGGCAAAAGCTGGATTCCCTGCTTGAATAATAGGCTGTAAGGTGTGGGGGGTAGGCCGTAAGTAAACATTCGGTAGTCTGTAGTAGAGCTGCTGACCGCTCAAAGGATTACCGACTACCAACTAAAGACGATTCTACACCGGTACTACATTGGAACTCTTATTCTTTTTGATTCTTTCCGGAACGGCAGCGATGATTTCTTCTTTCAGCGCTTCTACCAAACGTTTCTTTACAAAATCGCGGTGTACTACAATGCTGACTTCCCGCATGGGTGCCGGCTTTTTGAAATGACGGATCTGCTGCAGCTGTTTTGCAGACATATCCAGCGTAGCCAATTCAGGCAGAATAGTGATGCCGTCGTTCAACTCTACCATGCGCCGCAGGGTTTCAATGCTGCCTGCCTCGTATTCAAAATGACTGCTTACTTCTACGGAGGGGCGCAGGGCACAGAGATTCACTATCTGCGACCGAAAACAATGGCCTTCTTCCATCAGCCATAATTTATTGGGGTCTATGTCTTGCGGCAGCACATAGGTTTTGGGATAGGCGCTGTTTTTCTTTGAAATATAGGCCAGCAGTTCTTCGTAAAACAATACATGTTCCCGGATGCCCTTTTCCTGCAGGGGTGTTACCAGGATGCCCGCATCTATCCGCCCTTCACGCAACCGGGTTACAATGTATTCCGTCATCATTTCATTGACCACCAGTTTTACCCCGGGGTATTTTTTGTTGAATGCCTGCACAAACAGCGGCAGCAGGTAAGGTGCCAGGGTGGGTATGATACCTATCCGTAGTTCACCAGTCATTACCCCTTTTTTTGATTGGGTAATATCGGTCAGGATGTTTTTTTCAGCCAGTATTTTCCGGGCCTGTTCAATGATATCCAGACCTGCCTCCGTGGGCATTACCGGCTGTTTGCTGCGATCAAAGATCTTGATGCCCAGTTCTTCCTCCAGCTTCTGCACCTGCATGCTCAACGTAGGCTGGGTAACAAAGCAGCTGTCGGCCGCGGTGGAAAAATGCCGGCAACTGTCTAATGCCACAATATATTCCAGCTGTATAAAGGTCATGATATAGTTTTTATCTATGAGCTTATAAAATTAATCAATTTGCATGATAAACTAATTCAACGAAGTTTGCC
>CAXTMV010000069.1:0-21801 GCA_964245425.1 uncultured Flavihumibacter sp. | reverse complement strand
GTTTTTCCAGTTTCAGCCTCTCCGGCGACAGCCTCCTGTTGCGAAATGAAATAAAATATTGCGGCAGCTCCTGCAACGGGGTGGTGTTTTTCTATAAACTTTTACCGGAGCAGGACACAGCCGATCAGATAGCCATTGTGAAGATCTTCGGCAGGCCAGGGCAATCAAAAAACTTTATTACCACGGCGCCAGGCATTCAAAAAAATGAAGCCCCCACAACAGCGGCAACCGCACCCTCAGCAACGCCCAACGGTTTGATGGTATCGCCCAGGCCCCCAGCCACCCCATCGCCCGCAGAAACCGCCAGGGCAAGGGAGGCAGCGATTAGCCAAAGCCAGCTCAACCGAAAAAACAAAGTGCTGGCAACCTATAATACCCCCACCGCAGAAATAAAGATTGAACTGTTCGACAACGGTGTAATAGACGGCGATACCGTAACCGTTTACCACAACAAAGAAAAGATCATCGACCGAAAAGAACTGGGCCTGCAACCCATTCATTATTCAGTAAAAGCCGATGCACAAAACCGCGTGCACGAATTTACTCTGGTGGCCAATAACCTCGGCCGAATTCCACCCAATACAGCGCTGCTGCGCATCATTGCCGGGTCAAAGACCTATGAACTATTCCCTTCTACCAATCTCACTGAAAATGCTTCCGTGATCATCATCTACAGCGGCGATTGATCCCCCGCCCCGCTTCAACGACTGCCGGCTAACTTCTACTGACTGACTTGACCACTTCAAAAAACGCTTTTTTAGGCTGCAGGGTTTTGTTGAACAGCAATGGATAATCCTTCCTGCCCCTAACCGGGAAATTGTCCAGCCAGCTGCTGCGATCGGAAATGTTCCAGAAAGTAACACCCGATAATACCTGTTTATATTTCCTGAAGGCATCGAAACAGATTTTGTACTCGGCCACCTGCTGTTGCTCTTTTTCTGCTGTAAAGGCGGTGTCTGCATCGGCCGTTATTCTTTCCCGGGCATTGTGTTCTTTGGGGTACACGGATATATCCAGCTCGGTTACCTGCAAGAGAACGCCCAGCGTTGAAAAACGGGCCAGGGTACTGTCCAGCTGACCCGCCGACGGTTCGTTAATGGCCCAGTGGCACTGTAAGCCCAGGCCGGTAATGGGTACACCAGCATCTTTTAATCCCTTTACCAGGCGGTAGATCTTCTCGCGTTTAGTAGCATTGATCTCATTGTAATCATTATAAAAAAGCAGGACGGCCGGATCGGCCGCATGCGCGTACTCAAATGCTTTTGCGATAAAATCTTCCCCGCAGATCTGGTACCAGGCGGAATTGCGCAGGTATTCGCCGGGTTTGTCGGAAACGGCTTCGTTTACCACATCCCAGGCATACACCATCCCTTTATAACGGCCAACAACAGCCGTAATATGATCGTGCAGGCGGTGCAATAAGGTCTCCTTACTAACTGTTTTACCGCTGCTGTCAACAAATAGCCAGGGCGGCACCTGGTTATGCCAGCAAAGATTATGTCCGCGTATTTTGATATGATTGCGTTGCGCAAAGGCAACAATGGAATCTGCGTCCTTCCAGTTATATTGATCTTCTTTCGGGTGGATAGGACCCATCTTCATGGCATTTTCCGGCGTCAGGCTGTTGAACTGCTGCAGGATGAGCCGGGATTCATCTTTTTGCTGCAATGCCCGCGGCGATACGGCCACCCCGATGGTAAAATAATTTTTATAATAGTCTTTTAGTCCCAGGGTACTGTCGCCTAGGGGCTGCGCCTGAACGGGCAGGCTCACCAGCAGGATACAAGCTGCCTGCAACAGTAAAAGAAGATTTTTCCAATTGATTTTTTTTTCCATGTTTTTTATTGAATCAGGTATATAAAGCTCGTTCTGCTGATAGTCGATGGGGATTTACATTTGCCGGCCTCGCCGGTCACGCTCTTCCTGAATATCCTGATGGCTGTCGACGATTGATTGGATCGTTGTTCAACAGTTTACAGGTACGTGTTGAGAAAAAAAGACTACTGACGCCCCCCTATCTCCTGCTGTACATAAGCCAGAAAGCTTGGCCAGTTGGGCACGGGTGTATGGCCGGCGGTATGCTGGCGAAACGCAATTTCACCGGTGGCCAGCGTAGTTTCGGGTGGCGGAAAGGCAGTAGCCCCCAGGTCTTTTTTGCCTAATAAGCGGTATACGGGGCCGGCCGCTACCGCAGCCATAAACATACCCCTTGCATCTACCCATGCATCTCCGTTCAACCCCGCGCTGATAAATACCGGTCGCGGCGCGCAAAGCGCAATCAGTTCGTGCGAATCTACCGGTAAATCATTCCAGTGCAACGGGCCACCATATTTTATAAAATTTCCGGCCATCCAGTGGTATTCGCCGCTGCCGGCCAGGTTTTCTACAAGCTCACCCGCATTGCGGCGATGCAGTTTTGCCCCGCCCTCGCCGGAAGAGCTGATGAACCCACTGGCAAAACGCTGATCATAGGCCAGTGTTACCAGTGCGGCTTTGCCATACCGTGAGTGTCCCTCGATCATTATTTTTTTTGCGTCGATGCTTTTATCTGTTTCAAAATAATCCAGTACCCGGCTGGCGCCCCAGGCCCAGGCCCGCAATGATCCCCAATCGTCGGGCTTGCGCGCTTTTCCTTTGTTTACCAGGCCGATGATGCCTTGTTTTAACCCGGCGCCGTTATCAGCCTGTATGCTCACGGGTATCAGCTCCGCATAACCCCATCCCAATTGCAGGCATTGCTGCTGCCAGCTGGGTGGTGGCAGCGCAGCAGCTTTGCTGGTATCGCGTGGTGGCGCAGGCATCCGGAAACCCGGGGGGAAAACGAAACCGAATTCCATCACTACCGGTACCTGTTTTTTTACGTTCGCCGGGGTTGATACGGTGAGGTCGATGTTGACGGTAATGGCCGGCCAGGAACTATTGTCTACATGCCCCAGCAGTTTCCTGGTATGCACGGCAATATCCCCATTCATTTCCATGGTATCTTTTACGATTTCCCATTTTATGGCAGGCGTATGGGCGGGCACCCGTCCATATATTTCCCGGTCGAAATCTTCAACTATTTCAGGCCGGCTCTGTTGCCACCAGCCAGCAACCGTATTTATTTTTTTCCCGTTTTTCAATGTCAGCGGGTCCGGCAGATCCGGGTAAGGGTTTGCTTTTGCTTCATCGTAGTTGGCGGCATTGGGCGCTTTGGGATCGTTGCCATTGGCACCTGCGCGCATGATAGCTGCACTGATCTGTAATTGCGCCAGCATTTCGTTGTAGTCTTGTTGGGTAAGCCGGTTGATGCTGTCGCGCCGCAGACTGTCCGCTGTTGAAAGCCGGCCAAATTGCGCACCCGCATCCAACATAATTAAAATACCGGCAAATGATAAAATCAATGCTTTTTTCATGGCTGTTGTTTAATGAGATTGGTATTGCTTAATGTATTCGGCTACTTCCAGCATGGGTGCCACCCAGATGTCTTTTTGCTGTTGCTTCAGGTATTGCAAAAAGCGGCGGTGCTCCGGCAATAATACATTTAGTGAATTGCCGCCCCCTACGCCATGAAATAATATGACCAGCAAGGATTTTTTTTCGATCGCCTGCTGTACCCAGGCCATCATTTGTTCCGCCGTCTGCCCGTTCACTGCATAGCAGTCGATATTATACAGATCTATTTTATCGATGGTATGCATTTCTTCCCGCACCGCCCGGGCGGCGATAAAATCATTTTTCAGGAGCCCGATAAAAGAGCTGTCGCCTATTTTCATATCACCACAGGTAAAGGCAAATGTGCGGGTTGTTTTGCCATCCAGTGCCTGCAGCAAAACATTGTTCATGCGGGCCTCGTCTACCATCCGCTGTACCGTGTAATGGTTCATATCATAATCTGGTTTCACCCATTCTCTGCCGGCACCGCCCACACAGGGATGGTAAAGAGTATGGTTACCCAGTTCGTGCCCGTTGGCAGCGATTGTTCGCCAGTCGTTCATCCGCGTATGGATAGACGCTGAATAACCGGTAATATAAAAAGTCGCTTTCAGCCCCAGCGAATCAAGTACCGGTATGGCATTGTCCAGGTGCTGGTTCACCGCATCATCATAGGTGAGTACGACGGCTGCTTTTTTATTGTGCCAGGGTGTACTGCTTTGCGCTATTCCATCCGAACCTACAAAACAGGCCGCGAAAAAAATGAACAGGCATCTTGTCATCATATCTTATTCTTTATCGGTTAACGAGTCATGGTATCGGTCTGGAAAGGCGAAGCCGGCAGGCCTTCTTTATTATACAGGTTGGTACCAGAAGGATTGTCGGCCCAGGCGTATCGCACATATAACGGATCCGGCAGTTGATCATTCCAGACAATGACCGTATTGCCTTCTATCTTCGCATGGGCCCAAACAAATTTTTTATCCCTGCCCGCAATGGCAAACTGGCTGAGGGCCTCACCGTCCTGTGAAACAAGGCCGCTACCGGTCTCGCTAAAACGAACAATGATCTTATTACCCGCTATACTGTCGGCCAAGTAAAGCGGCCCTGAAGACACAATCGTCGTGTTGCCATATACGGCCTTTTCGGCAGCCAGGGCCAGGCGTATGCCCACTTCTTTTTTTTTATCGGGATGAATATCATTCCATTCCCCCAGGTCAATGGTGACCGCCATGGCGGTATGCGGCACAGACAATGCTTTTCGTTGTGCTTCCCGCAATTCGGCCCAATGGCTTTCCGCCGGCAGGTAATTTGCTTCCATGAAATTGGGCAACTGAACAAACAGGAACGGCAATGAATCCTGTTGCCATTGCTGCCGCCAGTCGGCTATCAGGGCAGGTAACAATTTCGCATATACATCGGCGTGTTCTGTATTGCTTTCGCCCTGGTACCAGAGCACGCCTTTAACCGGATGGTTCAGCAAGGGCGCAATCATTGCATTAAACAGGGCGGTTGGCTGGTTTTGTACGTTGATACCGGCTGGCGCGTTGCGTACCGGTTCAAATACCGCCCCTACCTTGTATTGCCAGTCGCCTTTCAAATCAATTTGCTTCCCGCCGGCTGCTATATAATAAGGTTTATCCGGCACAAAGCCGCCTTTACCGCTGTTGTTGACCACGCGGATTACAAAAATATTTTTCCCGGGCTTTAGTAATCCGGCCCGCAAGGCGTAGCGGCGCTGCGGGTACTGGTAACCGGTACTGCCGGCCAGCTCACCGTTTACGTATAAAAAGTCAGCATCTACGATCCGCCCCAGGAAAACGGTTGCGGGTATACCGGTGATGGATGGTGGCAGTTCAATCTCTCTGCGGTACCAGACTATACCGTCCAGGTCTTTTATGCCCTGGTCTTCCCAGTAGCCGGGTATCTGAATGGGTTGCCAGCCACGCGGCTGGTAAGCGGTATCATACCAGGCTAATGGAAGGCCCAGTCCATGGTCTGTTGCTGTTGGCCTGGCCGCCTCAAAGGCAACCAACTGTCGGTTCATGCCATTAATATAGGCCGTGTCTTTGTTTTTTTGAATCGTATGTATAATATCCGGGAATGATTGCAGGCCTGCTTCACTGGTCCATGCTTCAATGGGTGTACCACCCACACTTGCATTGATGATACCGATGGGAATCTTGTATTGTTCATAAATGGTGCGGGCAAAGAAAAAAGCAACCGCAGAAAAATACGGTACTTCTTTCGCGGTGGCGGCTGTCCAATGGCCAGCCGGCAGGTCTTCCCTGGGCGTCCTTGTATCTGCCAGGGTGGGAACATAATACTGCCTGATAGCGGGATAATTGGCCTGCGCAATATCAGCCGCGTAAGTAATGGCATGCAGGCGCAGGGTATGCACCATATTCGATTGCCCCGCGCAAACCCATACATCGCCGATCAGTATATCTTTTAAGGCGATGCGGCTGCTACTGCCGGTGACCTGCAGGGTATAGGGACCGCCTGCCTGCTGAGCCGGCAACCACAATTTCCATTTGCCATTTGTACCGGTAATTGTTTTATAGCTTTTGTTTTTGAATTGCACCGTAATGTTCTCAAGCGGTGCAGCCCACCCCCATACCGGAAGTTTTACAGCTCGTTGCAAAACCATACTGTCTCTTATAAGTGCCGGCAGCCGAAGCTGGGCCGAACCGGCCAGCACGCCATAAGTGAACAGTACAAAGACCAGGGCTTTTTTCATTTTGTGAGGATAGTATCAATACAGGCAAAACAAATGCAGCACCCGTTAATGATAAGCAGTAATGGGTTGAATGCTCCCATCGTCGTTGTACCTGAGTTCCGTTACCTTAACATTGCGCAGGTGGGTTTTGCCAGACAATTGCACATCGTGGTAAAAAATATACCACTTGTCTTTGATGGACACTATCGACTGGTGATTGGTCCATCCTTCCACCGGGTTCAGCACCAGGCCCTGGTAGGTAAAGGGTCCGTAAGGGCTGTTGCCAATGGCATAGTTAATTAAATGCGTATCGCCTGTTGAATAAGTGAAATAATATTTGCCCTTGTATTTGTGCATCCAGGAGGCTTCAAAAAAACGTTTGTCGTTATCTTTCTCCGTAAATAATTTGCCGTCCTTGCCTAATATTTTGATTTCTTTTACGGGCTCCGCAAAACCTTTCATACCAGCATCCAGTCTGGCTACCCTGGGTAGGATGGCTGTTTCTGCCGGCTGGCGCAGTTTGGCAGCTGAATCATAGACATTATTATTCCATCTTTGCAGTTGGCCGCCCCAGATGCCACCAAAATACATATAGTATTTGCCGTCATCGTCTTTGAACACACAGGGATCGATGCTGTAGCTTCCTTTGATGGGCTCTTTTTCTGCCACAAACGGCCCTTCGGGCCTTGCGCCGGTAGCTACGCCAATGCGGAAAACATCCTGTTTGTCCTTCACCGGAAAATAGAGATAATATTTACCGTTGGCAAAAGCGGCATCGGGTGCCCATAACTGTCGCTTAGCCCAGGGAATATTCCTGATATCCAGCGCCACACCATGATCCGTTACGGGGCCTCCGATGGAATCCATGGATAAAATATGGTAGTCCATCATATTGAAATGATCGCCGTTGTCGTTTTCGGGCGTGCCGGTGGCTGTATCGTGCGAGGGATAGATATAGATCCGTCCATTAAATACATGCGCCGAAGGATCTGCCGTATAAATATGCGATACCAGCGGCTGTGATAAATATTCTTTTTTCTTTGGGATGGCTGCCGCCACGGTATCGGTTTTGGCAGCTGCCTGATCCGCCGCGGGATTGTTGCAATTCAGTAGGAATGCCGACAAAGCAGCAGCAACCGATGTTTTGAACAGGTCTGTTTTTTTGGGATAACTGTATGGCATGAATGCTATTTATTTTAATGATTTACCAGCTGGGTCGCCTTTTTTGGGCGGCTCAGCTTCAGCCAGGTGAAAGGTGAGCCGCCCAAAAAGGGCGACCCACCTATTTCGCTGGTATATACTTTGTCTCCGGTGGCCCCAGGTAACTTTCCTGCAGGCCGCCTAAATCCATCACCAGTTTTTGCAATACCACGGCCGGGCTCACCATCCAGTATTTCAATATATGCCGGCCTGGTTTTAAAATGGTATGAACAGATGTTTTGATAATGATATTATCCGCCACCCATTTGCTCCAGATCTTTTGCTGGTTATCGTCTTTATTGAGTACGATGGTCTGCGGTGTTTCGTCGTCAATAGAAACGGCGTATTGCAATCCTTCATCATTATTGAAATTGAGCGTGGGCGAAAAATACGCCAGCAATTTTACGGTGCCTGAATCATAGGTATAAATATCGTATAGCAATTGCGGCGTACCGTTACCGGGTTTTTGGCGGGCGGCCGTAACCGGGAAGGGTGTTACCGCAGAACCGGTGCGGCCAAGATCGGGCAGTATTTTCCATTTAATAGCAATACTGTTGACCGCCCTGGTAAAGTGGGCCGCTTCTGCCGACAGGTAGCCTTCCTGTTCATAGAATACATTTGCTGCTTTATTTTCTTTTATGAGGCCCTCCGCTGTTTTTTTTATCGGGCCAATCAGTACACCGGGTTCAACGGCAGAGTCGGGCGCTACATATTCAACCAACGGCATTTGCTGTACGGCGGGTTGCTGCCAGTAGGTATACCCAATATGTGTCTGGCTCATCATATGGTTCCATTTGCCATTGGCCAGCTGGTGGTATTGCAGCGTAATCAGCGAGTCATTTTGGTAATACTGTTTTATTCTGTCGGCCTGGGTATTGGCAAAAATGTCTTTCCGCCCTGCCTGCCAATGGTTAAATGCTACTGCCATATACATGGCCTGCAGGTTGGCGCAGGCTTTTACCGGGTGCAGCACCAGTTCAAAATAAGCATCTTGATAGGCCGGGGGTAAAGATGCATTTATTTTTTCCGCTTTTGCCAGCAGGGAATCATATTCGCCTTTCACTCTTTCTGCTTCTTCATAGTGATGGATGTTATAGGTATGCTCATCCAGCAACTCCGGCTTGCGGCGCCCATTGTATTTGGCATATTTGGCCAGTATATCAGCTATTTCAACGGAATGCTTTTTTCCAAACTGCGCAGCAGCCCAGTCTTCGGTATATTTCTTTATGTCTGATGCGTCAATCCGATCAGGATTCCAGGCATAGTCCAGGAAAAAAGAGATCGGGAACTCCATGGGTTTGATATCGCCTACGTTCACAATCCAGATATCTTTTACCCGGTGTTCGTAAGCCAGGTGCATTTGTTCCCATACACGGGGGATGGGGTTTGTGTTGAGCCATTTATAATTTCGCGGGTCGCCTACATAATCGAAATGGTAGTAAATGCCATAACCACCCTTGCGGGGTGCGGCATTCAGCGGGGGAAGTTTTCGGAGATTGCCCCAGTTGTCATCGCAAAGCAGCAGGGTAACGTCGTCGGGTACCCGCATTCCTTTATCATAATAATCCTGCACTTCTTTGTAGAGCGCCCATAGCTGCGGGGTTTCAGCAGCCGGTTTATGGGTAACCGTTTCAATGATCTGCCGCTGGTCTTGTACAATTTTCTCCAGCAGGGCGGTGGCAGTTTCCCGGCTCATCGGTTTATCCCCATCGCCGCGCATACCCACACTTACTATCTTTTCATTGGTGGCGCGCTGCATGCCTTCCTTCCAGAATGCTTTCAGGCGCACTTCATTGCTGTCGTAATCCCAGGCGCCCTTGCCATAGCGCCGCCATTCATCATGGGCGCGCATCAGGGGTTCGTGGTGCGAGGTGCCGATCACAATACCGTATTCATTGGCCGCCTGTATGTTCAGCGAATCGTCGTCGTAAAAAGCATTGCCCCACATGGCCGGCCATATATAATTGCCTTTCAAGCGCAGGATCAGTTCAAACACCTTTGCATAAAAAGAATGGTTAAAGCCGCCGAACTTTTCTTTGCTCCAGCCGCTGAGCGCGGGCGCTTCATCATTAATAAAAATGCCCCTGTATTTTACTTTGGGCGAATCAATCACCAGCAGGGACTTATTAATATAGATGTTTGACTGCTGTTTAACCGGCACGTCGGCCCACCAATACCAGGGGGATACGCCTATCTGTTTCGACAGTTCAAAAACACCATAGGCTACTCCCCTGCGATCACTACCGGTAATGATTAGTGCATTTTCTATTCCCGCAAAAGGATGTTGTACGGCATGCAATTGATAGGCTTCCCATTTTCCCGTCAGGGCGGTGGTACTGACCCGTTTATTTTTAACAAGCGTTTGCAGGGCGGCAGATCCTGCCGACCCCACCACTATCAGCGTACCGGCTTTGGCAGGGATCTGGTGCACCAGGGCGATATCTTTTCCGGTAACGGCTTTTATATCGCCCACCAGCAGCGCAGCAGCTTTTTGAATGGTGGCCGGATCCTGATCATCCGTATAAATAAAGCTGGGACTGCCGGGCGTAAACAGTGAAAAGCTAACTGCAGTTGGACCATCTGCTACCAGCCGCTGAGAAAAAACAGGCTGGGCCAGCACCAAAAGAATGACAATGAACAGTTCATTTTTTTTCATATCAGGCAATCTCTATTAAGGAATACCAACGGCTAGTTATATTATTTATCCATTTACAGCAAGCCTTATTTTGGCTGCGGCCGGTTCATAAAAAAAGACTTTCCGTATAGCCCATTGTCCATCCGGTATCCTTACATGCCTGCCCTGCTGATCCTGGCCGCCATTCATTCTACGCCCCTTTTCTCCATCCCGTTCTCCTGTCGTACTTCATCGGCCGACAGATATTACAAACCCAGCCGGCTGCCCTGCTAAAATACGGCGCATCAACAAAGGAAGGATAATTATACGTTATCCTCCCGTAAAAGTCGGTTTATTTAGTGCCTTTTAATGCACCCAGCACCGCCGCATAGGCGGGCTTCCGGCTATAATCCGCATTGAATAAATCCGGAAAATCCGTTCCCTTATTGTACAGCCAGCTGGTTGCATCATCAACGCCCCAGATAGTAATGCCATAGCGCTGTGCAGCAGGTATATTGGTCAGGTAAGAATGTACGATGTACTGGTACATGTCTGCCTGGTAGGCGGCTTCTGTTGGCGTTAATACAAAGCCCACCTTGGGTATCGGGTTAATCTTTACATCGAGTTCTGAAATTCTTATCAGCAACCCCGTGGCCGCCAGTTTCTTCATCATATTGTCGATCCCGGTGTAACTGGTATTCCAGGCTACATGCAGCTGGGTGCCGATACCGTCTACGGTGGCACCCCTGCCTTTTAGTTCTTTTACCATGGCAATCAGTGAATCCAGTTTTGCATTGGAGCTTTCCAGGTTATAGTCGTTGATGAAAAGAAGCGCAGCCGGGTTAGCGGCCTTTGCATAGGTAAATGCCTTGTATGGATAATCGCGGCCCAGGTAATTAGACCATACGATTGTATTGGCATCGGTGGTGGTGGTATTGCTGTTGTTCCTGATGTTGCCGTCGTCGGCAAACAGCTCATTGATCACATCCCAGGCTTTTATTTTTCCGGCATAACGACCAACAATAGTTGTAATCCATTTATTCAGGGCCGTATCCAGTTTATTGGCCACCTGCGCGCCGGACGGAACGGCCACCACCTGCTTTATGCTCACATCGTCAATATAATAGGTATTGGCCACCTGGCCCATATCAAATAAAAATGTCATCGAAGACAAGGTAGGCGTAATGGTCCATTGCACCTGTTGCCAGGCGGTGCCGATGGTTTGGTCGCCCTGGTATTGCGCGGCTGTAGGCCCGGTTGATAAACGGATGGAACCACCCGCGGATGCCGCCCTTACCCAATAACTGATGGTATACTGGCTGCCCGCTGTTACCGAAAAGCTGGAACTGGATTCCTGTACTTTGTACTGGCTGCCGGTATTGGCCGTCGGGTTCACTACTTTCATGCAACCGCTACCGGTATGGGCATCGGCAGCTACATTGTCGGCCGAAATTGTGGCCCCGCTGCTGTTAAACGTACTCCAGCCAGTCAATCCATTTTCAAACCCGGCATTGTTGGTATACAGTTCGGTGGCCACCGGTACTACCAGGCCGGAATAGTTTTTGAGGTAGGTACCGTTCTGCTGCTGGTGCCAGCCCAGCACGTGGCCGTACACGGCAATGCCCGCCGCGCTTACGGCATTGTACAATGCATCGGCAGTGGTAAAATTAAAACTGCCATCGTTCTGCACAATGGAGCCATATTTCATTTCGTTGCCAAACGTTACGCTGCTTACTTCTTTTATTACCGTATTCCGGTACGCCGTATTGTTCATAAACAGGTTATTCTCTATGGCAAAGCCCACCGGGAATACGGCCGCTGCCTTCAGACCGCCGCCGGTGGTGTCCGAAAAATTACCGGTAGCCAGTATGCCGGTCTTATCCATCTTGGTACAAGCTGCCAGTAGCATGAGGATGGCAGCAACTGTTATAAATGATGATGTCTTTTTCATTTTTACTGATTTATCTGCAGCAACCTTTGCGGGGCGCCACAGCATGAATGAATATTAATAACCCGGGTTCTGGTACTGCGATTTATTTACATCGGCGGTATTGTCCAGTTGCGATTGCGGTATGGGCCTTACCAGGTGATGGGCGTCTATCTTGGCAGCACCATCCGGGTTAAAGGCTTTCACGCGGTCTATCAGCTTACCGCGAAGGGCCAGATCCGGCCAGCGCAGGCTTTCTCCACAAAGTTCGCGGGCGCGTTCATCCAGGATAAAATCAAGCGTTACCTGTGAAACAACAATATCCATGGCTGTCTTGCGGGCCTGTAAAAGAGGAGCGCTTAGGCCTGGCCGGTAGGCTGCCCGTTCCCTCACCAGGTTGATCAGCGGCACCGCATCTGCCGGGTGCCCGTCTGCCATGGCAGCTTCCGCCGCCAGCAGGTACAATTCAGATAGTTTGGCCACGGGAAAGGGCCTGCCGCCGGGATCATTCGGGATGACTTTTTTGCTGTCTTCATATTTTCTTAAGCCGGGATAAATATTATTGGCGAAGCCCCCTCCTATCACATACATCTCTGCCGGCGCAATGGCCCGGTATTTTTTGGTGGCCAGGCCATTGATGGAATCTGCGTAAGCCTGGGTTTTTGCCAGTACAAAAGCCGTGTCGCCCACAGCAAATCCGCCACCAGCCTGGGTAGCCAGCCATACCATCCTGAAACTGTTATCAAAGCGGCTGTCATTTGTTTTATCAGCAAAAGCGGTATTGAACAACCAGGGGGTCGGACAAAACCGGCGAATGGGCCGGCCGTATAAAGAAGTTCGCGTAGCTGCCGGCGTGGTGCCCGCCGTGGTGGGCGATTTTACGGAGGTATAATCCGGATTGAAATCATTGGCCGCATCTACGCCCTTGCTGCCACCGATAGAACCTGATATTTCTTCATTGTCATTCAGATCGCCGGGAATGCGTTCCACCGAAAACAGGATCTCCGCATTGTAGTCGTTGCCTTCCCTGATAACATCGCCATAATCCGCCAGCAACGCTACCCCATATTTTGATGCGTTGTTGATCACCTGTGTAGCCGCGGCATAGGCAGCTGCAAAATCGCCACTTTGCTTGGCTGCCGAGTAGCCCCTGAAAATATACGTGCGGGCCAGCATCAAAAAGGCCGCAGGCTTGGCTGCTTTAAAGGCGCCTGCCGGGCGCTGGTCGGGCAGGTTTTGAGCAGCATAGCTGAAGTCATCCACCATTGTCTTGTAATCTTTTACCAATATATCGGCCATGGGCAACCGGTTAAAACCCTGGTAAGGGTTTTGGTTAAATGCCAGGTCGCCGCTGCCAAGATCTACCGGTACCGCGCCAAACTGCTCCACCAGCAATAAGTAATAAAGGCCTCTCATGAAACGGGCCTGCGCCACCAGGTTGGTCTTGGTAGCGGTATCCATGCTAACGCCGGGCGCAAAATTGATGATCGCATTGGCCAGGTTGATATTATTGTAATTGCGGTTCCAGGGGGTAAGAATGGCACCGTTACTGGCATCAAGGGTATAATTGCCCAATGTAATATAATCCTGTGTACCACCTGCACCGGTACGCGGCTGATCGGCATAGGTAAATTCATCCGTGCCGTCTGTGGTAATACCCACTGCTCCCTCCGGGCCAAAATCCCAGCGAAGGCCGGAATAAAGTGCATTTACCCCACTTTGCAGGCCGGTGGCAGTTTTAAAATACTCCGGTGTAAAGACCGTATAGGGATGTTCCACCAGTTTTTTATTGCATTGCAGCAATGCCAGGGCAATAATCGTTAGCAGCACTGCCATGCGCGTTGTGTTGAATATTGATCTCATACGATAAAATTTTTTATTTATAGACTGATGTTTGCACCAAAAATAAAGTTTCGGGTAGATGGCGTTGACGCGCTGATGGTAACAACACCATTGGTGCCGGCACGCAGGTTACCCGGATCGGAAACACCTGAATTGCCGATATTGGTACCATCTGGTGCGATCCCAGTCTGTTTTTTATAGGGCGCATACAGGAACCCGATATTGTCAACGGTAAAGTATAGCCGCACCGACTGTGCGCGGATGCGCTTGATAAATCCGCTGCTGAAAGTGTACCCCAGGTTGATGCTCCTGATCTTGATAAAGGAAGCATCATAATAACCCAGTGTAGTCCAGGCCGTGCTGACCGGGCTTACGGTGGCCTGCGGTTCAGGGAACCAGTTGGAAGCATTGGTGGGCGTCCAGTAATCTACTTTTATCCCGTTTCTTTTACCATCCATGACCGTGAGGTACGATGAATTGGACTGGTGGATCTGGCTGATCAGCAGACCGCCGAAGCGTGCATAGGCCACCACCGACAAATCGAATCCCTTATAAGAAAAGCGGTTGGTAATGCCCCCCTGTAATTTAGCATCGCTGTTGCCAATGATATACCGATCGTTGTTTGCATCAATCACGCCGTCTGGTTTGCCGGAAGGGCCGCTATGGTCCTGCAGTTTGATCTGTCCGGGCATCGATCCATACACTGCTGCCTGCGAAGCTTTACTCTTTTGCCAGACACCCAGGTTTTTATAGTCGTAAATGGATGTCATGGAATAGCCTACAAATAACTGGCTGCCTACATTCTGGGAGATGCCATTGCTGAGTGCCAGCAACTTGTTCCTGTTAAAGAAAAGATTGAGATCGGTGCTCCAGTTAAATCCTTTTTTACTTTGAATATTCTGGGTAGTCAAGGAAAGTTCCATCCCCCAGTTCTGCATTTTTCCCACATTGGTCTGGTAGGCGCCTGCCACACCCGAGGTAACAGGCAGGTTGACGGCATATAAAATTTTATCGGTTGTTGCTTTGTACCATTCCAGTGAGCCGGTGATCCTGTTCTTAAGCAGTCCGAAATCAAGGCCAAGGTTTATCGTTTTAGTATACTCCCAGTCGAGGTTGGGGTTCGGCAGTGTTACTACATTATACCCGGTAACAATGGTGGGTCCGTAATTATAACGGATGGTATTGGCCGGGCTGGCAATGCCATTGCTGTTGTTAACAAGGCCCAGTGACTGGTAGGGATTGATGGACTGGTTGGAGGTCTGCCCCAAACCGGCTCTTAATTTCAGGTTGGAAACAACCGGCATCGCTTTCATGAAATTTTCATTGCTGATGTTCCATCCCAGTGACAGGGCCGGATAGTAATGCCATTTATGTCCTGGCGCCAACCGGGAAGAACCGTCGGCCCTGGCAGTTACCGTTGCCAGAAACCGGTCGCTAAAGGCATAATTGATACGGCCCATGTAGGATAACAGGGCAAAGGAGGTTTCTCCGCCACCCACTACGGGGGCCGGTGTGGCGCTGGATAAACCCAGTGCATAGAATTGCGAAAAATTATCTGTGATGGAGTCTTTAGAGATAGAAGTATTATGGCTATGGTATTCCTGCACACTGTACAGGCCGGTAAAACCCAGGCGGTGTTTGCCAAAGGTCTTATCATAGGTCAGCACATTTTCTGCTGTATATCCCCAGGCTTCTGCATTGTTAACATAGGCTGTATTGCCGAGGTTGGGGCGAAAATAACTGGGGTTACCGGCATCATCCGACCCCTTGAACTGGTCGTCTTCTTCCTGTGTATAATTAAGACCGAGGTTAATCCGGTATTTAAGACCTGTGATAAATTCATATTCGCCGTACAGGCTATTGAAGGTGCGCAGCCGGCGTACCCTGTCTACCCAATTATTGTTATTATTTTTCAGGAATACCGGGTTGTACTGCGTTTGTCTGTCATCGTTATCGCCAACGGGCGCCTTTACAATATTGCCGGCACTGTCATAAGGCGATCGGTAAGGACTCAGGGAAAGAATCGGGAACATAGGGAAAACGAACTGGGATCCATTGGTAACGCCCACCGTGTTCAACGTATTAATACCGACCTTTATTTTTTTGCCTATTTTTGAATCAACAGTTGCACGAAGTGAATAGCGCGTAAAGTCCTGGCCGGGTAATAATGCGGTCTCTTTATAATAACCGCCCCCCAATGAAAAACTGCTTCCGTTGTTGCCGCCGCTGACGCTGATATTATGGTCTGTTTTAAACGAATTTTTGTACATAAGCTTTTGCCAGTCTGTTTCCTTGCCTTTGGCAATATTGGCCAGTTCTTCTGGCTGGTACCCCTGTGCCCAGGGCGAAATGTCGCGCATGGCACGGTATTCCGTTCCGTTAAAAACAGGGTACTTGAAGGAAGCGGTACCGATGCCGTAATAGCCATTGTACGAAACATGCGCCTCACCTGTACGGCCACGCTTGGTGGTAACAATGATTACACCATTCGCCCCTCTTGAACCATAGATAGCGGTTGCGGAAGCATCCTTCAGTACATCTACCGATGCCACATCGTCTGGATTGATATCGTTCAGGCTGCCTTCGTACGGAATGCCATCCAGTACCAGCAGCGGATCGTTGGAACCGCTGATGGATCTTGTGCCGCGGATACGGATCTGTGCACCCGATCCCGGAGTACTGCCAACGGTCTGCACTTCAAGGCCGGCGGCCCTTCCCTGCAAGGCGGCCTGCAGGTTGGCTACCGGCACTTCGCGCAGAGCCGTTTCATTTACCGATACAACCGAACCCGTTACATCCTTTTTTTTCTGTGTGCCATAACCCACCACCACTACCTGGTCCAGCTGATCGCTGCCCGGTGCCAGCTGAACAGTGTAGGCAACAGACGTGGCGGATATCTTTATTTCCCTGCTCAGGTAGTTTACGGAGCTGATAATAAGTGTCTCTCCGTCTTTTACAGCAATACTGAACCGGCCGTTTGTGTTGGTAACCGTACCCCTGGAAGTACCTTTTACCGAAATGGATGCGCCCGGCATGCCATCCCCTTTTTCGTTGGTAACGCTGCCGCTCACCGTTTTCTGCTGCGCCGCTGCGCTGAATACAATGATCAGTTGTAGCAATAATAATAAGAGAAAGGATGGCCGCGCCTGTAGCAGGCGGATGGCTGCGGGTGGATCTTTTTTGATCTTTTTCATATGCGTTTTATCGTAATAGTTTGTAGAAAATATAGTCGATGCCTGGTATTTGCAGGGAAGTCAGGCATCCCGGATTTTACAGAAACGAGGAGCTGGCAACGGGTGAGTATCTGCCGGTAGCGCCAGTTGACTGCAACAATAGGTAACCAGGTTGAAGAAATAGGAGAAGGCGTACCCGGTATATACTGAACGGGCAGCAGGGAATAAAGCGCGCAGCTTACAACAAGTTGGTACTTGCACCCTTTGTTGAACGGCAAAAGCAGTTTTACTAATCATTGGCAGCAAATCATTCGTTAGCACATCGTCGATAAATGAAAATTTATAATGCAATCGGTTGCATTAACACAGCTTAAAAAATGCACCCGATGTGCATATAATAACAAATCAAAACCTGACCTTTTCTTTTGTACGCTCTTTCGTTTCTCGGCTACAGAATAGTTTCTTAGTTTTCCAATGAACTGTAAGACATTTATTGGTATAACTATTTTGGGTAACCCGTCAAATATCGCCTGCTAATATAGGAAAATGTTTCTAAATTGCAACCGGTTGCAAAAAAAATATCAAAAAGAGATAAATAGCGCGTATTAATATTAGCGAAATTGCTGTCCCATGCACAAAGAGATCACCATTTATGATATAGCGGAAAAATTAAGCCTTTCACCCGCTACTGTTAGCCGGGCTCTGAAAGATCACCATGCCATCAATAAAAAAACGAAGAAGCGAATTACCGAGATGGCGGCAGAAATGGGCTACCGGTTCAATCATTTTGCCAGTAACCTGCGCAAAAAAAGCACGCAGATCATCGGCGTTATCATACCCCGGCTGAACAGTCATTTTGTGGCCTCCGTACTGGGTGGCATGGAAAAAATAGCCAATGATGCAGGCTATAATATTATTGTAAGCCAATCGATGGAATCGACGGGCAAAGAGATGGCCAATGCTACTACTATGTTCAATAACAGGGTAGACGGCTTGCTTGTTTCGCTGGCATACGATACGGTTAATATTGAACATTTTGATAAATTCATCAGCAGGGGCATTCCCGTTATCTTCTTTGACCGTGTCTATGAAGACAACCGTTGTGTGCGCATTGTAATTGATAATTTTAAAAATGCCTATGATATTACCACCCACCTGGCGGAACAGGGCTGTAAACGCATCGTACACATTACGGGCAATTTAAAAAGAAATGTATATGCAGACCGGTATAATGGTTACCGGAAGGCCCTTGCCGATGCCGGCCTGGCATTTACCAAGGAATGGCTGTTGCCCGGAGAACTGAATGAAGCTGCCGGCATGGAAGCCGCTGAGAAAATACTGGCCATGAAAAAATTGCCCGACGCAATTTTCGGCGCCAATGATCTCTGCACCGCCAATTGCATGAATATATTAAAACAGCATGGCCTGCGCATACCGGCTGATATTGCAGTGGCAGGTTTTAACAATGACCCCATTTCCCGGATAGTAGAGCCCAACCTCACTACTGTTAATTACCCCGCTTACCAGATGGGTGAAATAGCGGCCAGCACCCTCATCAATCACCTGAAAGGCGCGTCCAGTATAGACAATACCAATATAATTGTGCTGCGTTCTGAATTGATTATCCGCGCTTCATCCTTAAAAAAATAAAAAACGGCAGAACCTTTTCGTTATATTTATCCAACCGATTTTGTGTATGAAGCAGGAAAAAGATATTACGATATACGATATTGCCCGCCAACTGAATATTTCGGCTGCTACCGTTAGCAGGGCTCTTCAGGATCATAAAACGGTCAATAAAAATACCAAGAAAAAAATTTTTGAACTGGCGGCCCAACTCGGTTATCGCTCAAACAATTATGCCAGCAACTTACGCAACCAGCATACCCGCACCATTGGCGTAATTGTGCACGAACTGAACAGCCATTTTATTACTTCCGTGCTGGCCGGCATAGAAAAAATAACTACCAGCGCCGGCTATGATCTGATCATCGGCCATTCATCTGAGACCTATACCAAGGAAATAGCCAATGCCCATAATTTTTTTCATAAGCGGGTAGACGGACTGATCGTTTCACTGGCTTACGATACAACTGATCTTTCGCATTTTGATCCCTTTCTCAAAAAACGGATACCCGTTATTTTTTTTGACCGGGTAGATGAAAACAGCCAGGGTACCCGTGTTATCATCGACAATTACCAGGCAGGCTACCAGGCTACGGCACACCTGGTATTGCAGGGGTGCGGCAAAATTGCGCATGTAACCGGCAGCCTGAAAAGGAATGTATATGCAGACCGTTTAAAAGGATACAAGGCAGCGCTGGCAGATCACCAACTGCTTTTTGACAATGCATTGCTTTTTGTAAATGACCTGAGCGAAAATGCAGCCATACAGGCCGCGCTTGAAATAGTTGCCATGCACCCAAGGCCCGACGGTATTTTTATTACCAATGATTTTTGTGCCGCCGTAATGATGCAGGTATTTAAAGACAACGGGCTGCACATACCAGCAGACATAGCCGTAGTGGGCTTTAACAATGACCTGGTCAGCAAAATTGTTACGCCAAAACTTACCACCATCAATTACCCCGGCATACAAATGGGCGAAATAGCGGCCAGGAACCTGCTTGACCAGTTGCAGGGTACGGCTGGCACCCATGCGGCCGGCACCGTGGTAATAGCCTCCGAACTGATTGTGCGGGAATCATCGGAAAAGATGGCTGATGCCGGATGTGCTTAAACACGCAAACAAATCAGGCATGATCACTTGAGACATCAGGCGTTTTCCTACACGTCTTCCGCCATCCGTATCGAAGAGGGTGGCCATATAAAATCTTTGGGATGATTCCGCAGGTAGCGACCCAATAAAGAAAAGAATTCAGGATAGTCTTTCAGGCGGATGCCGCGCGATTTAACGGCCACCCAGAATGCCAGGGAGAAGCTGACCAGGAAGTTCAGAAATCCTATCATTAATACACCCGCGATCACCGTAAGCAGGTAAGGCAATGGCACATGGTGATCCAATCCATAAAATCCGATGGCCGTATTACCTGCTGAAATGGTGATATGCCGGATATCGAAAGGCAGGTCCAGAAAATGACCTAACGGGCCCGCGCATCCCAGGAAAAAACCAAGGCAGACACTACCTGTAAAAGTACCGGCTTTTTTATCTACCAGGTCTACCAGCCGATCCAGCTTTTTTGCGCTCATGGTATTTACAAATATTGGGTGCGTTTTTATTCGCGCAGAAATACGGCCGTATACTACATGGTTATCAACATAGCCGGCGATGAGCCCGCTTAAAAAAAGAAAAAAGCCGGTGAAACAGGCATACAGTAATGCCAGGCTGTGAAAAGGATGCTGGTCGGCCAGCATTTTAGCCGCCGCCGCGCCTTCTGCAATCTTGGCACCCGTTACCATTTTAAATCCCCAGGCCAGCAGGTAGGTAAGCGGAAAAACGATGATGAGGTTGCCTGCAAAAGAAGCGATCTGGCTGCGGCTGACCTTTGCAACGGTGATGGCCAGGTGCCGTAAATCGGGCCTCGACCCCTGTTTTTGTACATCCAGCGAACTGGCTACGGCCGAAGCTGTGTATGCCGGTTGCTTGGTGGCCAGCGTGGTATTACTGGCATCCATCGCCACAAAACCGGCCGCATAATTAGCACCGTATGCAAAACCCGGCCAGGGCAGGTGCATCACCGTCAACAGACTTTTTATTATCGCTACAAAAGAAACGATCAGCCCACCCCCCATCGCACTCCTGAACAATAACCTGAAATCGCGACGGGTTGAACTGATGTATTTTTCTCCCTTGCGGCCCTTGTGCTCGGCAATCTGGTAAGCCAGTAAGCCCAGGTTGGTAGACAGGAATTCTTTCAAACTGTTTTTCTTATTCTCATTTCGGATAACCGTTAGAAAATATTCTACAAACCTTTCTGTATTAAACAGGCCATCGCTGTTCAGGCCATCTACAATAATCAGTATGCGTTCTATCTGTTCTTCGCGCCGAACCATCACAAAGGTCTGCGCCAGGCTGGTACCGTATTGCAGGCGCTGATCCCTTACCCATTGATTGCTTTGCCGGCAGTTGTACAGGTTCTCTTGTATATTGGCCAGCAACAGTCTTTTTTCATCCGGCAACAGGCTATTGCCTTTTTCAAGATAAAGATTCACCAGCCTGTTTTGTTCCAGGAATGGCTGCATGGCATCCCCAAAATCCGTGTACCGGTTGGCCACTTCTTTTTCCATGCTCAGGTTTACCAGCCGGTAGCTTAATATCTGCATGGCCTGGTTCAGCTGGGTGGTCAGGTAAGCATCTGTCAGGTTCACCTGAATGCCCAGCAACTGAAAAAAGCTTTTCCAGAGTTCGCGATCAATACCTGACACCCATACATAGTCGCTTTTTTTATAGAAAACATGGCTGATAACATACATGAAATCGTTGGGCAGCTGCAGCGCGGGCAATAACTTGTGTTTTATTTTTCCGACCAGTTCCTGCACAAAGCCCCTTGAGCTGATGATGCCGCTCTCGGTAAGGGCGGTGTTCAGGTTGCTGTTCATAAACTGCGAAAGCAGAGATTTCCGCAGCGCAAAAAGCATCGACTTATCCTGTTGTAAATGAAATAGAACTCCTTTAAAACGGAGCTCCGCCTCTTCTATATTTTTGGGACGGTTGGGGCGGACTTTTTTTACCAGTTCTACCAGGTAATCCAGCCCGCGGTTGGTGCCATTCAAAGAAAGCACAATGGCCGTGCCTTTGTCTTCGGCAGGCAAAACAGTCTTTTTTCTTTGAAGCAGCTTAAACATCGGTGATATCGCGTGAAAATTATGCCAGAAACGGGTTTATTATCAAAATAAGACAAGCCGCCCCGTATAAAAGTTGCAAATACTGGTATTATGTAATCATTATTTA
>CAXTMV010000068.1:0-21938 GCA_964245425.1 uncultured Flavihumibacter sp. | reverse complement strand
TTCAAAAAAAAACTGGAAGGTAATGTCTTTACCGTTGTTGTTAAACCAGGTGCGTATACAGCCTTTTTCAATGAAATAAGCTTTCCTGGATACAACGCCTTCCTTCAGCAGCAGGGTCTTGGCAGGCACACTGATCTGTTTGAAAAGGAGCTGGAATTTATCCCAGAAAATATCGGTATCGATGATGTTTTTTTTCATGTATCATTTTTAATACCCGTTCAAAGGCCATTTCGACCATTCAAAAGGTTCAACCTTTATCTGATGCAGGCAAACAAACGCTGAAAGGTTGAACCGGATTTAAGAACTGAATTGAAAATATAAAAGGGTGGCCGCAGCAACGGTCATCAGTACCAGGGTAATAAACCCGGTAATATTTGACCATTTGCTGTTCGTAAATTCGCCCATTACTTTTTTATTATTAGCGATGTGCAATACAATGGCGATCATTACCGGGGAAGTGACGCCGTAAAGGATGGCCGTATAGATCAATGCCTGCACCGGGCTGATGCCAAGGTAATTGATACAAAGCCCCACCAGCAACGATAAAATGATGACCCAGTAAAAAGGCCGCGCTTCAAAATATTTTTTATCCAGGCTGCCTTCCCACCCAAATGTGTCGGATAGGATATAAGAAAGACTGCCGCTTAATACCGGTATGGCCAGGAAACCCGTACCGATAACGCCTGCTGCAAAAAGCAAATACGACAATTTTCCGGCTATTGGCTCCAGTGATTTAGCAGCTTCTTCAATGGTATCAATTTTATGTATACCCGCATTAAATAATACAGTGCCAGAAGTAAGTATGATAAAAAACATAACCAGGTTAGAGAACAGCATACCAAAATCAACGTCCAGATCCATTTTATGTATGACCCGTTTATTAACCACCAGCTTTTTTAGCTGGTGCTGCACATCTTCCGCTTCCATGGTAGCCTGCCAGAAAAAAAGGTAGGGCGAAATGGTGGTGCCCAGTATGGCTACCAGTATACTGATAAAATCTTTGTTGAAATGAATGGTGGGAATGAATGTATGCCTGGCAATGGATGCCCAGTCTTGTTTGGATAAAAAGGGAACCACCAGGTAAAGCAACAGGAAAAGACAGAGGTATTTTAAAATCCTGGCCATTTGCTGGTAGGGCAGGTAAATGATCAGGGCCATCAGGATGGCTGTAAAACCCACGGTGAATACAACCACCGGTACTGTGGGAAAAACAAGGTGTGCAACGGCGCCCATGCCGGCAATATCGGCGCCGATATTCAGTACCACGGCCGGAAAGGTAAAGGCAATCATCAGGTATAATACGGGCTTCGGATAATTATGGCGGATGGTACTGGTTAAACCTTTAGAAGTAACGATGCCTATCCGGGCGCACATTTCCTGTATAGACGCCATCAGGGGAAAAGTTACCAGGGCGGTCCATAAGGTGGCAATACCAAACTGTGCGCCTGCCTGCGAATAAGTGGCAATACCGGAAGGGTCATCATCACTGGCACCGGTTATCAGCCCGGGTCCCAGTATCTTTAAAAATGTCAGCATCCGTTTAGCCCGGCCTTTTTTTTCTTTCATATCGGCGGTTGAAGGAAAAGATACAAAGATTTGGCGGGTTACCCGGCAAAGAAAACGGTAGGCCGTTAGGACTACCATTTATAAATAAAGTCAATTATTTCAGGTGTGCCCTTAAGAACCAGGCCATTTTTTCGTGCTCCTGCATAAGGCCGGTAATAAAATCACTGGTGCCCAGGTCGCCCAGCTCATTTGCAAAACGGTTGATATTCTCCCGCAGGTGAATAATAACCGCTTCGTGATCGGCCAGCAGTTCAGTGATAAAACCCTGGCTATCATTTTTAGAGCGGGTCTCTTCGGTAAGATGGGTAAGCTCCAGCAGTTGTTTCAATGTAGCAGGTGCGTAATGCCCCAGTGATCGGATCCGCTCTGCCACCTTGTCTACGATCTCGTCCAGCTGCCCGAACTGGCTTTCAAAAAAAAGATGTTTTGCATGAAAATCGGCACCTTCTATATTCCAGTGTGCATTTTTTGTTTTGGTATACAGCAGGTATTCATCGGCCAGTATTTTAGACATTTCGATCGCAATTTGCTGGAGGTTTTTTTCAGTGATTCCAATAGAAGCTGTCATGGTATGGTATTGTTTTGTAAAATATTTATCTGCAAAGATAAGGTTCATGATCATATGAGACCCTGGCCCCGGGCCTTCGATTGCGCACACTTATTGCACGAACGAACGCTGAACCAAGAACTAAAAACGACGAACGATAAAAGATGAAACGGGGCTTTACATTTCCGGATTACTATTTACTGCAGCCGGAACCCGCTTGCTGCTGGCGGGCCGGTAATACTTCTGCATAAACTGTTTTTTATTGTCGTGGTATTCGGATACCCCGCCAATCATGCTTAACAATTTGATATAATACCAGGCAAAATCAACCTGGTGAGAGAGAAAGCCCGAGCGGGCACTTTTGGGATACAGGTGATGATTGTTATGCCATTCACCGGCTACGAAGCCGGGCCAAAGCTGGTTTACGGACATATCTTTGCGGTTATAATCGGTACCATCCTGCCTTCTGTCTTTTCCTTTTCCATGACCTTCATAATTAAAAGTGCGTACCCCAATGGCCCAAAAGCCGGCCGCACCCAATAAAGCACAGACCAGCCCTGGTCCGCCGATCAAATAAAATATTCCACCCCAGAAGCACCAGTTCAGCAACACGCCCGCAATCAGCCGGGCGGGATGCGCCAGCGAACCCCAGCGCTGGTATTGTTTGTAGGTATTTGAAAACTGGCCGGTATGTTTCATCAGGTGTACGCAACGGCCATAGCTTTGTTCGTTCATATTCCTGGCAATGGGCTGGTGATTAACATCGGCCAGGAAACAATACAAAAATCCACCATATGCATTGTAAGGATCACCGGGCTCATCGGATTTGGCGTGGTGCACATGGTGCGAGATCACATAGGTTTCTTCCGGGATGATCCGGATGGTCATATTTTGCGTAATAAAGCGCCAGAAATGATTGCGGAATTTGAAAGCCCGGTGGGTGCAATAACGGTGATACCAAACCGTACCGTGTGAACCCATGATAACCATGCTGTAAACAAAGGCTATCAGCAGCAGTTTAAAACTAAAATATTTGAAAATAAAGAATAACAGGAAAACGCTGAGGATGCTCACCATTATCCAACTGGTAAAAGAAAGCCAGTTTTTTCTGTCTTTGAAGATATTCAGCCTGGAAAAAAATTCTTTAAAAATACGGGCAGGATTGGGTTTTGATAAATTACCGTCTGCATCTGTCCAGCCATACGAAGGGGGTTCTAAAACACTGTCGATAAATGTCATTCTGTATTTATTCCGCTAACAACAATGTTAACCGGCATAAGATAGGGAAAATAAACAAGGTCGTGGGAAAAAAAACCACCAGCGCCTGCATTTTAACATTCGTGTGGCAAAACCTGTCTAAAAAATTGCGTTTCAATAACACTAAAGGCTGATACTCAATCCTCCACCTTCCTTCCTTCTACGGTCCTTTTGCTGCGTTCCAGTTTATCTGCTTCACTTTTGCGCACCAGTAATTTAACATCGCCCGCGTTGTAGCAGGTGGCACATTGCAGCTTATAATTCTTATTGTCGTAGGTAATATCGGCTGTACCGCCTGTCCAGTTACGGGCATATAAAGTAAAATAGGTATTGTTCAGTCCGCCAGGACCGAATTCAATATTATTGTTCTGCAGTTCAAAACTCACCTGCAGACTGTTGCCATTTATTACTTCACATACGCCGGGTGTATGTTTGGGAATGACCACTTCATTGATGTACTGGCCTTTTTCAAACAAAATAACACCCGATTTGATATCGCTTTTCTGGGTACCCAGTGAACGGTGCAAAACAAGTTCCTGGTCTACAAAAAACTGCACTTTTTTTATATCCAGGTGGTTATTTTCTATCTGCTGCCGCAGCTCTTTTGTAAAAGGGGTATACAATGTATCCCTGGATGTTTTTGCCACGGCGGCATGCCTGCTGCAACCCGGCCCTGCTATTGCCAGCAAAAAAAAGATCCCGAGTAAAGAAAAAAAACTTGTTTTCATACACTTGCCTGTTTAACAGTTTTTAACAACCCTCAAAATTATACTATTCATGCAAAATTCAAAGGAGGCAAATGTTAAGAATACAGTGGATATTGTTATTGATTTGTTTACAGGATATATTTTATGCCAAATTGATTGCATGCAAAAACAGCAAAGTTGTAAAAATGACACAAAGACCTTTATTTCTTTGCAATCTTTGCTGCCTTTGCGTGAAATATGCTACAGGTTCATGCCGCCGGATACTTCTATCCGCTGCGCGTTTATCCATTTTGCATCTTCTGTACACAAAAAGGCCACCACGCCGCCGATATCATCCGGCAACCCTACCCGGCCCAGGGCCGTAACGCCGGCAACATACGTGTTTATCTGCTGGTTGTCGCGCACCGCGCCGCCACCAAAATCGGTTTCAATGGCACCCGGCGCCACTACATTTACAGCAATACCGCGGGCACCCAGTTCTTTGGCCATATAACGGGTGAGCGTTTCTATGGCGCCCTTCATGCTGGCATAAGCCGCATAACCGGGCATACTGAACCGGGCCAGCCCTGTTGAAAGATTGATGATGCGTCCCCCATCGTTCAGCCATGGCAATGCCTGTTGCGTAAGAAAATACACCCCTTTAAAATGAATATTCATCAACTGGTCAAAATCTTCTTCTGTTGTCTGGCCGAAGGGTGTATGTAAGCCAATCCCGGCATTGTTAATCAAAAAATCGAAGCGCGCTGCTTGGAAGACATCTTTCAATGACTTTTTAAGCCGGTCAAAAAAATCGCTGAAACTTTTAATATCGCCTGTGTTCAGTTGCAGGGCTGCCGCCTGTCCGCCCATGTTTTCTATCTCGGTTACAACGGCCATGGCTTCTTCCATTTTGCTGTTGTAGGTGAGTACCACCCCGATCCCTTTTTTAGCCAGGCTAAGGGCCATGTTTTTTCCCAGGCCACGGCTACCGCCTGTTACCAATGCTATCTTATTACCTGTTTCCATAAATGTTGTTATTTAATATTATTTTATTGCACAAAGGTAGCGCAGGCGCGGGCCGCGCTGTTTGCGAATATCAATCGGTTGTTTGCAAAATTCAAATGTGCATGAAAATGCTGTGCATGAAAATGTGCTGCCGCCAGCATGGCGATCACGCACCAACGGCCCGGAGAAAATTTTCTATTGCAATGTACTGCTCTTTTTTTGCAGCGTCTTTTTCATCCGCCTGCAAATGCAGGGCCCATTCAACGGCAGTTCCCTTATAAATAAGATCGGTTGCCGACAAGCGGGCGCCTGCTTCCACCAATAGTTGTACGGTTGCTAATGAACCAGAAAAAACAGCCTGGTGGAGCGCGGTGGCATGCGAATGGAATCCACTTTCCTTTGCAGGGTATGCGCTTACATCAGCCCCTGCTGCCAGCAGGATTGGCAGCATTGCTTTTTTTCCATAAAAAGCAGCGGCTACCAGTGCCACTGCGCGGTCTTCACTGCCGGCTGTTTCCAGCAGCACCGGGATATCCTTCTCACGGTCAAGGCAAACCGCAGCAGCCAGCGTTAGCCTGCTACCGGTTTGCAACAGGTGTTGGGCCGCCGCCGTATTACCATTTGCCAGTGCGCCATGTGTGTTGCCCAAAAAAGCTCCTGCATTGATCAATATATCCATTAGCTCAATCTGTACGCCGCATTCATGGGCAATGCGTCCCGTTGCCACCAATCCCAGGCAGTAATCAATTTGTTTTTGCCAACTGGCGGTTGCTTTTTCTTTTACGTATTGTACCAGCAAACGCATAATATCGGCAATATTGTCCGGCAATTGTTCCTGGCGTACCGGGTTGCCTGCTACAAACCATATCAGGTAAGGATGCTTAAAATAGCCCGTTTCAGGAAAGGGAAGCCTTTCAGTGACCAGCCTGGCATGCACCTGGAGCAACAATTGCAAGCCTGTCAGGTGGCCGCTGTCAATGGCTTCAACCGCCGCCCGGAAAATCGGATCTGTTATTTCAGCATGCTTCATGGCAGTTCGGTATTAAATGATCCTGCAACTGTAACCGGGTTATTGTATGCCACAAATATAATAGTAAGTCCAGGGCCTATGCAACAGCCAGGGCGCTGATTTTTTGTTGTATGATGGAACGATCGGTATTTGTCTTTGCCAGCAACATCGCCTTTTCAAAATGCTGCAGGGCCTTGGCCGGATCTGTAGGGCTGTACAGTTCGCCCAACAGGGTAAAGTAAAAATGATTGCCGTGCAGTTTCAGTTGCTCGGCCGCTGCAATGCCCGCCGCATACCCGGCTGTTTTGGCGAGCGCAAAGGTCCGGTTCAGTGCCGCCACGGGCGAATAGGCTACCTGCAGCAAATGATTGTACAATTGCAGTATATTCTCCCATTTTTCCGGGTTGTCTTGTTTCCGGGTATGCCAGAAAGCAATGCTGGCTTCCAGGTGGTAGCTTGAAATATTTTTTCCTGTAGCGGCCTGTTGCAGAAAATAAGCGCCCTTTGTTATCAACTCCTGGTTCCAAAGCGATTCATCCTGGTCCTGGTACAAAATGATGGCCCCATTGTCATCCTTTCTTGCTTCAAAACGGGAGGCATGAAAACACATGAGGGCCAGCAAAGCGCTTACTCCCGGCTGGCAGGTATGCGCGTTTTCCTGTAGCTGGTAAGTAAGGCGCATGGCTTCCAGGCAAAGGTCGTTTCGCAGCACCACATCACGACTTTCCGAATAATAGCCTTCGTTAAAAAGCAGGTATAAAGTTCTGAGCACGGGTTCCAGGCGTGCACCCATCTCCGCCGTGCCAGGAAACGCGATGGCCACTTTTTCCATCCGGAGTTTTTCTTTGGCCCTGTGCAGTCTTTTATTGATTGTTTCTTTGCTGGTTACAAATGCATCAGCAATTTCCCCGATGCCAAACCCGCAAAGAATGCGGAGCGCCAGCCCAATCTGGGCTTCTGTTGAAATGACAGGATGGCAAACCGCGAACAACATCTGTAACTGGCTGTCCGCAATATTCTTTTCAGACAGATCAATGGCTGTTTCTATTGTAAGGGGCGCTGCCAGCTTCAGGTGGGGTGCAATCTTTCCGTTAAACAGCTGTTGCCGTTTCATGTAATTAACGGCCTTGTTCTTTGCCACTGCGTATAACCAGGCTACTGGGTTTTCGGGGATGCCCCTAAAGCTCCATGTTTCGTAAGCGAGTAAAAAAGTATCCCCCGTAATATCTTCTGCCATTTCTATACAGGCAATACCAAGGTGCTTGCAAAGTACGGCAACCATTTTCCTGAACTCTGTTCTGAATAAATGTGGTATCAGTTCTTTTTCTTCCATAAAAAAGCCCCTGCTGCTGCAGGGGCCGTTACTTTTTAATGAATACCATCGCCCTTTGCTATCTTTCTTACTTCTACCGTGTTCCCTTCTCCCTGCAATACCGGGCAACCCTTCGCAAATGACACGGCCTCATCTATTGAATACGCTTTTACGATAACATATCCGCCGATGGTTTCTTTTATGTCGCCGAAAGGCCCATTGGTTACTATATTGTTATGCTGCACTACCCTGCTGTCGTCAAAAGGAAGGCCATTGCCACCCACAAATTTGTTTTGCGCCGCAATACCTCCAATCCAATCCCTGGTTTGTTTCATCCAATGCTGAATCTGTTCCGGACTGGCTACTTTAAGACCATCTTCATGCCGGAAGATTAAGATAAATTCGTTCATGTTGCTGATTTTTTTGAATAAACAATTTGATTACACCCTTATAACAAGCAGGGAGCATCAAATTGGACAGTAACGGTTGTCTTTTTTTGTTATTCAAAAACATGCAGCTAATTACCGGCGCTTCCGGTACAGCACCCTGTCATCCGTTATTGCCTGGATAAATATAGCCCATTCGGAAATTAATCCGCAGCTGGCGGTCCAATTGATTATTTGGCTTTTATGAAAAGCTTATCCGGAATATTTACCCGGGTGCCTATTTTAGCCTTGTTATCCCAACGCAGTTTATTTACATATTTCTTTGGCGTCATTCCGGTAGCTTCATGTCTTGCATCAAAAGAATGTTCGCTGCGGGGATTGTTTTTACCCACCGGTGTGCCCTGCTGGCCGCCCTGTATGGTCATTGACCGGCCGGTAGCGGGATTGATGCCAGTTGCTTTCCATGTTTTGCCTTTGGCCGTAGCCCTGGCAATGGTAAATCTTGCCATATCAGTTGTTTTATTTTTTACCCCAATTGTTTTCCATTTGTTTGTATGATTTTGAAGAGACGGTAGACTTCTTTTTGGGTCTCGATACCCCTTTTTCTTTACGGGCATTGATATTATTAACCAGGGAATTTTTTACGCCCAGTTTATTCTTTTTTACGGGTGCCGCTTTTTTGGCCACTTTCTTTTTGGGGGATGCTTTTTTTGCTGTTGTCATATCATTTGTTTATGACTAGAAAACAAATTATATGCCTGTAGCATTGAGGAAAGGGTTACCCGAAATAGTTCGTCGTAGCATGTCCCGCTCTTCCGGCAGTCAATTTCCAAAAAACCCGGGTTAATTTACATAGCCCAAAAGGCAACCGAACAAAAAGCTATCCAAATGGAGTATTTGAAAATAAATGGAGGGCCGGTAGTTTTGATTCATTAACAAATCATATAATCAGCTACTAATTATGAAACATCTTCCCCTGGCCCTATTTTGCATGGTTGTCTTATCTCAAGCGCAGGCACAGTTATCTTTCGGACCCAAGGCAGGTCTTAATATTGCCCGCATCAGTTTCAGCTCCAGCGCTTTTAAAACAAAAACGCTGATCAGTGGTTATGGTGGATTGTTTGCCAATTACCAGGTCAATTCAGCCTGGGCAGCCCAGCTGGAAGTTGTGTATTCAGGTGAAGGCACAAAGGAAGAAAGTACCACCAGCACTGCGTCCGGGCATATCAACGAAGGCATTATACAGATACCTTTGCTGGCGCAATACCATACCAAGTTTGGATTGTATGGTGAAGCAGGCCCTCAAATCGGCATTCTTGCTTCTATAAAAGAAACCTACCAGGGCAGTACGTTAAGTATCAAGCAATATTACCACAGCACAGAATTTCGCTTCCCATTTGGGGTAGGCTATGAATTTCCGGAAACTTCTCCCGTAAAAGGGCTGGGTGTTAACATCCGTTATTCATTCGGCTTCTCCGCTATCAATAAAGTATCTGTAGGAGGCGATAAACTGAAGAACCAGGTAATCAGCATTGGGGCCATTTATAAAATCCCCATGAAGATGATGTCAAAGAAGAAAAAATAACCTTCGCCCCATAACCCATTCTTACAATAATGACCGTAGGCTTCGCAGCTACGGTTATTTTATTGCTTCCAGCCGCATGCGAACCACTGGTGGCTGAGTTGGCTGGGGTGGCATTGTTGGCTCTATTTCCGGTTTTGGATCTGGCATATATTTATTTTTAAATGGTGAAAATGGTTTTGCCTGCTATTGGTATAGCATAGTTTATGCCAGTTCGTTTGCATTTTTGCTGTTTTCCATCAACTCCGGTGTTTTAAAATAAGAAATAAATAAAAAGAGCTGCCCGGCCGGGCAGCTCCTATAGTAGATAAAACGATTTTTTACCTTATACAAATTGTTTCCTGATAATATTAAGTGCCCCACCGGCTTTAAACCATTCTATCTGCTGTTCATTGTACGTGTGATTGGCAGAAATGATATCGGAAGTACCATCGGCATGGTGCAGCATAATGGCGAGTGCTTTGCCGGGTGCAAAGCCTTCCAATCCCAGTATATCGATGCTGTCGTCTTCCTGTATCTTGTCGTAATCTGTCTTATCAGCAAAGGTGAGCCCCAACATTCCCTGTTTTTTCAGGTTGGTTTCGTGGATACGGGCAAAGGATTTTACGAGCACAGCCCTTACACCCAGGTGGCGTGGCTCCATAGCGGCATGCTCGCGTGAAGATCCCTCCCCGTAATTTTCATCACCCACTACCAGTGTTCCAACGCCCGCAGCTTTATAGGCCCGTTGGGTGGCGGGTACCGGCCCGTATTCGCCGGTTAACTGGTTCTTTACCTTATCTGTTTTTTCATTGAAAAAATTAACCGCTCCAATCAGCATATTATTGCTGATGTTATCCAGGTGGCCGCGGAATTTCAACCAGGGTCCTGCCATAGAGATATGATCGGTGGTACATTTTCCTTTTGCCTTGATCAGCAGTTTCAATCCTTTCAGATCAGTTCCTTCCCAGGCGGAAAACGGATCCAGCAATTGCAGGCGTTTGGAAGCAGGGTCTACTTTTACCTGCACGCTGCTGCCATCGGCCGAAGGCGCCTGGAAGCCGGGGTCATCTACGGAAAAACCTTTGGGCGGCAGTTCATAGCCTGAGGGCGCATCCAAAGAAACTTTTTCACCCTTTTCATTTATCAGCGTATCGGTTAATGGATTGAAAGAAAGATCGCCGGCAATGGCCAGGGCTGTCACCAGTTCAGGACTTCCCACAAATGCAAATGTATTGGGGTTGCCGTCGGCACGTTTGGCAAAATTGCGGTTAAAGGAATGAACGATGGTGTTTTTCTCCGCTTTTTCAGCCCCTACCCGCTCCCACATACCGATGCAGGGACCGCAGGCATTGGCAAAAACGGTGGCACCTATTTTATCAAACTCCTTCAGGAATCCGTCTCGTTCTATGGTAAAGCGAACCTGCTCACTGCCAGGGGTAATCGTAAATTCGGATTTCAGCTTCAATCCTTTTTCGCTAACCTGTTTCGCAAGGCTTACGGAACGGGAAATATCTTCGTAGGAAGAATTGGTGCAGCTGCCTATCAGGCCTACTTCAATTTTAGTGGGCCAGCCGTTGGCCGCCGCGGCTTCTTTCATTTTGGAGATGGGCGTTGCCAGATCGGGGGTAAAAGGTCCGTTCAGGTGAGGCTCCAGCTCTGTAAGGTCAATTTCAATTACCTGGTCAAAATAGTCAGCAGGGTTGGCATATATTTCGGGGTCGGCGGTCAGGTGTTCTTTGATACCATCTGCCAACGCGGCAATTTCTTCACGGCCGGTTGCTTTCAGGTAGCGGCTCATGCTTTCATCGTACCCGAAAGTAGAGGTGGTGGCGCCAATTTCGGCACCCATATTACAGATGGTACCTTTGCCAGTGCAGCTCATGGAAGTAGCGCCTTCGCCAAAATATTCCACTACGGCCCCGGTACCGCCTTTTACGGTCAGGATGCCGGCCACTTTCAGGATAACGTCTTTGGGAGCCGTCCATCCATTCAGCTTGCCGGTGAGCTTTATGCCGATCAGTTTGGGAAATTTCAGTTCCCAGGGCAGTCCGGCCATTACATCGCAGGCATCTGCGCCGCCCACACCAATGGCAATCATGCCCAGGCCACCGGCATTCACGGTGTGCGAGTCGGTACCAATCATCATACCACCAGGGAAGGCATAATTTTCCAATACTACCTGGTGAATGATACCTGCACCGGGTTTCCAGAACCCGATGCCATACTTATCGGATACAGAAGCAAGAAAATCATATACTTCACTGCTTTCATGCACAGCTCTTTCCAGGTCTGTCTTGCTTTCTTTTTTGGCAACAATGAGGTGGTCGCAATGCACGGTAGACGGTACCGCTACTTTATTTCTGCCGGCCTGCATAAATTGCAATAAAGCCATTTGGGCGGTGGCGTCTTGCATGGCTACGCGGTCTGGTGCAAAGTCCACATAACTTTTTCCTCTTTCATGCGCTTCGGTAGCGTCTCCCTGCCAGAGATGCGCATACAAAATCTTTTCAGTAAGGGTTAAGGGGCGGCCAACAATTTTACGGGCGGAACTGATGCGGCCTGCAAAACTGCCGTACAGTTTTTTGATCATGTCCAGATCGAATACCATAGTTATTGTATTTAGTGTTAGATAACGGTATTACAGGGTTTTAAGATGGGGGCCTGGGCCGTGAAACCTGCAACAGCCGTTTAAAAGTGATGCAAATTTACCGAAAAAAGGGTAGGTAATGCAAGCTTTCTATAGGTTCTCTCCGCTATTTTTTTTATATTCGCTCTCATGAAACGTTTTAAGCAGTTTGTGGAATGGCAGGTATTTGGTGTCTGTTCCTATATTGGCGACAAAATGGGGATCGCTTCTGCCACCATTCGCAAATATTTCATTTACATTTCGTTTCTTACAATGGGTTCTCCTGTAATTATATACCTCTTTGTTGCATTCTGGATGAATATAAAAAATTATATTTTATCCGCAAGACGTAACCCCCTACGGTACCGTTAATGAAGCAGCGCATATGGGTTGATTGGTAAGGCACTGATTCATTTATTTATTTCAATCGCAACAGCATGTTCGTTTTTGAATATGATCATACTGATTATAAGGACCTGGCAGCGGCCCTGTCGGTAGCATTGGGTGTGCCCATGCAAAACAACCGCCTGCAGTATCCGCCGCAGGTAGCTGAAGGCTATTTGCAATTAATAGATATGCAGGGCGGCCTGCAGGCAATGGCATTTGATTATGTCTTTACCGATCAATACCGCCTGAAAAGGAAAAAGATCGCTCATGAATATTATACGCTTTGGTTTACCGAAGTTGATATGAAAGGCGATGTGCAGGTAGAAATAGATAATGATCTTTACCGGGTAAACAATAGTTCTTTTTCCGCGGCACTGCTCACCAGTTCCCTCTTTGATGCCAACTATGAACTGGCTGCAGGTACACGCACCAGGGGCATCAATATATTGCTCGATAATCAATGGCTGGCCTATCACCTGGGTGTGGATTCGAAAAGCGGCCTGCTGCATAAATACCTTTCCTTAAAGGCATCGCGTATTACGATGGAGCCGCTTGACATTGAATACAAGAAACTGATACAGGATGTATTTGACCTCGTAAACGGGCATGGCCAGTTCAGGCAAATTGCCATACAGAACAGGGTGATGCTGCTGATTGAACGCTTTTTTATGCGCATGGCGGTAAAAATGGAAACGAGCGCCCTGGATATTAAGCTGTCTCGCGAGGATATCAGCCGGGTCATGGAAGTAGAATCGCTGATAACAAAAGATGTTTTTACCCCTGCGCCTTTTATACCCGAACTGGCAAAAATGGTCAATATCAGTGAAACCAAACTGAAAAGCAATTTCAAAACCGTATTTGGTGTGCCCATCTACCAGTATTTCCAGAAGGCAAGGATGCGCGCTGCGCGCGATGTACTGGAAACCAACCGATATTCCATTAAGCAGGTGGCCCTTGAACTTGGTTATTCCAACCTCAGCAATTTCAGTACGGCTTTCCGCAAAGAATTTGGCATATTGCCGAGCGAGCTGAAATTTTAAATGCAAATCAACCTCAAAATTAAATATTAAAAATATTTCGCGGCAGCGATTGACCCTGTCTTCATTGATACCGACCCATCACAGCAACTTACTGATAATTAGCTGCTAGTAATCAAATCCGGCTTCTTCCAATAAGGCATCGGCCTTCTTTTACACCTGATACAGGCATCCCCTGCCTTTTACAGCTACTGATTCTGCAACGGGCTGCACACCCTTTGGTATTGTCTGTCGTCTATTGGGTGGAACATATAATTGACCGCTGTGATATAAGCGTTTATACAGTTAGCTTTTAAAATATGGTTACAATTGAATACAGCAGCCTGGGCCTGTCAGCAGACCAGCTGCCCGATTTTGTGGAATCGGTTAGTCACCACCAGTATGGCAAAAAAATTACTTTGAAAGAGCGCTACGCAACCGGCAATTTTAAAATCCTGGAATTTGCAAACGGGTTCTACGCGCATATTTCAAATTATGTTGTTAACAACGACTTTACCATACAACTGTCTGTAAAGCAGGAAGACTACGTGGCTTTACACATTAACCAGGTACAGGCCGGACTTTTATTTTCGCTTACCCTGAACAAAAGCATTGTTTCTTACGACGATAAGATACTGAGCGCGATCTTCTTAACCGGCAGTAACGACCATTTTACAGCCAGCGGCACCGCCGGCGCCTGTGTAAACCGGCTCAAGATTATGATTCCCAAAGCCTGGCTGATAAAAAACCTGCCGGCTTACAACGAAAGACTGCTGAATATTTACCTGGATTTGCAGGAGGAAAGGCTGTTTGCCGATTCAATGGACAATACATACCGCAGCATGGTAGACCGGGTAATGAATACAGAAGACAATCCTTTTTATCTACCTGTTACCGAGAATATCATTACGGTCATTACTGAACGCTTTTTTAACCGCCTTAATATTAGAATGAGAAAAACCACGGGCAGCTGACCCGTTGCTTACCATGAAATCCCAAAAGTTGGTTCCGTTTTAAAATCCAGTTGCTCCATGTGAAGAAAGATCCGCCGGTGAAATCACAACATATTCGTTCCCTGCAATAAAGCCCTGCCGCAAGGCAGGCTTTTTTGCGCAAAAATTAGTAAAGCGCTTTTTTTATTTTAACCAACTGTTGCAACAATGGTTCAAGTAAATCCAACCGCAACATATTAGCGCCATCGCTTAGGGCTTTGGCAGGATTGGGATGGGTTTCTATGAATAGTCCGTTGGCGCCCGCGGCAATGGCCGCTTTGGCAATGGTGCCAATCAGTTGCGGATTACCGCCGGTAATGCCCGAAGCCTGGTTGGGTTGCTGCAAAGAATGCGTTACATCCATTACTACGGGGGCCTGATGCTCCTGCATCCAGGGTATATTGCGAAAATCGACTACCAGGTCCTGGTAACCGAATGTATTTCCCCTTTCGGTCAGTATTACCCGGTGATTGCCCGCCTTGCGTATCTTGTCTGCAGCAAACTTCATAGAAGGCCCGCTGAGAAACTGTCCTTTTTTTACATTTACAATTTTGCCTGTTTCGGCCGCGGCCACCAGCAGATCGGTCTGCCGGCACAGAAAGGCGGGTATCTGCAAAACATCTATGTAGGGCGCTGCCATCGCGGCTTCTTCGTGCGCATGTATATCGGAGGTAGTAGGCAATTGGTATGTATCGCCTGTTTTTTTTACCAATGCCAGGGCAGCTTCATCACCTATCCCGGTGAACGATGCGGCACTGGTGCGGTTGGCTTTCCGGTAGGAAGCCTTGAAAATATAAGGTATACCCAAATTTCTGCAGATACCGGATACTTTATCGGCCACCTGCATCACCAGTTCTTCGCTTTCCACTACACAAGGTCCTGCTACCAGGAAAAAACCATCTGCATCATATTGCTGGTTCGCAAAAAGTTCCTGTAAGAATTTTTCCATGCGGCAAAGATAGTTGGTTGGATTTGATCATGTCTGATGCGATCATGCCTGATTTTTAATGGCGGCATTTTCAGAACCGCGAACGAGGCCCAAGACTTACCTGCAGACCGACCGTTGACTTGCTTTTGCCAACTATTTGTATAAAGTTACGCCACCACCACCCATCAACTAATCAACCGATCAACCAATCAACCAATTTCCTACATTTGGCATTCTTTAAATCAACCATATGATAAAAGAAAAGATACTGGTCATTGGTGCCAGCGGCCAGATAGGGGTGGAACTAACACTGGCGCTCCGGAAATTATATGGCAATGCCAATGTGGTTGCATCCGATCTGCGGGAGCAGAACCCGCTGCTGGAAGGCACCGGCCCTTACGTAAGCCTGGATGTCATGAACAAGGAAATGCTGCACGTGCAGGTGATCAGGCAGAATTTTACGCAGATCTACCTGCTGGCGGCCATTCTTTCGGCCACGGGCGAAAAAAGCCCTAACCTGGCCTGGAACCTGAACATGACCGGCCTGCTGAATGTGCTGGACATTGCCCGCGAAGAAAAGATCCACAAGGTTTACTGGCCCAGTTCCATTGCTGTATTTGGCCCTACCAGCCCCAAACAAAACTGCCCACAGCAAACCATTATTGAACCGTCTACCGTCTACGGCATCAGCAAGTATGCCGGCGAGTTCTGGTGCCATTATTATTACCAGCGCTTTGGGGTAGACGTTAGAAGCATCCGTTATCCCGGCCTGATCAGTTATAAGTCGGCGCCGGGTGGCGGCACCACCGATTATGCAGTAGAAATTTTTCACGAGGCCCTGGAAGAAAAGAAATACGAGTGCTTCCTGCAGGAAGATACCTACCTGCCCATGATGTATATCTCAGATGCCATACGCGGCACCATTGAACTGATGGAAGCACCGGCAGACAAGATATCCATACGCACTTCCTATAACCTGTCGGGCATGAGTTTTTCGCCCAGGGAGATTGCCGCCGCGATCAAAAAATACATTCCGGATTTTACCATTTCTTACCAGCCCGATTATCGCCAGACCATTGCCGATAGCTGGCCGCAGAGCATCGACGATACCGTTGCCCGCAAAGACTGGGGCTGGAAGAATGAATACGATCTGGATAAAATGACAAAAGAGATGTTGGAGAACCTGGGGAAGATGATTGATGTTTGATGGCTGATGTCTGATGTGAGGATGTCTGATTTCTTTTGCGTGACGGGTATATCAAACATCCTTACATCAGCCATCAGACATCTTTTATTATTTCAAAACCTGCAAATAACTTTACCTCCCTTTCCGTCCATTCAACACCCGTTACGGATGCCCTGGGCGGACCTTGACGGCACCAGGCGAGCAGGCGGTCCAGTTGTTCCGTGCTGCCGGTAGCCACCAGCTCCACGCTGCCATCGGCGAGGTTACGGACCGTGCCGCCAATAGACAGTTCCCTTGCTTTTTCGCGGGTGCTTTGCCGGAAGAATACCCCCTGCACCCTACCCTTTATATGAACAACAACCGTTTTCATACACTGCAAGTTATTATTTATTGCTAGGGTTACGGCAGGCTGGTACCGGGTATTCCGGAAATACATTGTCCGATACAGGCAAAATGGCAAATAAACCGTATTTTGTAAACCATCATGAGGAAATATTGTTTTAAAAGAATGAAGTTCATCGGCTGTTTTTTTCTGCTGCTGGCAGGTTGCTCCCTGGCTGCGCAGCAAGTGCCGGCAGGCACCTGGTGGCGGGCTTCCCTGCACCGGTCAGACGGGCAAAGCATTGTATTCAATTTTGAGTGGGTTACTGAAAAAGGAAAACCGGTATGGTATATCCGCAACGCGGCAGAGCGGCTGCGGGTAACCGATATATTGGTAAAAGCCGATTCTGTTATTGTACAGATGCCCCTGTTTGAATCGCAGTTCAGGATAAAAAAAGAGGGCAATAACTTAACCGGCAACTGGATAAAAGGGGGTGCCGTTAAAACACAGGTGATGCCTTTTACTGCCGTGCCGGGCGCAAGGCGCTTTGCCGAAGGCGATGACGCGCTGCAAAATATACGCGGACGATGGTCGGTTGCTTTCGCAGACAACAACTCCTCTACACCCGCCGTGGCTGAGTTTGTACAACGCCTGAATTATGTTACCGGTACTTTCCTGAACCCTACCGGCGATTACCGCTACCTGGAAGGCGTTGTTATCAATGATTCACTGCAGCTTTCTTGTTTTGACGGCGGCCATGCGTTTTTATTTACGGCAAAGATTACCGATAAAAACACCATCAGCCATGGATGGTTTTATTCGGGCGCCGTGTACAAACAGGCCTGGGAAGCTATAAAAAACGATACGGCCTCCGTACCGGAAGAAGGGGTTGCCATGTACCTGCGGCCCGGCGAAGAAAAATTGCATTTTACATTCAGTGATCTGAACGGCAAGCCCGTTTCTATAGACGACGATCGTTTCAAAAACAAAGTAGTGGTGGTACAGTTAATGGGCAGCTGGTGCCCCAACTGCATGGATGAAACAGCGTTCCTGAGCGAATATTATAATAAAAATAAACAACGTGGAATAGAGATCGTATCACTGGCTTACGAATACAGTACGGATCGCAACCGATCAGTAAAGACACTAAAGAAATTCCAGCAGCGTTTCAATGTACAGTACCCCATGCTCATCACCGGCGTTACGGTGAATGATTCATTGCGCACGGAAAAAACATTGCCGCAGCTGACGCCCATTAAATTCTTTCCTTCCTCCGCTATTCTTGATAAAAAAGGCCGTGTGCGTAAACTGGATACCGGTTTCAACGGCCCCGGTACCGGCGAACATTACCTGCTGTACAAAAAGGAATTTGAAGCAACGATGGACAGGTTGTTGAGCGAATAGGCAGGGATGCAAGACTTCTTACCGGGCTAAAATATAATTAGTGAGACGATACTTTCTAAATATTCCCGGTCGGTTTCATCAAACTCATCCATTGCCTTGCTGTCAACATCCAGTACCCCCATCACTTCAGCATCGCGGATGATGGGCACCACTATTTCCGATTTTGAGAGGCTGCTGCAGGCGATATGCCCCGGAAATTTTTCTACATCGGGCACAATCAGTGTTTTTGCCTGTTGCCAGCTGCTGCCGCACACGCCCCGGCCTTTTTTGATGCGCGTACAGGCCACCGGGCCCTGAAATGGGGCCAGTACCAATTCCTCCTTTTTTACCAGGTAGAAGCCTATCCAAAGCCAGTCGAACTGCTCTTTCAATGCGGCTGTTATATTGGCCAGGTTGGCCACGAGGTCGGGCTCGCCTTCCAATAAAGCTTTTATCTGGGGAATCAGGGTTTCGTACTGTTCTTTCCTGGTACCCTGTATGATTTGCAGTTCCTCACTCATGTAAGTTGTAAGTTTTACGTATACGCAAATTAAAAAGTAAAAAGTAAAAAATAAAAATCGTTCGTGCTGTTATCGGGGCAAAGGCGTTTATTTTTTGATTTTTTACTTTTGACCGTAGAACTTCCGAACCAAGAACTATTTACCGAATCAAAAGAGAAGTTCCTTTGCGAAAGATCTTTTGGCCGGTATCGTGCACGGTATAACGGAGCGTCCACACATAACCGCCCGAGCTCTGTGGCTGACCATTGATGCGGCCGTCCCATTTTTGCGTCCATGCTGTTGAATGAAAGACAAGCTGTCCCAGCCGGTTGTAAACTTTGAAATCGAGATTATCGGCTTTAAAGGCATTTAGGGGGTACAGGTAATCGTTGAACCCGTCATTGTTGGGCGTAAATGCATTGGGCACTGCAATATAACAGGTTCGCAATACCTTTATTATATGGGTTGCCGTATCATAACAATTGGCATCGTTCTGAACCACCAGTTGTACGGTATAATTCTTTTCCGACCCCGTTACTGCATAGTTTTTATCGGGCGGCGATTGCAATGTGCTTGAACTGCCATCGCCAAAAAACCAGTTGTACCCTGTAATGTTTTTGCCGCTGCTGTTGTTCTGAAATACCGCCGCATCTTCAGGGCAAAGTACCGGGCCCGTTTCAAAAGCCGCTTTCAGGGCATTATCGAGTACAATGGTTTGGGTGATGCTGTCGCTGCAAAAGCCATTGGATACTTTCAATACAATTTGTTTTTCGCCAAAAGTCTTGAACACAATCTTATTTATCGGATACTTGCTGATACCAGCATTATCAAACACCCAAAACCACTGGTTCACGCCATTGCTTCCATCATGTGTAAATGTGATGGTATCTGCCTGGCAGCCCAATAAGAGCTGGTAACTGAAAGCAGCAGACACGGTGTCTTTCACTGTAAAATTCACAGAAGATAGCACGGGTGTTACCTGGCCGCATTCGTCAATAATGGTATTCCCATCTATGCCGGCTGCCAGTGCTACAGTATAGGTACCGCCTTTTACCACCGGCGATGCAAGTGTAAGGGTAATACTGCTGCTGAGATCGTTGGCATCGCAGGCACCGGCTGCGGCGATAACGGTAACGGGTGCAGGGCCTGTTATGGTAAAATCGCTGCCATTGGGAGCAATGGAGCTGCAGCGGATATTCTTTTTAAAGACCAGTTCTATTGTAGACGGGGCACAGGTCAATGGCGCAATACTATCGGGCAATGTAGGCTGCGGGGGTGCAATGGTAAAAGAAAGTTGATGCCCCTCGGGGATATCGCGGTCGCAGTCGTCGAGCAGTGTATTGAAGTCTTTTCCCTTTTTTATCAGCAGCTCATAATTGCCGGGCGGCAAAGGGCTGCTGAGCACCAGGGTAACGGAGTCCATGTCGAAGCTGCTGTTACAATTGGCGGCCGATGCAGCGGTTACGGTGGCACCGGCGGGCAACAGGCTGAAATCGCTGCCGTCTGCTGCAAGAGAACTGCATTTCACATTTTTATTCAGTTTCAGGGTAACCACGCTGCCATCGCAGGAGGGTTTTACGGATTTCAAGTCGGGCAATGTGGGGTCGGTTATTACAGCCGTGCCCCCGCCAAACGATAATTGATAACCGCTTTGGTTATCGCTGAAATGACTGACCAGCAGCAGGTAGGTATGCCCCTGTACCAGTGTGGGCGTACTGCTGAACGTATTTACATTGTCCTGGGGCGCGGAAGCACATTCCACCGTATTATGGCCTTTCGCGGAAGCGCCGGTAACACCTGAGCTGCCCGACCAGTTACCTACTACAAACAAATTACTGTTGGTGTATACGGTATTCAGGTTGCTGATGCCCGTTACATCATACAATTGCCAGTCGTAATCGTCTAACAGGTCGTTGGGTGTTATCAGAAAACTAAGTGTGCCCGACTGAAAGCAGGTAAACCGGTACCAGTAAGGATTCTTGTCTGCATAGTCGGCGGTATTAGACGGGCAACCCTTTACGGTTACAATCATATTGGTACAGATCGCCACGGTAGACTGGGTGAAAGTATCTGTGGCGCAGATGGGAAATGCGGTGGCAGGCGTTTGCCCCAGCAGGCTGCATGAATTGGTTTGTGCTTTTAACCCGTTGATGATCAGCACAAAGAAACAAAAAATCGGAATGGTACTCTTCACACGCATGTATTATTGACCCATAAAAATAGCGCATCGCTGCAAACAGGCAGGCGATCGGCGCATGCCGTGCATAAAAAACAGACCATTAACAGGCTGTTTGCAATGCAACCTGGTCTGTCTGCTGCCCGGCGACAGCAAACAAAATACTGCTATTTTTGATTAGTTGGGAGATTGATCGCAAAGGTGCAGCATCTCCGGTCCTACCGACGCCATCTGTATGAGGTTTACCTTGCCGGCTTTATTGTAGTGCAACACCAGCGTACCATAAGACATCACAAAAGCATCCCAGTTATCATCTTTTACTTTCGGATTGCCAAGGGTAGCAAAAAGGCTGCTACGGCTGGCGCCCATACCAGGTGTGGTGAATGTACCCTGGAATTTCTCCCGGATTTCAATATAATGGCGATCGGTGAAGAAGTAAAGGTCCTTGTCTTTAAAAAATAGGCCGGCCCCGCATGTTGAAGTATCCCCATCCGGTTGCGCGCTGGTAAAACAAGGAAGCTTATCCTTGACTTCCTGCCAGCGGGCATTGGGTTTCAACCCGTTTAATTTGCCATCAATTACGTCTACCATAAATGTACCACAGACCACTTTGGCCACCAGCTGCGCTTTTGTTGAAATGGCAATGCCTGTGATCAGCAACCAGCAGAATAATTGTTTCATAGCATTTTTTTGATGAATAATAAACCCTGCCTCCTTATAAGCAAAATCCCTGCTAAAAAATGAAAATAGTCCGTTTTAACCCGGCCATTTGCCCGTTTGCAGCCAGCAAGGCCGCCGGCGGGGCTTCCGGTGCTTTTGTACAGGCAGCAATGCCAAGTATTTTCTGCCGCAACCTGGTATACTAACAGGCTGCAACAGCCCGTTCGTTACAGGCAGGATGGCAACCGTTCGCCCTATTTTAAAACAGCAAAAACACTTATTATATATTGACCTGATTTTTGTAAATTCATATAACCTGTCATTAAAACTCAGCACATGAAATCATTATCGGAAACATGGTTTGCGGATGGTTATATTGATTTTGAATTAAAGAAATATACATTGCTGGCTAACCTGCAGGAAGTAGACC
>CAXTMV010000067.1:13259-21938 GCA_964245425.1 uncultured Flavihumibacter sp. | reverse complement strand
GTAATAAACTTGGATATGGGATGCGATACGCTCCGCTTTTACACAAATGCGTGTGCAGGTGACTGTTAAAGTATTTAACAAGCAGCGCGTTTCATTCAGTAAACTGCAAATAAACGCAACGGCAAGCCCTACTATGCAGCTATTTGCAATATTGATAATCAACCATTTGCCTTAACAAAGCTTTACACATTTGATTTTTTACTTCTGAATGGCGACAGCTTCTATTATATAACCGGCGCAGAAAAACAGCTGGCCAATAATAAGAACAATTAAATACTACAATTATGAAGAAGGTTTCTACACTCGGTTTCGGCATTTTTCTTTCGGTGGCTTCTTTTGCCAATTTTGCTCCCAGTCGTTTAACCGTATTGGCAGAAGGCAATGCCGATATAAAAGTCTCTATCGACGGCAGCCGTTTTGATCAGTCATCGGCCAATAACAATTTTGTATTTGACAACCTGCAACCCGGTTACCACTCGGTAAATATTTACCAGTTAACGAATAACCGTTTCAGCATTTTTGGCCGCAGTAATAATTATCATTTGCTGTATACCACTACGGTTACCACCAGGCCCCTGTTTGCCACTACCATTCAATTAAACGGTTTGGCAGGGCGCAGGTAACGGAGCAGCCTATGCGCAGTGGCTATGACGATCGGGGTACCGGCTATGATAGCCGCAAAGATGACCGTGGCCACAATGATCATAATAGTTACAATAACAATGACAGGCGTCCCGACGATTATGGTGATAAAAATGGATATAACAACCCAGGTTATGGCCGCAGCATCAGCCAAGAAGATTTTTTTGCCGCAGAACGGGTAATGGACCGTGAAAACGACAATGGCCGCCTGATCTATGCGAAGCGTTTGGCAGATGATAACCTGCTCTGCGCCGAACAGGTAAAGGAGCTGGCCCGTTTTTTCTCTTTCGATGATTGTCGCCTGGCTTTTGTGAAATATGCTTATGGCAGCACCATCGATAAAAATAACTTCAGCGTGGTGGTGAGCGCTTTCTCTTCAGGTAATGGTCGTGGTGAGTTGATGGCTTTTCTTTCCAGTTGCAGGTAAGGGCTACAGGCGGGGCGCCCTTTTTGGGGGGCCACCCTATGGCTATGATGGCGTACTGACAAACCGTGCACCCGCCCAAAAAGGGCGACCCACCTTTTATGTTTTCTTGGCAATAACTTCTGCCATTTTTTTACCGATGTCGGCCGGGCTTTGCACTACATAGATACCGCAGGCTTCCATGATCTTCATTTTGGCAGCGGCGGTATCATCGGCACCGCCGATAATGGCGCCGGCATGTCCCATACGCCTGCCGGGGGGGGCGGTTTGCCCGGCAATAAAACCTACTACGGGTTTGGTGCCATTGGCTTTTACCCAATAGGCCGCTTCTGCCTCCATACTGCCGCCTATTTCGCCAATCATAATAATACCATCTGTCTCCGGGTCGTTCATCAGCAATTCAACGGCTTCTTTGGTAGGCGTGCCAATGATCGGGTCGCCACCAATACCAATGGCGGTGGAAATGCCCAGGCCGGCCTTGGCAACCTGGTCGGCCGCTTCATAAGTGAGGGTACCACTTTTAGATACCACGCCGATACGGCCCTGTTTGAACACAAAGCCCGGCATGATGCCTACCTTGCATTCGCCCGCGGTAATCACACCGGGACAATTGGGCCCTATCAGCCTGGTTTTTTTACCCAGTAAAAAATTCTTTGCCTTCACCATATCCTGCACAGGTATGCCTTCCGTAATGCACACCACCAGTTCAATACCGGCATCGGTTGCCTCCATAATGGCATCTGCAGCAAAAGCAGGTGGCACAAAAATAATACTCACGTTGGCGCCGGTAGTCTTTACCGCATCGGCCACGGTATTAAAAACAGGTTTGTCGAGGTGCGTGCTGCCACCTTTGCCGGGTGTAACCCCGCCCACCACATTGGTACCGTATTCTATCATTTGCGTGGCATGAAAACTGCCTTCGGTACCGGTAAAACCCTGAACGATTATTTTAGAGCGCTTATTAACTAAAACAGCCATGGTAGATAAATTATACTTGTGGGCAAAAATAGGGGAAAATGTCTGATGTGATGATGCCTGATTTGGCCGAAAGGGCAACAGAAATCAGGCAATATCCATCTCAATCCTCAGACATTTTTGGGAATGGCTGCTATCAACCTTTGCGTGTATGGTTCTTTTGGATGCCGGTAAACCTGTTCAGCAGTACCTGTCTCTACTATCCTGCCTTTCTGCATCACCATTATCCTGTCGCTGATATAATGCACCACCGACAGATCATGCGAAATAAAAATGATCGTAAACCGGAATTCTTTTTTCAGGTCGTTTAAAAGATTCAGCACCTGTGCCTGCACACTTACATCCAGTGCGCTGACGCTTTCATCGCAAACAATAAAAGAGGGGCTTACTGCAAGTGCCCGGGCGATTACAATGCGCTGACGCTGGCCGCCGCTAAACTCATGTGGGTAGCGGGCATAATGCTCCGGCTGCAGGCTTACCTTTTCCAGTAATTCCATTACCCTGTCTTTTCGCTGACGCGCAGAAGCCAGCATGCCATGCACCTCCAATACTTCCTGTATGGCATTGCCAATGGTAATGGAAGGGTTCAACGCCGAATACGGGTCCTGGAAAATAATCTGGATGTCTTTTCGCAGCCTCCGCAGGTCGCGGGGATGGTATTGCAACAGGTCTTCTCCCCTGAAAAGGATCTTCCCTGCACTGGGCCTCACCAGCTGCAGAAGGGTTCTGCCCAGTGTTGTTTTTCCACAGCCCGATTCGCCCACCAGGCCCAGGGTTTCGCCATTGAATACATCAAAACTCACTTCATCCACGGCCCGGGTATATTGCGTTACCTTACCCATAAATGTTTTTTTACCGGGGTACCATACGCTCAGATCTTTTACTTCCATTATTTTTTCCTGTTCAGTGGCGGCAGGGTACTCAATAGTTGAGCCGGAAAAAGAAGGTAGCGTATCTTTTAAATGTTGATTTTTTACGGTTGAATTTTCCTCCAGGAAATCGCTTACCACCGGCAGTCGCTCTCCCTTTGAATGCAATACCGGCCGGCAGGCCAGCAATCCTTTTGTGTATGCATGTGCAGGTGCCTGCATAATTTGTTTTACAGCTCCCTGTTCAACAATATTTCCCTTGTACATAACCACTACACGATCAGCTATTTCGGCTACCACGCCCAGGTCGTGTGTAATAAAAACCACGGCCATGCCGGTGTCCTGTTGCAGTTGCTTAATCAATTGCAGGATCGTTTTCTGCACGGTTACGTCGAGCGCGGTGGTTGGTTCATCACAGATCAGCAAGGCCGGGTTACCGCTCATGGCCATGGCAATCATAACCCTTTGTTTCTGCCCGCCGCTGAGCTGGTGCGGGTATCGGCCAAAGATGGCTGCCGGGTTGGGCAATTGCACTTTCCCAAACAGCTCGAGCACCTGTTGCCGGGCAGCTGCTTTCGACAGTCTTTTATGCAGTCGCATGGCTTCCATTACCTGGCTTCCGCAGGTGAATACCGGGTTTAAAGAAGTCATGGGTTCCTGGAAAATCATGGCGATGCGATTGCCACGGAGGGCGCGCAGCTGCTGGCGGGGGATGCGCAGCAGATCAACCGGCGTCTGGTTATCGGTGCTAAAGAAAATATGTCCCTGTTGGTACCGGGCGGTGGCGGGCGGCAGTAATTGCAGAACAGATAAGGCGGTAACTGATTTGCCGGAACCCGACTCTCCTACCACTGCTACAATTTCACCGGGGTTCACGGAAAAGGAAATATCATGCAGAGCCGTATTAAATCCCTGCTCCGTCTTAAAGCCCACGCTTAGATTCCTTATTTCCAACACGGAATATGTTTTAAGTTTTAAGTAGCACGTTTTAATTCCTTTTACATCGCAATTATTGTTACCTGTTAAATCTTACATGATAAGTAGCAGGGGGTAGTCAGTATGCTTCGAGGTAATATATATGAATATGTTTATAAATGTTTTGGCTTTATCCGTGCTAACTGCAGCGCAAAGAACTTATAACTTATTACTTAAAACTTTTAAAAACGAAGGTGCCGCACCGTCATACCATCGTTGATCAGCTGCTTTAAGGAATCGATGCCGATCCTGATATGGTTTTCTACAAAGTTGCCGGTTACTTTTTTATCGCTTTCTTCTGTCTTTACACCTTCCGGTACCATGGGCGAATCGCTGACCAGCAGCAATGCACCCGTTGGTATTTTATTAAAGAAGCCTACGGAAAAAATGGTGGCGGTTTCCATATCGATGGCATAAGCCCTTACTTTTTGCAGGTATTCTTTAAAAACCTCATCATGTTCCCAAACACGCCGGTTGGTCGTGTATACCGTACCGGTCCAGTAATCCACCTGGTAATCACGAATAGTGGTGGAAATGGCCTTTTGCAGCGCAAACGCAGGCAGGGCAGGCACCTCCGGTGGAAAATAGTCATTGGAGGTACCTTCACCCCGTATGGCTGCAATAGGCAGTATCAAGTCGCCTATTTTATTTCGTTTTTTGAGACCGCCGCATTTACCAAGAAAAAGGACTGCCTTGGGTGAAATGGCGGAGAGCAGGTCCATTACCGTGGCGGCAGTTGGACTGCCCATACCGAAATTGATAATGCTGATATCGCCGGCGGTGGCGCATTGCATGGGCCGGTCTCTGCCAATGACCTCTACCTGGTGCCATTCCGCAAATAAAGTCACATAATTGCTGAAATTGGTAAGTAAAATATATTTTCCAAAGCCTTCCAATTGTTGACCCGTATACCTGGGCAGCCAGTTCTGTACGATTTCCTCCTTCGATTTCATATTAATTTTGTCTTTTGTATTTTGCAATCAGCTAAGATACTAAATTGCCATGGCAGAAACTGAACGCTTGTTATGATATTCATCAATTATCCACCACACCAGTATAAGATCCGCGAGCGGGAAGCGAAAAAGGAAGAACTGTGGGATGATGTGCGCCGTATCTGGGTAAGCCTGACACCGGAAGAATGGGTAAGACAGAATTTTGTTCAGTACCTGGTACAGATATGCAAATACCCCGCGCCCTATATTGCGCTGGAAAGGAAAATACAGCTGGGCGATGTAAAAAAAAGATTTGACATCCTGGTATACAACACTGCGGTAAAACCATGGCTGATGGTGGAATGCAAATCAAAAGAAGTGCAAATCACAAAAAAAACGCTGAACCAGGTATTGAATTACAATATGGCCGTACCGGTACCTTACCTCATTATCACCAACGGGCATTACTGCTATGGTTACCACCGCAACGGCACCAATATAGAGGAGCTGGATCGATTGCCCGAGTACCAATAGAAGGCAGCTTATCATAAGAATTATAAAAATCTGCGTTCTATCCAATCGTAGTCCACCAATTTGAAGTCGGGTAAGATTTGCCCAACAATACCGGTTCGCCGATTTTTGGCGTGGTAATGCGCTGGTTTAATTCGGCCGCTTTTTTAACCACTCGTTTAATGGGTTCATCCCAGGGATGCAGGGCCAGCGTGAATTTGGCCCAGTGTACCGGCAACAGCATTTTTGCTTTCAGATCAACAGCCGCCTGCGCCGTTTCTTCGGGCATCATATGAATGTATTTCCAATGCGCGTTGTACTGCCCGCATTCAAGTACTGCAAGATCGAAGGGTCCGTATTGGCTGCCAATTTCTTTGAAATGGGTATCGTAACCTGAGTCGCCCCCGATAAAAATAGCCTGTTCCGGTGTTTTTAATACAAAAGAGGCCCACTGGGTTTTGCCGCGCGTAATACCCCTGCCGGAAAAATGCCGGCCAGGCGTTGCCGTTAGTTCTATACCTGGCAACTGGCTGCCGCGCTCCCACCAGTCGAGTTCCGTAATAACCGACTTATCGTATCCCCAATATTCAAAATGGGAGCCGGTACCCAGCCCGGTCACGATTTTTTTTATCCGGGGCTTCAGGGCCAGGATTGTTTCATAATCCAGGTGATCATAATGATCATGTGTTTGAACCAGCAGGTCAATCTCCGGCATATCGGCCGCCAGGTAGGTATTGGCACCCGGGTAAGCTTTTACCATAAAAGAAAAAGGTGCTGCATGATTGCTGAATACCGGGTCTACCAAGATGTTCAGCCCGTTGATGCGGATCAGGTAAGAAGAGTGACCAAACCATATAATTAATGGTACAGCAGACGGCAGCTGCTGCAAATCCGTTTGTACAAAGGGCAGTGGCGCGGGTGGGCTTGTATCCTTTGGCTTATTGGCATAGGATCTAAGCGTTTTCCAGAAAGAACTGTCTTCCGCCATTACCGGGGTTGGGTGGATGTTCTGAAAAGATGCATTTGCATAATTGGACGATTGCCTAATGCGGACAAGCCTTTCTCCGGAAGGCACTTTTCCAAAAACGTTGAGCGACATGATAATGATTTATTTTTTTGATGCGGGGAGCTGTCAAAAACAAATTTACGGGCAATTAAAAACATACGCTTATTTTAGGATGGCTGATGCGGGATGTGAACACGTCTGATTTCTTTTTCAGAACCTTACAGCAGGCGTTCTAAATCAGACAGGTTCACATCAGACACCGGCGATAATAAAATCAGGCATCACCCCATCAGACATCACACATGGCTGTTAAGAAAATATCCCTTTATACCGCTTCTGCCATTGTTGTTGCCAACATGATTGGTACCGGTGTGTTTACCAGCCTGGGATTTCAGTTGCCGGTGGTACAGCATACCTATACCATCCTGTTGCTCTGGCTGGCCGGTGGCCTGTTATCTTTGTTTGGTGCTTTTGCCTATGCAGAACTGGGGACTCATTTTAAAGAATCCGGCGGCGACTATATTTACCTGTCAAGGGTTTTTCATCCGCTGCTGGGCTATCTGTCCGCATGGGCCGGACTTACCGTTGGTTTTTCTGCACCCGTGGCACTGGCTGCCATGGCTTTTACGCGGTACCTGGCCCCTTTTGGCTGGCAGAATAATGTATGGCTGGCCGTTGCTGTTATTATTGCCATAGGATTGATGCACAGCTTTACCATTAAACACAGCAGCCGCCTGCAAAATATATCCACCCTGGTAAAAATACTTTTTATTACCAGCCTGATTGTAATTGGCCTCACCATGCCCGGCAACCAGTTAAATGCATTTGATTATAGCAATGGCTGGCAGCAAGAACTGCTTAGGCCCGGCTTTGCCGTATCCATGATTTATGTAGGCTTTGCCTATACCGGCTGGAATGCAGCTGCTTATGTAGTAGATGAAATTGAGGCACCCCGTAAAAACCTGCCCAAAGCATTGATTGGAAGCACCCTTTTTGTTGCACTTACTTATGTTTTGTTCCAGTATGTGCTGTTAAAGCATGCAACTGCCGGCCAGCTGGCCGGTAAGGAAGAAGTAACCTTTATTGCATTTGGCAATTTGCTGGGATCAACCGGCGGCAAATGGGTGAGTATTTTTATTGCGCTGCAGCTGGTGGCTACCGTTAGTTCGTATTTATGGGTAGGGCCGAGGGTAACCTGGGCCATGGCAACTGAGAACAGGCTATGGCGGACACTCGCAAAAAAAAATGCCCATGGCGTGCCGGTGGCCGCCATATGGTTGCATGTATTCATTAGCATTGCGCTGGCCCTGACCGGCTCTTTTGAAAAGATATTATTGTACGCAGGCTTTGTACTGCAGCTGATGGCCTCCTTAACGGTGGCCACCAGCCTGTTTATCCGCAACCCGCAACCGGGTTCCTTTAAAAGCCCCTTTAAACCATTGCTGCAGATCATATTCCTTCTTTTTAACAGCTGGGTATTGATCTTTACGATGGCAGACAGGCCAAGGGAAAGTTTTATTGGCATCAGTATCCTGCTGGTGGGTGTAGTCGTTTACTATTTTGACAAACCGGAGATAAATCAAAAACGGGAAACCTGAGGCGTGAAAGATTGTGGCAGGCCTTGCCAGCGCACGATTCACGACGAAAGGCTCACGTTTTTGATTTATCCTAATATCTCGTTCACGTGTTGGTGAATACCGGCCGCTATTTTGTTAAGCGGCAGGTCATTCTCATCCTGCCCGAAAGGGTCTTCAATTTCTTCTGCGATAATCTCCAGGCTGGCCAGCACATAAAATACAAAGGTTACAACCGGTATAATAAGATAGCCCAGCGAAAAAACATATCCCAATGGCAGCGTAATAACATAAAAAAAGATGAATTTCTTTATAAAAGCACTGTAAGAATAAGGGATGGGCGTATTCTTGATGCGCTCACAGGCGCCGCAGATATCCGTGAACGACTGTAATTCTGCATTCAGCACAATCAACTGATCCCCTTTTATTATTCCCTGCTGGTACAGCTGCCACACCCTTCCTATTAACAGCCCCGCTACCTGGTTGGGAATATGATGATCTTTCTTTATCTGCTGTTCCAGTATGTCATCACCGGTAAACAAGCCGGTTCGGGTAGATTCCTGCCCCAGGTGATTTTTCAGTGCCCAGGCATAGGCAGGAATGATTTTCCGGAAGAAAATCCGGTGCTGCGAATCTTCTGCCGGCAGCATTACAGATAACTTGATGGCCAGGTTGCGGCTGTTGTTTACCAGTGCGCCCCATAGTTTACGCCCCTCCCACCAGCGATCGTATGCAGTATTGGTCCGGAAAACCATCAGCATGGAAATAACAA
>CAXTMV010000067.1:0-13249 GCA_964245425.1 uncultured Flavihumibacter sp. | reverse complement strand
GCCCAGCAGGCCATGCACCACGGAGATGCTTTTAACATGACTGCTTTCATGCAGGTGAAAATATTCTATCTCGGCAAAAGCGATTCCCCCGGCGTATATAGCGACCCCCAGCATCAGGGGAAATAATTGCCGCAGTGTATCCGATTTGTGCAGGCGGAAAAGAAAAACAAACCAGTCTTTGGGGTTGTAGCCGATCATAATAAGCAATTAAATTATGGCTGGTGTGGTGATGCCTGATTTCTTTTATTGTCCAATTCGTTTTCCATGTTTTAAGTAGTCAAAAAATGTTTGTCAGCCACCAGACATCTTCTCCAGTTTCTTTATCCAGCTTCTCAGCAGCCACAAAGGTATGATGCCAAAAATACCGAAGGCGCAATCGATACAGGTCCAATAAAAAGGAATGCCCCTTACCGGGGCGGCTATAAATGCCAGCGGTATAATGGCCACACAAGCCAGCATGCCCCACTCTATCACCCATATATTTCTTACCGGATCACGCAGCGGTCCAATAAAAAACAAGGCTATTACAATATGGGCGAATGCCAGCCAGTCGTACCCATAAGCCAGCATAGGATAATGCTCATTATTGTAATGAAGCGCTTCATATACGCGTTCAATAAATGCGCCCAGCCCTGCAGGCAGGCTGTTCCGGAACCCCAGTACCCAATGCAGTTCGGTTTCGAGCGGAAAGGCGGTTGCGCCGCTTAGCACAAGTGCTATCATAAAAAAAACAATAGTGCCCCTTACCCTTACAAGCAATTTCTTATAACCGGCAGTCTGTTGCATGGATCGAAAGTACGCAAATAAGACATGCGCTTACCTGGCGGGTTTTCCGTCTAGAGCCTTGGGGGCAACCGTTTGTTCGTCCTGTTTAACCCGGTCGATGGCATTTAGCAGCCCACCGCTGAATTTATCGTCTAGCAGCTGCCAGAACATAATGCCATTCAGTTTATTTTTCAACACGTATTTTGTCTTCAATTGTACAGAAACGCTGTCGTCGTAGGTAGCCAGCAGTTTTCTTTGTATGTTGAACGCATATGGGGCGTTCGCAACGCTGTCCCAGTATTGCACAAATCCGTTGGCTGTGCTGAGAGAGTCTGACAGGTGGCGAAAAGAAAACCCATGGTCAAATTTTCCGGGCAGGTATAAGCCATTGTTGCTGGTGTCTGTTACCTGGAAGAAGCGGCCGTAGAAAGCGGCCCCGATAACGATTTTATTGGCAGGCACACCCGCGCCCAGCAGCATTTGCACCCCATTGTCGGCCGATTCTTTCTGGTGAGGCGTTGAGTATAACGGTGTGTGATGACCGCTAACGGCACTGAAACCGCTTACCAGGTCGTAGCTCATCAGGTTTACCCGGTCTACCTGCTGCATCACTTTTTTCCATTCCAGCGATGAATCGATGAATTTGGCGAAGCCGCCGGCTGCAAAACTAATCTCGTTTTGTTTGCCCAGTTTGCGGCGAAGCTGTTTAACCAGGCTGGTAAAAGCCGATTTGTCTTCCGGGCTGTAGGCATGACCGGGAAAACCTTCAATAGCAGGATATTCCCAGTCTAGATCAATGCCATCGGTACCAAAATAATGATTGATGTTGCGCACGGAACGGGCAAACTGCCGCCTTCCTTTGGCAGTTGTAAAAACGGCCGAGCAGGTCTGGCAGCCACCCCATCCGCCCAGCGATAAGATGACCTTCAGCCGTGGGTTCCTGCTTTTAAGCGCTACCATTCTTTGTATGGTAGCACTGTCGCGGGCATTGCCTACGGATATCTTATTACCGTTCAGGTGACAAAAACAAAAAATAAGATGGGTTAATTTTTCTACTTCAAAACTGTCTACCATATCGGTACGGCCGGCATAATAGGCAATAACGGCCAATTCAGTTTTTTTGGCCTGCTGCTGTGCGTAACTGCTATAAGTAGATGAGGAGGCCAGTAACAAAAAGATAATACGAAAGGGCATGCGATTGCTTTAATCAGTAAACAGGTGTCAAATATCTCTAATGAAAGGTAGAAAAACCGCCACAAAGGAAGGGGTAAATTATGGTTAACGGGCTGCAAACGGCGTTTTACGGCATAATTGGCACAACAATGTTAAATCTTGGAGATATTTAAGCAATTGATCATGAACAGACCTTTTATCCCGCATTGCTATCCTTAGTTACACTACCTTTGCATTCTCATAAGAAAACAGGCATTTAATGATCGCAATTCTCATATTTTTCTTTTCGCATTGGTTTTTGTCGCTTTTTTTTCATACTTTTTTTCTGCACCGGTATGCCTCGCACCAGATGTATACGACTGGCAAAAAAAGAGAGAAATTATTTTATTTCCTGACCTGGTTTACACAGGGTTCTTCTTTTTTAAATCCGCGGGCTTACGCTGTATTACACCGTATGCACCATGTTTACAGCGATACTGAAAAAGATCCTCATTCGCCGCATTTTTTTAAGGATGTATGGCATATGATGGTGCATACAAAAGAAATTTACCAGTCTTTTTTAACCGGAAAAGAATTACCGGAAGCGCAGTTCACTTCTGAATACCTGCCAGTTTGGGCAAGGCTTGATAAAATAGGCGACAGTATGATTACCCGCATCGCCTTCGGCGTTGCTTACACTGCATTCTACGTGTATTTTGCACCCAGCGGATGGTGGTACCTGTTATTGCCCATCCATTTCCTGATGGGCCCGATACAGGGAGCTATCGTAAACTGGTGCGGGCATAAATACGGGTATGCTAATTTTAACAACGGAGATCACTCAAAAAATACGGAGCCCTGGGGCTTTTTGTTGTTGGGCGAATTGTTCCAGAACAATCACCATAAATTCCGCAACAGTCCCAATTTTGCTAAAAAATGGTTTGAATTCGATCCCACTTACCTTATCATGATCCTGATGCACGGCGTGCACATCATCCGGCTGAAGAAAATGGCTGATGCCTGATGTGATCCTAGCTGATTTGGTCAGCAGCACAAAGGAAACCAGATATCCGTTATGCTACCCAAGCGGTTCATAACAATCATAATTCCGCTGCCGAAATATCTTATTATCCCTGAATTCAAAAATGGTACAGACATTTGCCTTGAGCACCTGTCCCTGTTTCAGGCGGCCTGCTTTTACTTTTAATTCTCCCGTCCAGGTATATTCTGCAATTACGGCATCGGCTGTTTCAAAAAAATGACGGGGTTCAAAACGCTGGTAGGCCAGCATCTTTTTGCCGGCTTCCGCCCCCTCTATCAGGTTGCTGAAAGTTCTGTGCCGGGTCTTATGTATCAGCAGGTTGGGATATTCTGTTTGTTCAATGGCGGCGTGAAAGATGGTTTTGTATTCATTTTCCGTAGTGGTAAACCATTGCAGCAGCTGAAAAAACCGCTGAACCAGTTCCGTTTTGTTTGTCATGGCAGGCATATTTTGGGTGGTGGTGAACGTAGCACCCTAAATTAATACCTTTATTTTTCAAAAACGAATGGCCTCCAAAACCTTACCCGATAATACCCGCCAGTTCCAGGCTTTTCTTTTTCAGTTTCCTGATTTCCACATCTTCAATGATGGGTTCGGGGGTCAGTATCAAAGAGGTATTGTTCTCTTTCCACCAGCTGTTGTTCTTTAGTTCGGTAAAAGGCAGCACGCCCACCAGGTATTTTCGATCCTTGTCTGCATGCCATTCCTCAATCCATTCAAATTTTTCTTTGGGAATATATTTCAGATCGTCGAAGCTGACATAGACTTTTACGTAAAAATCATTGCTAAGTTCATTGGGCACATGATGGTATAATTTCTTGTATTCATACTTATATTGGTAGCGTAGGGCGGAGAGATCGCTTAACACGGCAGAAGCGGTAGGAAAGCTGCCGGCACCCTTGCCATAGAAAAACTGTTTGTCGGCAAAGGAGCTTTCTATCACTACCCCGTTGTATTCATTTTTTACAAAAGCCAGCGGATCATCCTGCCTTATAAATTGCGGTAGTACAAAACCGGCTACTTTTCCATTTTGCAGTTTCTTGGCCTGGGCCACTAGTTTTATATCAAATTTCTTTTCCGTAGCCACCGCCGCATCGCTGAGCTGTATATGCTGGATGCCGTTAAAAACTATATGGGCGGGGTTTTCCACAATACCGTATGCATGGGCCAGCAGCAGCGACCATTTATTAACGGCATCATAGCCTTCCACATCCAGTACAGGATCACTTTCTGCAAAACCGAGTTGTTGCGCCAGCAGCAGGGCGTTCTGAAAATCGAGCCGATCTTCAAACATCTTGGTAAGAATGAAATTGGTCGATCCGTTTACAATCCCTTTTATGGAATGCAGCAGATCGTTGTCGTAATACTCTTCCAGGTTGCGGATAACCGGTATAGAGGCACAGGCCGCGGCTTCGTACAGCACTGACAGGCCTGTCTGGCTTTGCAGGCCCAGTAATTCCGGCAGGTGTTCGGCCAGCATCTTTTTACTGGCGCTTACCACTTCCTTGCCGTTTCTTAGGGCTGTTGATACAATTTCATACGCAGGTTCGCTTTCATTGATCACTTCAACGATTACATTTATTTCAGGATCATTTAAAAGGATATTCTTATCCGTTGTAAACAACTCATCCGGCGCCTCTCTTTTTTTGCCGGGATTTTTTATACATACTTTCTTAATGGTCGCTTTCAGGGAAGGTGTTTGTTGCAATACCTTGTACAAGCCTTCTCCTACAACGCCAAAACCAAATAGACCGATGGTTAACTGTTTATGTGCGTCCATGTATTATTTTGAATTTTGACTGTTAAATGTTGAATTATTGTCGTTTACCATTGGCAGCCGGTTCGCATCTACATATTTATTAATGCATGTCGCAATTTGCTCAAACTCCAGCAAAAAGCCATCGTGCCCATAGGTTGAATAAATAGGTATATAAGTTGCGCCGGCAATATGCGCTGCCAGGTATTGTTGTTCAGACAACGGGAACAGGATATCGGATTCAATACCGATCACCAGTGTTTTTGCGCGTACCTGCCCCAGGGCCTGCTGCGTACCGCCCCGGCCCCTGCCAAGGTTGTGCGCATCCATGCTTTTACTCAAAAAATAATAGCTGAAGGCATTGAAGCGTTTCGCCAGTTTCTCGCCCTGGTATCGTTGGTAAGATTCACTTTTAAACCCGGTTACGCTTTCGTTTTCTGTTTCTGCCTGCCCAGCCTCGTACGTATCATAATTACGGTATGATAAGAGGGCGATGCTGCGCGCTGTTTTCATGCCTGCTATGCCCGCGCCCTGTGCCAGTTGCATCCAGGTGGGGTCTGTTTCAATGGCCAGCCGCTGCGAGGCATTGAAGGCGATTCCCCAGGCGGAATGCCTGGCATTGGTGGCAATGGGAAATATAAACTCGAACAGTTGCGGCTCTGCAATGGCCCATTCCAGCAATTGCTGCCCGCCCATAGAACCGCCAATACCGATGTGGATCTTTTTAATACCCAGCCAGTCTTTTAACCGCTGGTAAGCGGTCGCCATATCACGGGTCGTAAAAAAAGGAAAATCGTGGTAATACGGGCGACGGCTTACCGGATCGTTATCAAAGGGGCCAGTACTTCCGTAACAGCTGCCGGGCATATTAACGCAAACAATAAAATGCGTGGCCGGATCAAATAATTTTTCATGGCCCACCAGTCCGGCCCACCATTCCGCGGGATCGCTGTTGGCAGTCAGTGCATGAAAAACCCATACTACATTGTCCTTCGCTTCGTTCAGCTGTCCGTGCGTAGTATATGCCAGGTGGTAGCCGGGTAATACCCTGCCAGACTCCAGTGTAAAAGATTCGTTATAGGTGAAAATTTTGTAGGGCAATGTTACTTGTTTAAGAGCTAAGCGTTGCAAGCTTTCAGCTTGCAACGCTTAGCTGCCTGCTGTGCATTTATGCTACCAGTTCTTTCGAAAATACTTTTTCAAACGCCTGTTCAAAATCTGCTTTAATATCTTCAATATGTTCTATTCCTACACTGATGCGCACCTGGTTGGGTTCTACACCCGCCGCTTTTTGTTCTGCCTGGTCCAGCTGTTCATGTGTTGTGGAAGCCGGGTGTATGGCCAGGGTCTTGGCATCGCCCACATTTGCCAGATGGCTGACAAGCTTTAATGAATCAATAAACTTACTTGCATTTTCTTTTCCACCCTTTACGCCAAAATTCAATATGCCACCAAAGCCATTGGTCAGGTATTTTTTTGCCAGCTCGTGGTAGGCATTGCTCTTCAGACCGGGATAGACAACAAAATCCACCTGCGGATGTCTTTCCAGCCATTGGGCCAGGGCCAGTGCATTTTCTGTATGGCGTTGCACGCGCAGGCTTAATGTTTCAAGGCCCTGTAATAACAGGAATGAATTGAAGGGGCTTTGGGAGGCACCAAAATCTCGCAACCCTTCTACCCTTGCCCTGATGGCGAATGCGATGTTGGGCAGTCCCAGCGGGTTGCCCTCTCCAAATACTTCCCAGAATTTCAGTCCATGGTATCCTTCACTGGGTTCGGTAAATTGCGGAAATTTTCCATTGCCCCAGTTATAGTTACCCGCATCCACAATAACGCCGCCGATGGTAGTTCCATGGCCGCCAATCCATTTGGTGGCGGACTCTACCACAATATTAGCCCCCCATTCGATCGGCCGGAACAAATAACCGCCTGCACCAAAAGTATTGTCAACCACCAATGGCAGATCGTATTCTTTGGCCAGGTCGGCAAATTTTTTAAAATCAGGAATGTTCAGTCTTGGGTTGCCAATGGTCTCCAGGTAAATGGCCTTGGTGTTTTTGTCGATGTGTTTAACAAAGCTTTCGGCATTATCGCCATCGGCAAAACGCGCTTCGATACCCAGGCGTTTAAATGCTACTTTAAACTGGTTATAGGTGCCCCCGTATAAAAAGGTAGTGGTTACAAAATTGTCACCCGCCTGAAGGATATTATTGAGCGCCAGAAACTGCGCGGCCTGTCCGCTGCCGGTTGCCAGTGCCGCTACGCCTCCCTCCAGCGCGGCCATACGCTGTTCAAAAACATCGGAGGTGGGGTTCATAATGCGCGTATAAATATTGCCGAAAGCTTTTAACCCGAACAGGTTGGCCGCATGCTCGGCATTATCGAATGCATAAGAAGACGTCTGGTAAATAGGAACGGCCCTTGATTTGGTGGTGGGGTCAATCTGCTGACCTGCATGCAACTGCAGGGTTTCAAAATGGTGGCTCATAAAATGAAATTTAATTTTTAAATAATAATGATGAAACCAGTTGGTAAAATAAACAGTGTGAAGCGTTGGTTACAGGGCGCACAGCAACCAACAACAACGGATGCGGCAGAAAAATGATAGGTCTATAATTTGCGTGGCAGCCATGTACAAATGATATCCTACAAATTTAATCGACTTTTCCGCCAACCGCCAAACTTTGGCTTGTTAATTTTAACATATACCGCATGTACGGTAACTGGTTCTTATCAGGAAGGCAGGCCTGGAAGCCCATCAGCACTGGCAATAAAAAAGCTCACCTGTAAATCAGATGAGCTTTCAATATAATGAGGTATCATATTGCAGAGAAGCTGTAATCTGACTTATCTTCCCCGGCTGCTTGCCGGGCTGGAATTAGCACCTTCACAATTTACATTGTTGGTTGCCAAGGCTTCAACGGGCCATATCCCTCTGCCTTTCTTGATAAGTAATGATAAAGAACTGCCGCAAAGGTAATGGCCGCTGTATAAAGTCCCAAATTTTTTCCAGCTTCTTCCCCCCAACCTTTTTGCAAGCCAATCGTATCTATAGTAAGTGCTTTGCATTATTAACACTTTAACGTTAGCTGGAATACTTATTGATTCATTATCGCGCTACAACTCTACACTACATTTTTACTGTTAACACTGTGCATGTGCCGGCGGCTTCTTATTACAGCCGCTGCCCATGACAGGCTTTTTACTGCACCAATAAAAACACATATATGAAAACAACAAGCAAATGGCGCTTTGCAGCCACCGGCATCTGTATGGGTTGTATTTTCTTTATGGCCTGTAACAAAGATAATTCCGCCGGTTCGCCGGGCAGTTCTTCAACACCACAACTGTCTGTTTATATGATGGACGACCCGGTTCCGTTTACGCAGGTTTTGATTGATATTAAACAGGTGGCCGTAAAAATAGATACTGCTGCCCACAGCGGAGATGCAGATGATAATCACCAGTGGAACGACGACTACAGGGGTTGCCGCAACGGCAATTCTGCCATTTGGGATACCCTGTCTGTTACACCCGGTGTATACGATTTGCTGAAGCTCAGAAACGGAACCGACACGCTGCTGGCTTCCAGTTTTATAGCAATGGGTAAAGTGCTGCAGGTCAGGATTACACTGGGCAATAATAACAGTGTTTATACCGACAGCACTACGCATTACCCACTCAATATCATTGGCCCTTCCAGTTCTTTTGACCTGAATGTACGCAGGGAGGATATCTCTGTAATAAGTAATACCCAGCTGACGATCTGGTTTGATTTTAACCTCGCCAAATCGATTTTCTTGCTTAACAATAAATACTGGCTTCGCCCTGCGCTAAAACCATTTAACGATATCACCCGGCCCAGGCTGGCTGGCCGTGTACTGCCGGAAGGCGCAGCAGGCTTTGTAACGGTATATAATTCAGCCGACACGCTGTACGCGCTGCCCTGGTTTGGCGGGTATTACGAGGTGCGTGGTGTCAGCGCAGGCACTTATTCTATTTATGTTAAAGGTTCGCACGGGTACAAAGACAGCACCCTGTCAAATATAACTGTTGGCAGCAGTGGTTTAACCAAGGCACCGACCATCACGCTGCACAAATAGGCTACAACAACAGGACCAGTAGAACAAAGCGCAAAAGAGCACAAAATTTTTGCGGGAAGTTGTAAGGGGCGGCTTGGTATTGTTGCATGCTCTTTCCCCTTTATTCTCTTGCCCTATTTGACCATATTGTGTGTCGCCCGCTCTTTTTCTCTTTGTTCTTTTAGCCTAATTAAAACGAGAAACCACCATGATACAACAACGAGACCGGCCAAAAGCCGGTTTCTTTGTTTTTCAGGTCATTTATCAAACCAAAAGGCATTGCTTTTGTTCTTATCTTAGTTATTCTTTCCAACACCTCAATTCTTTTTTATCAGTATGGCAAGCAAGCGGCAGGCGGCAACAACAATACCGGTGGCAGAACAGGAGTATATAGAAGTATTTGGTGCCAAAGAGCACAACCTGAAAAATATCGATATCCGGATCCCTAAAAATAAACTGGTCGTATTTACAGGCGTCAGCGGCAGCGGCAAATCATCGCTGGCCTTCGATACCATTTATAACGAGGGCCAACGGCGCTATATGGAAAGTTTCAGTGCCTATGCCCGCCAGTTTATCGGTGATATGGAAAGGCCCGACGTAGACAAGATCACCGGTCTTTCGCCGGTTATTTCCATTGAACAGAAAACCACCAATAAAAATCCCCGCTCCACCGTAGGCACCATTACGGAAATCTATGATTTTATGCGCCTGTTGTATGCCAGGGTGGGTGAAGCCTACAGCTATAACACGGGCAAAAAAATGATCAAGTTCAGCGAGGAAGAAATTGTGGAGAATATTGTCGGCAAATTCAAAAATAAAAAAATCACCTTGCTGGCACCCCTGGTCCGTGGCCGTAAAGGGCATTACCGCGAGCTGTTTGAAGACATCCGGAAAAAAGGGTATGTGAAAGCCCGGATAGACGGTGAGGTAAAAGACCTGGTGGCCAAGATGCAGGTAGACCGTTATAAAATACATGATATAGAAGTGGTGGTAGACCGGCTGGCGGTAACCCCCGATATGAAAGCAAGGCTCAGCCAAAGCGTGCAAAAAACACTGCAGGTTGGCAAAGACCTGCTATTCCTGCTGATAAACGACGATAATAAAATTATCCAGTACAGCAAACAACTGATGTGCGAGGATACCGGCCTTAGTTATGAGGAACCCTCCCCCAACGCTTTTTCTTTTAATTCGCCTTATGGCGCCTGTCCTGCCTGCAAAGGACTGGGCACCGTTTACAAGGTAGACCTGCACGCGGTGCTACCCGACCTAAGCAAAAGCATCAATGAAGGCGGCATTGCCCCGCTGGGCGAAGAAAGAGAGGCCCATATTTTTAAACAGGTACAGCAGATAGCCCGCAAACACAAGATCAGCCTCGACAAAGCATTAAAAGACTTACCGGACAAATCCCTGAACGTTATTTTATATGGCAATGAAGACGGTACCGGCAAGGATACTGAATTTGATTTTGATACCACGGACGGCAGTATGTACAGCACCGAGTTTGAAGGCGTGGTAACCATGCTCCGGCGCTGGTTTGCGGCTAATAGCAGTGAGGCCCTGCGCGATTGGGTAGAGCAATTCATGGAGCTGAAAAAGTGCGATACCTGTGACGGCAGCAGGCTCAGAAAAGAAAGCCTCTGGTTCAGGGTAGACGAAAAAAACATTGCCGCGCTGAGTGAAATGAACCTCGACAAATTGATGCTGTGGCTCACCGGCATCGAAAAAAGACTGGGCAGCAAGCAAAACGCCATTGCAAAAGACGTACTGAAAGAAATACGCGAACGGCTGCAGTTCCTGCTGGATGTTGGCTTAAGTTATCTTACCATCAGCCGGCCATCCAAAACACTCAGCGGCGGCGAATCGCAGCGGATACGGCTGGCCACACAAATTGGTTCGCAATTGCAGGGCATAACGTATATCCTGGATGAACCTTCTATCGGCCTTCACCAGCGCGATAACCACCGCCTGATTGCGGCCCTCAAAAACCTGCGCGATATCGGTAACAGTGTGCTGGTGGTAGAGCACGACAAAGACATTATGCTGGCATCTGATTACCTGATAGATATCGGGCCGAAAGCCGGCAAGTATGGCGGCCAGATTGTTACACAGGGCGCCCCACACCAGGTGTTCAACTTCCAGTCGGAAACAGCCAAATACCTTTCCGGCGAAAAATCCATTGCCGTACCAGACAGCCGGAGGCCCGGTAATGGAAAATGGCTCGAACTAAAAGGTGTTACCGGCAATAACCTGAAAAAAGTAAATATCAAATTACCACTTGGCAAACTGGTGCTGGTAACCGGTGTCAGCGGCAGCGGTAAATCAACCCTGATAAACGAAACGCTGTACCCGATTCTTTCACAATATTGCTACGATTCCAAGACCAACCCTATGGAATATGCTTCCATAAAAGGACTGGAAAATATTGATAAGGTAATAGAAATAGATCAATCGCCCATTGGCAGAACGCCCCGCAGCAACCCGGCCACCTATTGTGGTTTTTTTACCGACATACGCACGCTGTTTGCATCCGTGCCGGAGGCTAAAATACGCGGTTACACGGCAGGGCGTTTCTCCTTCAATGTAAAAAGCGGGCGTTGCGAGGTATGCGAAGGCGGCGGTATGCGGGTAATTGAAATGAATTTTTTACCCGATGTATATGTTCATTGCGAAAAATGCAATGGCAAAAGATACAACCGTGAAACGCTGGAGATACGTTACAAAGGAAAATCGATCAGCGATGTGCTGGATATGACCGTAGACGAATCAGTGGAATTTTTTACCAATGTGCCTTATATCTACCGCAAAATAAAAGTGTTACAGGAAGTAGGCCTCGGTTATATAACCCTGGGCCAGTCTGCGGTAACCCTTAGCGGGGGCGAGGCCCAGCGGGTAAAACTTTCTACCGAACTCGGGAAAAAAGATACTGGCAAAACCTTTTATATTCTTGATGAACCCACCACCGGCTTGCATTTCCAGGATGTACAGCACCTGCTGGCGGTGCTGAACAAACTCGTAGACCGGGGCAATACCGTACTGGTAATTGAGCACAACCTGGATGTTATAAAAATGGCGGACCATGTTATTGACCTGGGGCCGGAAGGCGGCGATGGCGGGGGCAGGATATTGTTTGAAGGCACCCCGGAAGAGATGATAAAAAATAAAGAAAGCCATACGGCAAGGTTCCTGAAAGAAGAGTTGAAGTAAACCAAATTCGGCAATCAGCAGTCAACATGCTTTTGCCTGGATGATCTCAGCAGGCGTTTTTAATTTTTACTTTTGCGTGTTGATTTGTCTCAGCAACAATTTTTTATTTTTACTGTTAATTTTGACTTTGATGAAAAGAGTACTGGTAGATATGGACGAAGTTATTGCCGATACAACAGCGGGTATGATCAACTGGTACCAGCAGGCTTACGGCGGCGACATCGACTATGCAAAAATGCTGGCCGGAAAATCGTTGGTAAAAGGTTTTCCCGAACAACACCAGGCAGATGTAAAGCAGCAATTATACAAAGCAGGATTTTTCAGGAACCTGCCGGTTATAGCCGATAGCATTGAAGTGCTGGAGAAAATGAATCAGCAGTACGAAGTATACATTGTTTCAGCCGCCACGGAATTCCCCAATTCACTGACCGACAAATACAACTGGCTGATGGAACACTACCCCTTTTTTACCTGGAAACAGCTGGTGCTCTGTGGCGTCAAAAGCATGATACAGGCAGATTTTATGATCGACGATCATACCCGGCACCTGCAATTGTTTACAGGCAAGCCATACCTGTTTACCGCACCTCATAATTTAGATGAACAGGGCTTTGAACGCCTCAACAGCTGGAAAGAAGTAGCAGATACCTTCTTATGATGCGAAGGAAGCCAACGAGACAATCCGGCTGATCGGGTAATAATAAAAAACATTATTTTCTTTTACTGACAGGTACTGAAAAGCCCGCGATGATATCGCGGGCTTTTCAGTATGATTGAATCAAAAAAGTGACTGTCAGCTGGGCATTGATGTCTCCAATAAGCAGTGGCGGGAATTGATTTATAAAATCTTTTTGTTTGTAAGGGTATTTGGGAACGATAGGGAACGGATCAGGTTTTTTAAACCGGATATCAGATTTTATCGATGTTCCCGCCGCTTATTGGCCTTCTGTTATTCGAAAAAACGTTGCATTTATTTTATGGTAAGGGTACCGTTTTCGATGTGTTCATCATCGCTAAACACCTCGAATGTATAACAGCCTTTAATAAAATTGGTGAGCATGGTGGTTTGCTTATTGCGTATCTGTGTCTGCTTTACCATATTGCCGTCTACATCGAAAAGAAAAAACTGGTACACTTTGCCTTCTTCACCACTGGCGTTGAAAAACAACACTTAATTAGTGGAGCCAGTGTAAATATTTATTTTATATTTTTTGATTATTATAAATTTATTTAACAAGATGATATAAT
>CAXTMV010000066.1:0-22010 GCA_964245425.1 uncultured Flavihumibacter sp. | reverse complement strand
GCGTTATTACAATATCATGCTGCACGGAAGCTTCCGGCGCATGAAAGGCAGCCCTGATGCAGCAAAAATGACCAATCTGAACCGGCGCGAAACCAGCTTCCCAGGCAGCATTCCAATTTGTTTCTTTAATTATTGATTTTGAGAATATTAATTTATTATCCTCGATAATTTCATCAAATAATAATTCATTCTCTGCCCCTGCTTGCACAAAGGCTTTGAGCAGCATTTTTTCTTCCTCAAACCCATCAGCGCCGGCATCAGACAGCCGGGCGATCAGCACTTCTTTTTGCGCTTCGTCGGAAATGGTTATTTTATATTCAATACTATCTGGCATCATTTCATTTTACTGACCATTCAGTTCGAACTTAAAAAAGAACCCGGCCTGCTTTCACAGTACCGGGTTCAATATACTAATAAGAAAATAATTAATCCTGCCTTTGCTGGCCTTCAGGTTTGGGCAACAGCACTTTTCTCGACAGCTTGAATTTACCTGTTTTGGGGTCGGTACCGGTCAGTTTTACTTTAACCGTATCACCTTCGTTCAATACCCCTTCCAGTGTTTCCAGGCGTTTCCAGCTTACTTCGGAAATATGCAATAACCCCTGCTTGCCAGGCATGAACTCTACAAAGGCGCCATAAGGCATGATTGATTTTACCTTGGCTTCGTATACGTCGCCCACTTCCGGTACGGCTACAATTCCCTTTATCCAGGCAACCGCTTTTTCAACACCGTCTTTATTGGCACTGAAGATGCTTACTTCGCCCATTTCATTCTTCTCTTCCAGGTTAATGGTGGCACCGGTCTCACGCTGTATCTCCTGTATGATCTTACCACCCGGCCCTATCACGGCGCCAATGAATTCTTTGTCGATAAACAGTTTAACCATTCTGGGCGCATTGGGTTTCACATCGGCCCTGGCAGCAGGTATGGTGGCATACATAGCATCAATGATATGCAGGCGGCCATTGCGTGCCTGTGCCAATGCTTTGCGCATCACGTCCATGCTTAACCCATCTACTTTTATATCCATCTGAACACCGCAGATGCCTTCGCGGGTTCCGGTTACTTTGAAGTCCATATCGCCCAGGTGATCTTCATCGCCCAGGATATCGGTGAGCACGGCAAATTTTCCTTCTTTTGATATCAATCCCATTGCCACTCCGCTAACATGCTTGGGAATGGGTACACCGGCATCCATCAGTGCAAGTGAACCGGCACAAACGGTTGCCATGGAAGAAGAACCATTCGATTCCAGGATATCGCTTACCACGCGAACGGTATAAGGATATTCGCCACCCGGCATCATTTGTCTTAATGAACGGAGGGCCAGGTTACCATGTCCTACTTCGCGACGGCCAACGCCCCGCATCATCTTTACCTCACCGGTAGAAAAAGGCGGAAAATTATAGTGCAACAGGAATTTTGAATACTCTGATTTGGCAGCGCTTTCAATCAATAAAGAATCCAGCGGCGTACCCAGGGTAACCGTGGTTAAAGACTGGGTTTCACCCCGGGTAAAGAGGGCTGCACCATGCGGAGAAGGAAGTACATCTATTTCCATCGCCAGCGGGCGAACATCTTCCAGCCCACGGCCATCGAGCCGCACTTTATCATTGAGGATCATATCGCGCACAACATCATACTGCGCATCGTGGTAATAAGTCTTTGCAAATTTCTTTACATTATCGGGGAGGCTCTCTCCTTCTGCTACATTGTATTCGGCTTTCAGGTGAACCATCAGATCCTCACCTACCTGTGTAAACCGGTCGCTGCGCTCGTGTTTGCTGAGGCCGCCTTTTGCAATTTCCAGGATTTTAGGTGCCGCGAAAGCATTTACTTTTTCGCGCAGTGCTTCGTCGTGCTCAGGTTTTTTATATTCGCGTTTTGTGGTAATACCTTTTGCCTCGCGTAATTCTTCCTGTGCCTTTACCTGTATTTTAATGGCTTCATGCGCCAGTTCAATGGCTTTCACGAGATCTTCTTCCGCACATTCTTTGGCTTCACCTTCCACCATCATAATGTTCTTGGAAGTAGCGGCAATGATAAAATCCATATCGGCTTTTGCCAGTTCGCTGCGGAAAGGGTTTACGATGAATTTACCGTCTACCCTGGCTATCCGCACTTCGGAAATGATTTCCTGTACCGGTACATCAGACACCGCCAGGGCGGCTGAAGCAGCCAGGCAGGCCAGCGCATCGGGCATTACTTCTTCATCGCTGGAAACAAGCGTTACCAATACCTGCACATCGCATAAATAATCGTCGGGGAACAGGGGGCGCAGGGCGCGATCTATTAAACGGGAGGTCAGTACTTCATAATCATTCAGCCGGGCTTCTCTTTTAAAGAAGGAGCCCGGTATGCGGCCGGCAGAAGCGAATTTCTCCTGATAGTCGACCGTTAACGGAAAAAAACTCTGCCCTTCTTTGGGTTCTTTGTTGGCAACCACAGTAGCCAGTATAATACAATTGCCCTGGCGTACGGTTACGGCGCCATCGGCCTGGCGGGCCAGTTTGCCTGTTTCTATGATAACCTCGCGGCCATCACTGATAGTGAATCTTGATTGAAAAGGTTGTGATAACATACAATTTGAATTTCTGAACTAAGTGCTGCGCGATGCGTCTGGTTAAGACAGGAGGGAACAGGGCAAGCCGTAGCCTTAATACGTGTAATAAATAAATGCCGATCGGCGGAAAACAGCTTAAGACAATTATTCCCAACCGGCTGGGTTGGGAATAATTGAAAAGAATATCGTTATTTTCTAAGTCCGAGTTTTTGAATCAGGTCGCGATAGCTGGCAAGGTTGTGCTTGCTGAGGTAAGTAAGCAAACGCTTTCTTTTACCTACCATCTGCATAAGTCCGCGATTGGTAGAAAAATCTTTTTTATTTTCCTGCAAGTGCTTGGAAATCTGTGAAATACGCTCGGTAAGCAATGCTACCTGGCCTTCAATGGAACCGGTATTGGTTGCTTTACCTCCAAAATTGGAGAAAAAATCAGCTTTTTTTTCTTTTGTTAAATACGGCATCTTTAATTTTTTTTAGGCATCCGATAAATGACATCTTGTTAATTCGGCGGCGAAGGTAGCGCAATTTTTCTAAATTTTGAAATTTGTGTGGATCAATTAGCGCCCAATTACTGGCTGAATATAAAAAAACTACGCTAGGTTTGGCCCCTTATCAAAAACAGCCGGTTTGAAGACTATTGTACTGACCGTTACTACCGACCTTAGCTACGACCAGCGGATGATCCGCACCTGCAGCGCGCTGGCGGAAGCCGGCTATGACCTGTTGTTAATCGGGCGCAGGAAAAAAAATTCCCTGCCACTGGCTAGACAGCTCTTCCGGCAAAAAAGACTGTTCACTTTCTGCGAAAAAGGCAAATGGTTCTATATCGAGTACAATACCAGGCTTTTCTTTTACCTGCTGACCCGGAAAGCCGATGTTTTTTGCGCTATCGATCTTGATACCATCCTCCCGGTCTGGCTGGTGTCCGCGCTCAGGCGAAAACAAAGGGTATACGATGCCCACGAGCTTTTTTGCGAAATGAAAGAAATTGTTACCCGCCCAGGGGTATACCGGATCTGGAAAAAAATTGAAAAAACCTGTGTGCCGCGCTTTCCGCTGGGATATACCGTTAACCAGCCAATTGCCGATGAATTCAGGCAGCTATATGGCGTACAATACGGCGTGATCAGAAATATCCCCACTCTGCAACCACTGGCCATACCCCAGCAAAAAGAACCTTTTATACTTTACCAGGGGGCCGTAAACGAAGGCCGCAGCTTTGAAACCCTGGTGCCGGCCATGCAATGGATTGACAAGCCCCTGGTGATCTGCGGCAACGGAAATTTCATGGAACAATTACAGCTGCTGATAAAAAAATACGGGGTAACAGATAAAATAGTGCTGAAGGGAATGGTGCCGCCCGCGGAGCTCCGCCAGATTACGCAAAAAGCCCTGCTGGGCTTTACCCTGTTTGAAAACAATGGCAAGAGCAATTATCTTTCGCTGGCCAACCGGTTTTTTGATTATATCCATGCAGGCACCCCGCAGATCTGCGTAGACTACCCGGCTTATGCCGAAATAAACAATCAGCTGCAAATTGCTGTTGTAGTGAAAGATATCAGCCCGGAAAACATTGCGCAGCAGGTTAACGGGCTGATGGCAAACCAATTGTTGTACAAACAATTGCATGATAATTGCCTGGTCTTACGGCAAACATTAAACTGGGAAGCGGAAAAAAAGACACTGATTGATTTTTATAAAAAAATATGTTGACCCTGTTGAACAACCACATCCATATTGTTTGCCCGGAAATTCCTCATCCCTTGTCAACAGCGGATATGGCAGATACCTGGTTTCAGCTGCAATTACTGCACAAGGCCGGCTTGCAGGTCATTTTGCACTGCTTTCACGATGACAACGGGCAGCCGGCGGATCTGTCTGCCCTGCAGGATATCACTTTCGCCATCCACCTGTACGAACGAAACCAGGGACATAAAGGATTGTCCATTCGCCATCCCTATTGCATTTCTTCGCGGTCTAATCCCCTGCTGTTGCAAAACCTTTTGCAGTTGAATGCGCCGGTATTGTTCCAGGGCATGGCGGCTACCTATTGCCTGCCCGAACTGGTGGAGAACGGGTATAAAACATTTGTGCGTTTGAATGGCATCAAATCAGCATTGTACGACGCCTCGGTGAAATGCGAAAAATCATTGCTCAAAAAAGCTTTTTCGTTTAACGAAGCCAGGCTGATCAGGAAATGGGAAGAAAAGATAACGGCGCATGCCAGTATCATTACCAGCACCCCGCGTGATCAGCATATGCTGGAAGAACGGTACCCCGGCAGTTGCATAAAATACATACCGCTGCTGATTCCATTGCCGGCCATCGACAGCAAACCGGGTTCTGGTATGTATTGCCTGTACTATGGAGACATGTCGGATCCGGAAAATGAGAAAATAGTGCAATGGCTGGGGGAACGCATTTTCAGTAAAATACCCGTTCCGCTGGTAGTGGCAGATACCGGCACCGCCGCAAGAACCGCAGAACCCGCACACCATGAAAGCAATATCTGCATGATCAGCCAACCCGATGAACCTGCGCTGAAAGACCTGATAGAAAAAGCACAGGTAATTATTTTACCACGCTGCCACCAGCATGGCTTTGATACAAGGCTGATAACCGCGCTCGAAAAAGGCAGGCACTGTGTATGCAACGACCTGATGGTAATGGACACCGGCCTGGAAAAATGTTTTATCGTTGCCAGTGATTGCGGAGAAATGAAAAGCGCCGTTATGAAACATTTCTCGCGCCCTTTTACCCAATATGATATCAATGAAAGAACACATCTCCTGTCAACCGCTTTTTTTGTTCCCGATGCTTTTAACGAGTTGCTACGACTGGTTGATCAACAATAACGATAATATACCGCGCTAAACAAATAACTTTCCACCCAGCTGGTAATGAAAAAATATTTACATATTGTTTGTCACGATGTGCCTTACCCCGTCGACTATGGTGGTGTATTTGATCTATATTGCAAACTGAAAGCATTGAAAGAAGAAGGCATTGGCATCTACCTGCATTGCTTTGAATACGGACGCGGCCGGCAACCGGCGCTGAACGAATATTGCGAAGCAGTCTATTATTACCCCCGCAAAAAAGGCTTACAGGGCCTTTCGCTCAGCCTGCCTTATATCGTTTCATCCCGTGCCAGTACTGCCCTGCTGGAAAACCTGCTCAAAAACAATTATCCCATCCTGCTGGAAGGCATTCATTGTACCTGGCCGGCGCTTCAACCTGCATTGCAGCACCGGAAGGTATTTATCCGGCTCCATAATGTAGAGTATGCTTATTACCACCAGTTGTACAGGCATGCGCGCCTGTCTTTAAAGAAACTATATTATTATGCGGAAAGTATTTTGCTAAAAAAATATGAGCGGCGGCTGGCAAAAAAAAACAGGTTCCTGGCAGTATCCGAAAAAGACGTTCATACTTATACAACTGTCTTAGGGGCTGCTGCCATCAGCTACCTGCCGGTTTTTATTCCCTGGAAAAATGCAACAGGCCTCGCGGGCAGCGGAAGTTATTGTATCTATCATGCCAATCTTTCCGTGGAAGAAAACGAAAAAGCAGCCTTGTGGCTGATAGAGAACATATTTGCCGGGCTGAACATTCCGTTGCTGGTGACCGGCAAAAATCCATCACCCGCATTACAGCGGCTGGCTGCTGCGCAGAAAAATATTTCGGTGCTGGCCAACCCGGATGCTGGTAAAATGGCATCGCTGGTGGCGGAGGCCCAGGTAAATGTGCTGCCGTCTTTCAACGAAACAGGCATCAAACTAAAATTGATCAACGCTTTGTTCAATGGGCGGCATTGCGTGGTAAATGAGGCGGCGGTTGAAGACACGGGTTTACAGTCGCTCTGTCATATCGCCGATGAACCGGTGGCGATGCAGCAACTGATCACAACCTTATTTCATCAACCCTTTACGGTGGAAGATAAAATACAAAGAGAGGCTCTTTTAACGGCCGCTTACAACAACCGTTTACAGGCAGCACAACTTATTGCATTGATATGGTAGCATTGTCTTCTACCCTGCCCTTCTCTGTTTTCAGCATCCTGGCGGGAAATTTATTGATAACGATATAATCGTGTGTGGCCATAATAATGGTCGTGCCGTAATCTTTACCAATCCTGAACAGCAGCTGCATGATCTCATCAGAGGTTTCGGGGTCCAGGTTACCGGTGGGTTCATCGGCCAGGATCAGTTTGGGAGAATTAAGCAGGGCGCGGGCTATGTCTACCCTTTGCTGTTCACCACCGCTCATTTCAAAAGGCATTTTAAATCCTTTCGATTTAAGCCCTACTTTATCCAGCACATCGGCAATCTTTTCATCCATTAGCTTCTCATCTTTCCAGCCGGTGGCTTTTAAAACAAATTTCAGGTTATCGTTCACATCCCGATCGGTCAGCAATTGAAAATCCTGGAATACCACGCCCAAATTTCTCCGCAGGAAAGGCACTTTTTTCCAGTCCATTTCTTTGAGGTTAAAGCCGGCTACGGTTCCTTCTCCCTGTGTAAGTGCCAGGTCGCCGTACAATGTCTTCAACAAACTTGATTTGCCCGTACCGGTTTTTCCTACCAGGTACACAAATTCACCTTTCTCGATACTGATGTTAACATCCTGCAGTACAAGATTGGTTCCCTGGAAAATATTTATATGTCTTAAGTCAACAATTTTTTCAGGCATAGGGAGATTATTTAATCTGGCAAAAATAAGTCTTTTACTCTCATTCCGGTTCGGATAGTTCGCCGGTTCGGATAGTTATGCAGTTCGTTGGTTCTCAATTTTGCAGCAGGTACCGGCAACGGAATGAACGAACTGTTGAACCATCCGAACTAATGAATTTCCTCTATGCTTAGAACTACGCTTTGCCTTCTTCCATTTACATGCGGGTTGATACCAGCCTTCATCAGAAAATCGCCTGAATATTCCTGGTCGTCTTTAAAAGGTGACCGGCTGCCCGGGTACAGGTTGATTTCTTTTACCCGGTATTTTTTGGCGGCATCCAGCCCGGCCAGCGGAATGGGCAAGGGGGTTTCTGTATTGGCCAAACGGGTACTCACAGAAAAGTTAAACATAATGGCGCTGCTTTTGTCCTTGCTTACATACATCAAAGCGGCCAGCGGGTTTTCCTGTGGATTCAGCAGGCGGAACAAATCGCCCTTCCATACCGTATGTTTAAACTGGTTATAGTTTTTTACTGCCTGCTGGCAAAATTCCATATCGGTCGCACTTAATTAATCGGCCACAATATCAAAACCAAGTTTACCCATACTGGCCACATCTACCCTGAACTTGATCGGCTGCTTGCCCCAGTCTGTTACATGGTTATCGGTGGCGATGGACGGAAAAAAATAAGAATAATTCCATTGCATAAAAATTCTTTCTACCGGTTCTGTATCATCGCTGGGCCAGAATTCTGTAAAATATTTCAGTAATTCATAATCCGCCCTTCCACCTCCACCCGAACAAAGCATCATGGGTATATGGGGATACTTTGCTCTTATCCGTTCCAGTACGCTGTACAGTCCCCGTACATATTCTACCGGTAAATGCGACTGTGGTAAATGCTGTTTCTGCAGGTAGGCAGAATAAGAATTATACACCGGTGAATTGCAATCCCATTTGATAAAGGCCAGTCCGGGATTTTTAATAAACAGGCTATCGACAATATTGTAAATAAAATTTTGCACCTGCGGATTACTGACATCCAGCACCAGCTGGTTTCGGAAATAGATCTCCGGTCTGTCCGGCTGTTTGATCACCCAGTCGGGGTGTTTTTCATACAATTCACTTTTGGGGTTTACCATTTCCGGTTCTATCCAGACACCAAATTTCAGTTGTTCCTGTTGTGCTTCTTTTACCAGGTAGCCAAGGCCATGCGGCAGCTTTTTTATGTTCTCCTGCCAGTCGCCCAGTCCGGCATGATCGCCGTTTCTCGGGTACTTGTTGCCAAACCAGCCATCGTCCAGCAAAAACATATCAACCCCCAGTTTTGCGGCACCCTTGAACAAACCGCTTATTTTATTTTCATCAAAATCAAAATAGGTGGCTTCCCAGTTGTTCAATAAAGTAAGCCTTTCTCCATTGCCATCCAACAGGCGGTAATTGCGGGCCCAGTCGTGTAATTGCCGGCTGGCCATGCCGGTACCATGATCGGAGAAGCTGTATATCAGTGAAGGCGTTTTGAACAATTTGCCGGGCATCAGCGTATAGGCAGATGCAAAGGGATTGATGCCTGCAATAAAGCGCAGGTTGTGGTAAGAATCTACTTCAAACTCCAGTTTAAAATTACCGCTCCAGGCCAGCTGGCCTATCACAACAGAACCTTCTGTTTCCGTTGCCGGCTTGCCCAGCCCCAGGATAAAATCCGGGCTTTGTAACAGCATGGCACGGGTACCCAGCTTCGATTCAATGCTGCGCATGCCCTGCTCAAGCCGGGTGGTGGCCGGCTGCATTTCTTTGGCATATTGCCCCTGGAAAGTGGTCAGGTAAAAATCCTTCCCGGCCAGGTACAGGTTGGCGGATGCATATTTCTGTAACACCACCGGTTGCTTTTCCGAATGCGAGATCTCTGCCCATTGTTCCGTTACATTCTCCTGCTGCCATACTTTATATAAGAGGGTTACCTTAAAAGGATACAGGTCGTCCTGCAGCAAAATGCTGGTAAGGGTGGTATTGTTATCGATGTGCTGAACCGCGTGGCTGATGTATTTCAGGTCGAGCGAAGCATTGCCGTCTGCATGCGTTACCTGCAGGGCAGGCTCGGTGAGGCTATAAGTGCCTGCTGTGCTGTAGGCATTATCGTACACACCGGCTTCATTGCCATCGTGCATGTCATATTGTGCCGCTACCGAACTGTATTCTTTTTTGTTTGACAGTACCGGCCCGTTATAGACCATCCGCAGCCGGTTGTCTTTATCCGTCTGCAGCACCATCGCATGATCGGCCGATTCAATGGGAATGGTTGTCTGGGCAGTAACCACTGAACAGGTAAATAATACTATTGATAGTAGAGGGATATGAAGAATATTCTTTTTTTGATTCATATATGGCTGATGTCTGGTGTTAGGATGGCTGATGGGGGATGCTATTTCGTCTCCAGCTGAATGATCGTGTCCAGGTCGTCTGTTTTTATATTGTCAAGAAATACTGTTACACCAGTATCGTCCTGTTTGTATTTTATTTTTTGTTTATCCGGGAAGAGGGTCGCCCCGATTATTTTTTCTTTTGTCGGTATAAAAATGGATCCCGAAGGAGACTGGTTAATAATATGTGCATACCATGTTTTGTTCTTTCCGGTAACAACGCCCCAGGATTGTGGTGCCACCAGGTTGCCGCGGGTGCCATAAATAGTTGTGCCGTTTTGTTGTAGCCATTGGCCCGTAGCCTGCAGGGTATCGGTAAATTCCGGTTGTATCTTACCGTTGGGCATTGGCCCCACATTCAGCAGCAGGTTGGCATTGCGGGCGGCAGCATTAATGAGGTAATGAATTATTTTTTTGGCCGATTTGTAGCTGGTATCGGTGATGTTGAATCCCCAGGATCCGTTCATGGTCTCACAGGTTTCCAGGGGCAGGCGATCAGACGCCTGCTGAAAGCTCAGGCCCGATTTATTTTCGCCCGGCAGGTCGCGCTCAAACATCTGGAAATCTTCGCCGGCAAAAGGTGTCAGGTGATGGTTATTGCCGATCATGCATTGCGGTTGCAGCTTATGTATCAGTGCATATATTTCATCGTAGCGCCAGTTGATCCGCGAAGCGCGATCAGCAGCGCCTTCCGGCGCGGTCTGGTCCCAGTGACCATCGAACCAGATGCCGCCTATTTCACCGTAATTGCTAAGCAGTTCGGTTAGCTGGTTCTTCATAAACTGCAGGTAATGCGCATAATCGCCATGGCCTTTTCTGCCGGATGTTTGTCCCGTGCGACCGGTCTCGTGCGGGTAGTCTTCCCGCCGCCAGTCGAGCAAGGAATAATACAGGTATAGTTTGATGCCTTGTTTATGGCATTCATCGGCCATCATTTTTACCACATCTTTTTTATAGGGGGTATTCATGATGTTAAAGTCGCTAAACTTGGTATCCCACATGCTGAAGCCGTCGTGGTGACGGGTAATCAGTGTAATGTATTTCATGCCGGCGTTTTTCGCCATGCGCACCCATTCTGTTGCATTAAAAGAAAGGGGGTTGAAAAAATCCATCAGCCGCGTATAGTTTTTTACGGTAATTTTTCTTTCATTCATCACCCATTCACCGGCGCCGGGTATGCTAAAGGGCCCCCAGTGGATAAATAAGCCAAAGCGGGCATCGTTGAACCATTCACGGGCTTTCAGGTTTTCAGGAGTGGGTGTATAAGACTGGGCCGTTAGGGTTACTGTTATAAAACAAACAAACAGTACAGGAAGCATCCGTTTTATCATTGATATATATTTTGAGTGATAAAAGTAGGGTTTAAATGTGTTTCGACCTCGGCCCAAGTTCCGCTTCAGGCCCGGTGTCCGCCGCGCCTGTTTTGGGTTCATTACTTATCATCATCTTTTTTTAATGCCAATCCCTATCGCTTTCATTCTGTCTATGATGGTAGCCGCAATGGCCCGTCCTTCCTGCTGCCCGTATTCAATGGAATCGCGGTAATGAATACCGCCATATAACCTGGAAATGGCCGCTTCGGCAGCGGCCTGGTTAAAAGAAGTAAAAGAGCGGGGTGCCAGTTCAAACAATGATTCCGAATTATCGGTATACGCAAAACGATCGCCCAGGAAATAAGTGAGCACCGCCGCTGCCGCTGTGGATATCACGCTATGGCCGCTGGTATATTCCGGAAACGGAGGTGTTTGCAGAATGGGCTGCCATTTAATATCAATATAACGGTTGATATAGGTTTCCGGGCGGATGCGGTTGCTATGGTATTTCTCTTCCCAGCAACTGATAAAAGCATCCATCAGCGTTATACCGACCATGGTATGCAATACAATAGAGACATTGAAAGATAGTCCTGCCTTCTTAACCGCTATGCCGGTGATGCCCATCCAATGACCACCCGGACTAATCTTCTTAAACCCGATAGACATATGGCCGGCGGTGCTCACGGCAAAAGGATTGCAGTCCCAGAAAGCGGCCATCTGCAACTGGTCGGGCAATAAATGGTTCACCGTTCGGTATACTTCCATTGTCTGGTTGTAAAAGGCGCTGTTGCTGTCTTTGCTAAAAGGCACCGGGGCCGGCGGTATGAACTGGTTGGCGGAATCAATGACCAGGGTTCGGATGGTATTCCAGTTGGGTTCTACTGCTTCAATATAAGCCGGGGGCGTGGGATACCAATAGGCATCGCCTTTGATGGGCGTGTACCGCCTTTTGGCGCTTAACTTATTGTAATTGTCTTTTTTTGACCAGTTCACAATATTGGCAGCCATATTATTGGCTACTGCAACGGATGACTGTATAATAGTGGGTGAAATTTTCTGCTTCGCCAATGCTGCCAGTAATTTTTTCTGGTCTTCTTCGAGCATAAAGCCCGATGGCAATAAAAGGCGGCCGGTCTCGAGTATACAATACAGTGCAGCTACCTGGGGGTTATAGGTTTTTTTTTCGGTTACCAGGGTATAGGTCGTGTATGATTTTATCAGCCGGGCAAGAGGAATTACCGAGCTGTCTTGCTGCGATACGATCTCATAGGCGCCCATCATGCAGTATGCATAATAACGGCTGGCCGCCGGCGGGTTTACCACATCGTGCATCATTACTTTCGACAAGGCAAAAACCGCCTGCGGTATTCGATCGGTAATACCTGTTAAACCTTTTTGTGCGGAGGCAAAAAAAGGCAGGCAGGCAACTATGATGACAAATCGCTTCATGTTAAGGTGCTTTATACAACTGCAGGGCCGCGCCGGCTGCTGCAATGACAATATACTTTTGGCCGTTGATCATGATTTCTGTAGCCGATTTGGTGTCTCCTGTAACGGACAGGCCTGAACGCGGTTGCGGCACGTAACTGAAATGGCCTTTCCCATCGCCGGCCAGCAGGCAGCCATAGTTGGCATCCATACTGCCCAGCTTGAGGCGGTTGTCTGAATGGTTGCCCAGCAGCAGCAGATCGGTGTGCCCGTCTTTGTCGAAATCATCCGCAATTATTTTTGTTACCATCGAAAACTGCGCCTGCAGGGGCAATGCCTGCTGAACAAATTTGCCATTCTTATACAAGAAAACCGCCGAGCCCGGTTCGCTTGCCTTCAGCCTGCCGGCTTTTGCCAGGGCAGCCGAATCAATAATATTCTTCATGACAGCGCCCGAATAATCGTTGTATGAACGGAATTTCCGGCGCATGGGGTATATCTGTTCATTCAGTTCATCCCTGCTTACAAAGGGGTAGCTGGTGCCCTGCACATAAAAATTCAGAAACGGATCGACAGAACCATTGTCATCAAAATCGGCATAATACATTTCTGCCGGTTGGCTGGCCGAAAACCGAAGCTGTGTATTGGTGCCGATATTACCCGCAATGATATCAGTGTTGCCATCTCCGTCTATATCGGCCAGGGTTAATGTGTTCCATAAACCGTTTACCGGCTGTTCAAAATATTCATTTGTTTTATCTACAAAGCCAGCCGTTGTATTGATAAAAACAGTGATGGGCATAAACTCACCACAAAGGATCAAATCTTTCCGCCCATCCTTATTGAGATCGGTCCATTGGGCATCGGTAACCATGCCAATTGCTGCAAAAGGAACGGGTACAATGGTAAACTTTCCTTTTCCGTCGTTATTGAGCAGGTAGCTTTGCGGTGCAGTGGGGTAAGCGCCGGGTACTACCCGGCCGCCGATGAACAGGTCCTGGTCTCCATCATTGTCGTAATCGCAGGGGCGCACACATGATTTTGAAGACGCACTGAGATTGGGCAACCGGTCCGCCAGCGTATCAAATCCTCCCCTGCCATTATTCATATACAGTTCATCCTGTAAAGAAGCTGTATTGGGTATCCAGAGACCCAATCCGCCTTTCGCCACGTACAGATCAGGCAGTCCGTCTCCATTGGCATCGAAGAAAGCAGCGGCAGCAATGGTCGATTCATTTTCGTTGCCAATGGCAACGTCCGGCATTTCTGTAAAGCTGCCGTTCTTTTGCTGCAGGTATATCCGGCCAGGTTTGTTCCGGTCGCCACTGATAAACAGATCTTCCAGCCCGTCTTTATTAATATCGGCTTTGGCCATGGCCGGCCCTGCTTTGGAATACATGAAAAGCATCAGCAATTGCCTTTTAAAATCATTTTCAGGCGGCGCTTCATTTGTATAACTGATCGGAGAAACGGTTTTGGTAAAAATGCCCGGCGATTGCGGACCGGTTATGGATGGAACGGCGGCAGTTTTATCATACTTGACCACCCATTTGCGGTTGCCGCTTACCTGGGTAAATAATTGGGTGGTATTGTCGGGCCAGATGATGCGTACGGAGTCAGCAGTAGTGGCCGTACCCAGTCCGAAATGCAGTTGGGTGGATACACAGGAGAGATAGCCGCGGTTCGGGTTCAGTTCCTGGTATTGCAGGCCGCCATTGCTGTATACAATTGCTTTTGCGCCCACTGCATTGATGTTGGGGTTTTTGTATTGCAATGCCACGGACAGGTAGTTGCTGTTGGTTTGCTCGCGACTCATATTTCTGTATACGCTGGCAGGCTCATTGATATTATTGATGATTAGGTCCAGGTCGCCGTCGTTATCAAGATCAACATAGACGGCGCCGCTGGAGATACCTGTTTTACCAAGCCCCCATTCCTGTTGTTTATTAGTAAAAGTCAAATCGTGGTTATTCCTGAAAATATAATTGGGCAGGGTGGTAACGGGCATGGCTTTGATCAGGTCCATCAGCAGGGCGGGTTCCCGGTCGATCGCTTTTTTTACTTTATAATCGCCCCAGTATTTTAAAAAATCTTTATTGGTGTAATCGCGCAGGTAGCCATTGGTAACATAGAGGTCTTTCCAGCCATCATTGTCGTAATCAGCAAACAGCGGCGCCCAGCTCCAGTCCGTATTGGATATGCCTGCCAACTGACCAGCCTCACTGAAAGTATTATCGCCATTGTTTAAGTGCAGCATATTGCGCATATACTGTTTGTGCAGGTCCTGGGTCTGCATCAGCTCAAAAGATTCATAGTTTTCCTGTAGCTGCAATAGTTTTTGCCGGCGGTTGTCTTCGGGCAGCATATCGAGGGTCATGATATCGGGCAGGGCATCGTTGTTATAATCGGCAATATCCACCCCCATGGAAAAATGAGAAATATGGCGGAGGCTTTGCCTGCTTTGATCAGTGAAGCTGCCGTTGCCATTATTAATGTAGAGGTAATCAGGTTCATTGTAATCATTGGTTACATAGATATCGGGCCAGCCATCTTTGTTTACATCTGCAATGGCAATGCCCAGCCCGAACGTAAGTATGTTTTGCCGGATACCGGCTTTTTTAGAAACATCGGTAAAGTGGTTACCGGTGTTTTCGTATAGTTTATCGCCCGAAAAGCCATCCGTTTCGCCGCGGTATCGGGCAAATTCCATATTGTCAATCTTTTTTACGCTGTGGTTCAGCAGGAACATATCCAGGTCGCCGTCGTTATCATAGTCAAAGAAAGCGGCCTGCGTGCTATAGCTCGCATCATCGAGGCCATACTCCTTTGCCTTCTCGGCAAAATGCAGGTTGCCCTGGTTAATGAAGAGCTGGTTGCGGCGCATATCCTCGTTTACCTTTCCGGAATAGCAAACATAGATGTCCAGCAGGCCATCTCCGTTTACATCGGCCATGGTAACGCCGGTTTTCCAGCCGCCTTCACGGCCTTCCATTCCTTTGCAGGCTTCGCTGGTTATATCTTTGAATTTCATATTGCCCAGGTTCAGGTACAGTTTATTGGGCTTCATATTACCGGTCAGGAAGATATCGGGCAGTCCATCATTGTTGATATCACCCACGGCCACGCCGCCGCCATTGTAAAAATATTCATAGGCCAGCACGTTCATGTTCTCCGATTCATTCAGGTCGTTGCTAAATTTAATATTGGTCTCTTTGGGCGATAGTAATTGAAACAGGGGTTGCTGCGCCTGCATTTGGGAGATGCATACCAACAGGCAGTAAACTAAAACGGTGTAACGGAAAAAAAATATCGCTTTCTTTTTAAACATCAGGATTAGAAGCCTTGGATGATAGATGAAGTTACCACAATAGGTCAAATTCGGAGCGGCACGTGCCGCATTTGTGAAACCTTTTGTAAAGGAACAAGACTACCTTTTGGGTAGTCTTGTTGCCATATAGAAATGAGAAGCAGCAGTGACATTTATTTATCCCACCAAACCCTGCCGGTATACAAATCGCCCCCCGTTAAAGCAGCAGCAGCAGTCTTGTAATTGGTTGGGTTCTGAGAAGCTTCGCTGGTAGGGTAAGACTGTCTCCTGGGGATGGTGCCATTGGTAAAGTTACCAGGATAATTAACCGGTGTTAACACCGGGTAGCCGGATCTTCTCCAGTTGCTCCAGGCTTCGTCGAAATCGAAAATAGTGCTTTCGTAGATCCAGTATTGCGTATTGATCTGCGTAAGTGAATTGGTGAGGCTGGATATGTCCAGCGGATGAGCAGTGGCATAAGTGGTGGCTGTTGCCGGGGCGATGGCGCCGGAGGCGGCAAAGGTACCCAGTGTCTGTAAAGCAGCAGACAATGCATTGGTATAATGCACGGCTGCAGATGAACCTACTGACCATCCCCTGGCGGCTGCCTCAGCCAGCAGGAATTCTGTTTGCGCGTATGTTAAAAAGAAAGTAGGTGCATTCAGTGAAAGATACAGGCTGGTAACCGGGCGTGAGTAAGCGCCGGTTGCATTTGCATCTCCGCCTGTTCCGGTAGCACCGGGATAGCCGGGTGCGTGCGAAATATCAGTGGCCAGCCCATTGCCATCATACCCATTGGGCATGCCCACCTGTTTGGCGGCAGTATTATCGCCGGCCAGGGTCTGGTTGGCTGCATTGGCCTTACCGGGCTGTGGTACTTCTGCAATGATGCTGAGCCTTGGATCGGCACTTGTTTTCAGCGTATTGATCAGTAAGGTGCCCCATTTTACTTCAGAATAATCTTCACCGGTAACCAGGGCCGCGGTATTGTTGTTATGAAAGCCGTCGGCATTGTCGTAAACAATATAAGCATTGTCAGCATTGCTGGTAAATAATCCGCTGGCATACGCTTTTTCTGTATATTTCTGTGCAGTGGCGGCATCCACTTTGGTTAAACGCATGGCCATGCGCAGCATTAATGCATAGCCAAATTTCTTCCATTCCGCTACATCGCCTTTATAAGAAGAAGGATCATTGGTCAGCTTGCCTTTTGTTGCATCGAGCGTAGGCAATACACTGTCCAGCTTGGCCAGCATGGAAGGATAAATGGTCTGTTGCTGATCATAGACAGGTTGTGCAATACCCGATTTGGCCTGTAAAGCCTGGCTGTAAGGCACATCTCCATATACATCCGTTACTGCTTCAATGTTCAGCAGCTCCACAATTTTGGAAACCCCGCTGAGGTTGCTGAGGGCCGATTTGCCGGCCGACAGGTTTTGCGCTTCGCGCAGGTAACTGGCCGCCTGGTAAGCGTCGTTCCAGGTAGAAGCCTGGTAAGCCAGGTAGCTTCCGCCCTGTACATATTTATCTCCATTGCTGTAATAGCCGGGATAAATAGCAGATGCAAAGGTTTGCGCCCACATGCTCTGGAAAAGGATCGGCCCGCTGTAACCGGTAGTGGCATTTGCATAACCGAGTATACCGGAAGGCAATAATAAGTTCGGATCAAAATTGGATGCTGAAGCCTGGGTAGGGTCCGTGTTCAGTGCATCAAATTTTTTGGTACAGGCCGTAGTAAACAGGGTTACCGCCATACCTGAATATATAATTAGTTTTTTCATGATTGTACTACTTTTTGAATTTGAAATTAGCATTGATACCAAAAGACCTGGTAGAAGGAAGGCTGGTACCTTCGATACCTGCATAAGCAATAATTGAAGAGAAACCTGCTTCCGGGTCTATGTTATCGGTATGTTTCAGAAAAGTGATCAGGTTGCGGCCCACCAGTGAAATCTGAATGGAGCTGAACACCGGCACTTTTGACAATGCTTTTTCTGAAATGGTATAGCCCAGGGTAACCTGGCGTAATTTGATGTAATCGCCATCGAGTGCATTGAACTTGGAAATGGTTGCCAGGCGCTGGTAGTATGTCTCAGCACTGGCTTTTGTGGTATTAGGCGTACCATCGGCCAGTACACCGTTTACCAGTATGCCCGTTTCACGTCCAACCAGGGTTTCTTTATCCAACCCTCTTGCCACAGCATAGTCTTTGGTAGCGGACAATACCTTGTTGCCAAAATTGTAATCTACCAGGATAGACAGATCAAATCCTTTGTAAGAGAAATCATTTTTAAGTCCGCCATATTGCTTGGGCAGCACGCTTCCCAGGTTAATAAGGGCGCCCTGCACGGGTAAACCGGCAGCGTCTACTACAATCTGTCCTTTGGTATTATAGGTATAATCATGCCCCTGCACCTGCGGGCCAGCCAAACCTACCACATAGGCGGTGTTCGCATTCAGCGGGCGGTAATTACCTTGGGGTAAATTTCCACTGGCGGCATCTGTTTTCAGCACTTTGTTGGCGATAGAAGTAAAGTTAAGGCTCACGTTCCAGTTAAAGCTGCCGCTCTTGATAGGCGTACCGGTTAACAGCACTTCAACACCCTTGTTTTGCATAGAACCATTGGCAATTACGGAACCGGTATAACCAGTTGCCTGGCTAAGCGATGAGTTCATGATTTCGTTAACGGATTTGCGATTGAAATAAGCCAGGTCTAAGCCGAGGCGGTTCTTAAAGAATTTCAGTTCAGTACCAAACTCATATTCTGAAATGGTGTATGGTTTCAGGAACAGGTTGGGCAGCGTTCCGCTGAAGCTGCCGGTGGAAATGCCGTTGATAGCATTGCCCACGGAATAATATACCGCTGTCTGGTAAGGGTTAACCGGTTCACCACTTGTTTTGGCATAAGAAGCACGCAGTTTGCCGAAGCTAAGCGTGGGAGAATGCAAAAACTGTGAGAACAGGAAACTACCGGATACAGAAGGCGTAAATACATTTCGCTGACTTGTTGGTATGCCTGAATTGTACAATGTTGAAAAGGCATCATACCGGCCGGTGGTGCCGAGGGTAAGAAAATCACGATAGCTGAAATCCATCGAATAGTAACCTGAATGAACAGCTCTTTCCTGGTATTTATAGCTCCTGTTAAAGCTCAGCACATTACCAGGTGCATACAGGTTAGGAATTACGAAAGGGCTTCCGCCAATGCCTACCGCTTCCAGTTTGTTGCGGCGTGAATTAGCGCCCACGGTGGCATCCAGGCTGATGTCTTTGGTCAGTTTGTGGCTTAACCCTACAAGGCCATCCAGGTTCAATTCGTAGGCACTCTGCGTATTCAGGCTGATGCCACCAGACTGGCCGGCAGTGTTATAAGAATAATCAGTACCGGTGGGTGTAATACCCAACTGGCGGTCATCCTGGCGATCATAGCCAACACGGCCCTGCAGGTATAACCAATCGGTGAAATTATATTTTCCGGATACAGATCCTATCAGCCTTTTGCGGTTGATATCATTGATCCATTTATTGGTGACGAAATAAGGATTGGTAACATAGTTATCATCGCTGAAAACAATTTCCCTTCCATTGGCATCGTAACCGGGTGCCAGCGTAGATTCTTTGATATTCGGCGCCAGGAATATACCATTGTTCGGGTTACCGGGTCCATCGCTCAATTGAGGAGGATTGGAGGCTTTTTGATCAATATAGCTCGCCGTGATAGAAAAAGAAAGCTTATCCGTTACCTTTTGTTCGGTACTGAAGTTAACGGTTTTTCTGCCCAGACCGCTGCCTCTTACAATGGCATCATTGCTCAGGTTGGAGAGCGACAAACGATAGGATCCCTTGTCGGTGCCGCCGCTGACAGAAACGGTGTTGGTGAAAGAAGGGCCCCAGCGATAAAAATCGGCGATGTTATTTTTATAAGGAGAATAGGCATAGGTCTTGCCATCGAAACCGGTGTAAGAAGAACCATCCATTTTAGCGCCCCAGGCAAAACGGGCGGTTGCCTGTGCAGCACTCTGGTTGGCGGGTTTTACACCACCGGTACCTTGTCCGTATACATATTGAAAATCGGTGCTGTTGATGGCTTTCTCAGCCACAAAATTGCCGTTGTATTCCACATTCACCGTTCCTTTTCTACCGGTTTTGGTCGTGATCAGGATAACGCCATTGGCGGCCCTTGAACCATACAGAGCCGAGGCAGAAAGGCCTTTTAGCACGGTCATGCTTTCAATATCATCGGGGTTGATATTACCGATACCGTCTCCATTATCGGAACCGCCCCACTCATTGGTAGAACCACGCTGTGTATTGTCCATGGGTACACCATTGATAATAAACAAAGGAGAACCACCGCCGGTAAGGCTGGATACCCCTCTTAGTAAGATACGGGCAGAACCGGCCGGACCGCCGCTGGTGCCGTGTATGTTCAAGCCTGCTACCTGGCCTTCCAGTCCCAGTGCCACATTGTTCTCACGCGCTTTACTGAGCTGGTCGCCGTTAACAGACGTAACTGCATAACCTAATTTTCTGGATTGTTTAGAGATACCCAATGCCGTAACCACCACTTCTGATAAAGCAGCAGAGGTAGGGTCCATTGAAATCTCAACAGCAGTAGAACCGGCTTCTACGTCAACTGTTTTAGTACCGTAACCAACAGAAGATATTTCGAGTGTAGCCGCGCCAGCAGGCACACTCAGGCTGAAGGTTCCTTCCGAACTGGTAATAGTGGAAGTACTTTTGCCTTTTATCTTAACGGTAACGGCCGGCATGGGACTGCCGGTTTTTGCATCTTTGATAGTGCCGGATATCAGCCGTGTTTGTGCCATCACCACTGAGCTCAGCAGTAGCAGAAACATTAAGGACCGTAACTTTCTCATTTCGCAGTTGTTTTTGATGATAAAAAAAATTAGACAGTTCTTTTTGCAGGCAATCATACTAACGATGACAAGTAAATGTTTTTAAGGGCTGCTTACAGCAGCTGCATTAACAAAAGCTGATTGATTGCCGTTATTGATAGATAGATATCCTGCGATTTGCCAGCATCGCAGTAGAAAAGAAATATCCTCATACCAACACCGCTTAATCAAGTATGTCTTTCGATTGCTTGTGCGTCGTTCAACAATTTTCAAACAGGAAGGTTCGTTTTATGCGCTATTTCAGTAGGGAGGTCTTTATTGAGCGGTTGTTATTTCAATACTTCTTCTTTTATTTTATCTGTTCTGGATGTTTTTCCAAAGTTTTCCATTACGAGCGCTGCCGCACCCATCAATTCTGCTTTGCGGCCAATGGCAGAAACTTTTACGCCCGTAAATTCAGACAGTCGCGGAATGCAATACTTATTCAATGCCTGCTGAATGGGTGCCAGTAAGATCTTGCCTACATCCGCTCCCCTTCCACTCAGTACAATCAGCTCCGGGTTGATGATATGTATCAGTATGGCGATGGCTTTGCCGATCTTATAGCCCATATCGGATAATAATTCTATCGCATACTGATCGCCTTTATTGGCGGCTACAAAAATGGCTTCACTCATCTGCTCGGGCCGGTCGTCGTATTTCAAGCCGGAAACACTGCCTTCCTTTACTTCTTTCATGGCCCGCTCTGTAATCACTTTAAGACTGGCCTCCGTTTCCAGGCAGCCTCTTTTACCGCATTCGCAAAGCGTATCGCTTTCAGAAATGGGTATATGGCTCAGCTCGCCTGCATAACCCGTAAAACCGCGGAACAATACGCCGTTGACGATCATGCCCAGTCCAATTCCCCACCCTATATTAATGACCATTACCTCTTCCTTGTCTTTGGCCAGTCCGAATTTTAATTCTGAAAGGGCTACCAGGCTGGAGTCATTGTCTATGTTAACCGGAATGCCCAGCTCACGTTCCAGGAACTTATAGAGGCTTTCGCCGTTAAAGGGAACCAGGTAAGAATAATTTACGCCCAGTTTGGTATTCGTAAAACCCGGCATGCCGATCCCGATACCTGCAATTTTCTCCCGGTCAATTCCTGAACGGCCAATCACATCATTGATAATCTTTACCAGCTCCGCATGTGCCGTATTATTATTCAGCAACCTTAATTCATGTGTTTCCAGCGGTAAAACAGGGTTATTCAGCACATCGGTTACCAGCACTTTGGTATACAGCTGGTCCATGGCCACCGCAACAATATAAATGCTGTCGGCTTTCAGGGAATATACCTGTGCACGACGCCCCCCGCTGGAAGGCGCCAGTCCGCCCTCTTCAATAAAACCTTCCTCCACCAGCTCCAGCAGCATTTTTGTAACATGCGGGATGCTCT
>CAXTMV010000065.1:0-22099 GCA_964245425.1 uncultured Flavihumibacter sp. | reverse complement strand
ATGTTCATAATCCATTGATGCCATTTCCTGTTCAATAGTATGACTGAATATCTCATCAAAATTAAAATCAATAATGACATCTATAAAGCGATGCTTGAACATATGCGCGGCCAATTCATAAAAAAAATTAGGTACATGTTTTATATCATAGACATCTTTCAATTTTTCTAATACCCTTTCATTGTCTATTCTTGAACAGGCCAACATCACCGTCTCAAATTCATCCCTAATAAGTCCGTTCACTCTTTCCAAATATTCTAGCTGTTTTTTATACTGGTTCCCATAGTCATTAATGCTGTCTTTATGTTTCTCTAAAACCTCATATACGGTCTTTTTAATATTTTGTTTATCTGTTTTTCTTTTCCCACCCGTTTTAGGAAGGTCAGTCAAGATTTTTTCTAATATTGTATCTACTTTACTCTTCAGCTGACTACTGTCTGGCTCAAATTCAGCCCTGATAGTATTTTTGAAGCTATTAGCAGTTAAAATTTTGCTGTTTGCATTGAAAGATGCACCCGCCCCAACAATTAATATATTGCGTGTGCCCTTATATGCCTGGGGATTGGGAAGTTCTTCAGCATTAAGGCTTTGTTCCGCGGTCTTCAAGACTTCAGAATTTGAATCGACAGAATGACAAATTACATTCATTGTAAGGTATTTTGCTAATTCCGCAATTGCTTTACTACTCGCCGTTTCAATTTTGATATCCATCGTTTAATTTTTTTTGATAACAAAGCTTGATCAAATGCGATAATCTTGGCAGTAAAATTTGTGTAGTTGATACGTACACAGCTGTTTTCTTATCGATACAGATTACAAATTAGATGAGAAGGAGATTCTAAAATACGCGCCTGATATCATCACTAAGATAGTTATTTGGAAGGCGATATTATTAATTTATTTTAACGCACTCGCATTGACGAATAAGTACTAATTTATTTTTAATCATCAAGAAACTCAGCTTGAAAAGGTGCGTAGAAATGCTTCAAACCGGCTATTTGCCGCGTTTTTATTGACTTTTTATTTTTCCACATTCATCTCCTTCCCGAGGTGAAGCCGGTAATCGTTGTAGCTTAGATGATAAATTTTTTGTGTCTTTATGTACTCCGTTTATCTACAGCAAAATAATATCACTCTCTATTCATTTTTTCTTCTTAACCGCCAGCACTTCTTTATACGCCGATAACAGGGCTTCCTGCAATATGCCCGGGTCTACCTTGTTCAGGTTAATGGTAGTGGCGCCTTTTTCGCCCCATTTATTGGGTACTGGATAGATATTTATTTCATCCATTTTACAAAACACCGCCTGTTCTGCCGGCGTCAGGAATACGTTTGCCGTATTGTCTTCGGCCAGGTAAGTAGCAAACATGCGCTTGCCGGTTATTTTAAAACCCATCCGGTTAAAATGTGGGGTGGTCTCAACGCCCTGAAAAGAAAGTGCCATCTCTTTGAATGTTGTTCCTGAAATCATAACCATTATTATTGGGGAGGTTTTATTTTTCGTTCATGGTGGCTGGCGGAATAACACCGCACATTCGCAGATACAATGCCATTTGCCCGTAATGTTCGTTGGCATGGGTGAGCGCATAAAAACAAAGATCGAGCCGCGGCAATTGCCTGCCGCGGAATTCGATTGATCCCATGGCATTTGCTGCCGTGAGGCTGGCTACTGCTTTGTGCCCGATGGCAAAAGATGCTTTCAGGTATTGGATGATGGCTGCTTTTGTTCTGATGGCGGGTGGTCCGTTTACATCGGTGATATCGGCTCTTACGGAGTCGCCGGTAACAGCACTCCAGATCAGGATATTGTCGGTTGCCAGGTGCATGACTTGCCCCGCAAAGGTCCTGACGCCTTTGAAGTTGCCGCAATTTATTTTCAGGCTATCGGGTGTAAAATAATACCCGTCGGCAGGCATAGCTTCCGCACTGCTGAGAATGTCGTTTTCAATATGACTGAATTGCCTTTCAACGGCCGTTGGAAAGCCGGGCGCCGACTGAGCCGCAGCGGTTGTAACAAAAAGAAGAAGCAGTATGGCTGAAGAAAAGATCTTCCTTGGTTGCACTGGCATATTATCAGGTTTACAATATGAATAACAGGTTGTATTAATCGTCTCCATAGATCAGTTTGCCCTTCAGCGTAAAGGTCTTATTTACCACATGGCTGATCTTATCGAACAGCGGTTCACAGTTCAGGAGGTTATCGCCGGAAGTTTTTCGGCCGCTGTATACATTGATGCCCAGGTCGATGTCTTTGTCTGCGAGCTGTTCAAATATTTTTTTTGAAAATCGTATGCTGTCAAATCTCGCTGTCTCCCCATAATGAATCTCTTTTTCTCCGCTGGCCACATAAAAACTGCCATCTTCCTGCAGTTTTGCATGCGCACTGCTTTTGGGATCGCCGGTGAAAAAAGCATTTACAATGATGGTTTCGTTTCCCTTTTTGAGCCGCTCCTGTGCTTTGGGACTTAGCGCTACCGCTATCTCGAAGGGCAAAATCAGTACGGAGTCTTTCGTTATTTTAAAATACGCAGCTATGGCCGAACCAGCTGCTGTTTTTTGTAGGGTAACAGCTGGAAGGCTATCTTTAGCAGGGGCGGCTTTTTTTTGCCGGTCATTGTTTACGCAGGCAAACAGTGTAGAAATTAATAAAATGCCCGTTGTAATTTTTATCATTGGTGCTATTATTTATCTGCTGTCCGATACAGGATCTACGCCCGGATATTGTTTATCGCCCTGGCCAATTCTTTTAAGTCCATTTGTTATGCCTGCTTTTATCATGTTGCCGTATCCATTACCGGGCAGGTAGGCTGTGAAAGAAAATGCCTGCTGGTAGCTGGCTTTTGCGTGGTAAAGATGATTTAAATCTTCATAGCATTTTCCTATGTTCAGGTAAAGAGAGGGCATGGTTTCTTTAATGCTGTCATTGTTTATGTTCAATGCGTGTTGCAACGCTGTCTCATCCCATTTTAATTTGTCTGAAATATTTTCCTGGTGCCTAGCCACACAATGTGCGGCGGTACATTTCTCCAGGCTGGTGGTTGCTGCATACCAGGCATCGTAAAATAAAAACGGCTGGCCTCAGCCAATCGTCCCTGCCCTTCCCATTCCATCCCCTTTGCACAAAGCTGTATTACTTTATTATCCTGGTCGAATTCCATAGAGGCTCCCTTGATTTTTATTATTGCTGTGTCGCAGCTTGCTGCTTTTTACAGACTTCGGTTCCCGCTGTTACCCGTAAAATAAATATACCCAAAAGGGGGCAGCTCTTCAAGAAAAAGCAACTTACTATTTTTTGTAATACCAGGGCGATGCCAGTACCGGCAGCAGCATCCCCCCAAAAAAACAGCCCCTGAAAAGGGGCTGTAACTTACTAACCATTTATGTCTAGTTCCGAGAGACGATTTGTTATGCGGCGTCCAGTTCTTTTATCTTTTCACGGATCTTAGCCTCGATCTCATCTGCCAGTGCCGGGTTATCGAGCATCAGCTGTTTAACCGTTTCGCGGCCCTGGCCGAGTTTATCGCTGTTATAGCTGAACCAGCTGCCGCTTTTCTGTACTACGCCCAGTTCAACCCCCATGTCTACAATTTCGCCGGCTTTGGAAATACCTTCTCCGAATACCAGGTCAAATTCTGCCGCGCGGAACGGAGGTGCTACTTTATTCTTTACCACTTTTACTTTTACCCGGTTGCCTACGGCTGCATCGCCGTCTTTGATCTGGCTGACACGGCGGATGTCAAGCCTTACCGATGCATAGAATTTAAGGGCGTTACCACCGGTAGTGGTTTCGGGGTTTCCGAACATAACGCCGATCTTCTCGCGCAGCTGGTTGATAAAAATGCAGATGGTATTTGTTTTGCTGATGGTAGCTGTTAGTTTACGCAGGGCCTGGCTCATTAACCTGGCCTGCAGGCCCATTTTGCTATCGCCCATTTCACCTTCCAGCTCACCTTTGGGTACCAGGGCGGCAACGGAATCTATTACCACTACATCCAATGCGCCGGAAAGAATCAGGCGATCGGCAATTTCAAGGCCCTGTTCGCCATAATCGGGCTGTGAAATCAGGAGATTGTCTACATCTACCCCCAGCTTTTTGGCATAGGCACTGTCAAAAGCATGTTCTGCATCTATAATAGCACACATACCGCCTTTTTTCTGTGCTTCTGCAATAACATGGATGGCAATGGTGGTTTTACCGGTCGATTCAGGCCCATAAATCTCTACAATACGACCCTTGGGTAAACCGCCGATACCTAATGCGGTATCCAGTCCGATTGAACCGGTTGAAATGACTTCCATCGGTTCCTGGCTGCGCTCATTCATCATCATTACGCTGCCTTTGCCAAAATCTTTGTCGATTTTGTCCATGGTGAGCTTCAGCGCTTTTAATTTTTCTGTATTAGACATAATGGGTATTTTTTTCAGTATTTTTTAATGGGTTATTCCTGAATCAAGGTAATATAATGTCAAATGTAGGTAAAAACTTCTTATCAACACTAATTTTGTTAGTAATTTTAAGCTAATTTTTTTGGCCATCATTTTTGGAGGAAATCAACATATAAACCGGTTGAAAAGACCCGGTTGAAAGACGGAATATAACCATAACAAGCACCCGGGGTTCGTACGTTAGCAGGTCCGAAAGTTCGAATGCCAATCCGCGCTTCCTGCCAGCCTTCCTACTGGAAATCAATCCCAGCAAGGCTTGCAGCGCCTCTTACTGAAAACCATTAGTAATCAGTACAATAAAAATGAGTTCGTATTTTTCCCATAATTACTAAAATTATTAGTAATTTTAAACCGGTATTTATATCAGGGTGATGGTGAAAGGTTGGAGACGGAAGGTTTGGAGTGAAAAGTATTGACCACCGTTGGGGTTACCGTTTTTTGAGATAGACATGCTATACATAAAAAAGCCCTGCCGGGAGGAGCCGGCAGGGCCAACATGAGAATCTTCTGTGAGAGTAAAACTATAACTAAAAACGATTGCTGCTAAACAATAGGTAAAGTGACAATAAATACCGGACATGTACAATACCACAATGTGGGTATTTTTTGTATGAAAGGTTAAAAAAGGGTTAATAGAAACAATAATTAAATGAAAAGTATATAGCCATGAATACCCTGCTGATAGCCGATGAGGCGGTGATGAACAAAATCTATTATGTGCGCAACCAAAAGATCATGTTAGACCGGGACCTGGCGCTGCTGTACGATGTACAACCCATTCGGTTAAGGGAGCAGGTTAAAAGAAACAAAGAACGATTTCCGGCCAATTTTATGTTCCGGTTAACAGACCGTGAAGCAGCTAAAATGGTATCGCAAAATGCGATACCATCTAAAAAGCAGCTGGGCGGTTTTTTGCCCTATGCCTTTACCGAACATGGCGTGCTGATGCTGGCGGCTGTATTAAGAAGCGGTAAAGCCATGCAGGCCAGCATCCGCATTATAGAAATTTTTGTAAAAATGAGGGAAATGCTGTTGTCAGATAAAGAAATCGGCCTGCAGATGCAGAAAGCAGAAACCATGCTGCTATCGCACGATGAAGACATCCGCCAGATTTTTGAATGCCTGGAGCAATTGCTGAATCCGCCGCCGCCCATACGTAACCGGATCGGCTTCCGGCGGAAAGACGAAGCGTAATTGATAATTAGCAATTAATACTATTCGTAGAAAATATACCCAAATGGATAAAACCCTCACCGGCCGGGTGCTGGTCCCTCTCTTTTGGGAGGAGCTGGAATGAGCTAACTAAGAGCCCCGCCGGAGAGACCGGCAGGGCTGACAAGAGAAAACTTGAGGTGAGAAAAACTAAAACGATTGCTGCTAAACAATATGTAAATTGACGACAATTCAAAAAACCGCACAATACCCTATTTGCGGTATTTTTTAAAATCCCCAATTGGAAAAAAACAGCACGGATATAACGGAGGCGGTTATCCGCCAGACAAAAAAATGGATCACCGATGTGGTGTCGGGCTGTAATTTCTGCCCTTTTGCCGCCCGGGAGCTAAAACAACAGACCATTCATTACCAGGTAGAGATGGCTACCAGCCTTACCCATTGCCTGGAATCTTTCCTAAAGGAATGCCGGCGGCTCGATGAAGGCGGCATCGAAACCAGCCTGCTGATCCTTCCCCAGGCCTTTCCTGTATTTGATGATTACCTGGAACTGACCCGCCTCGCTGAAAAATTACTGAAGCAGGAAGGCTACGAAGGCGTTTACCAGGTAGCCAGCTTTCATCCCCTCTATGTTTTTGCCGGCGCGCCGGCAGACGATGCCGCCAATTATACCAACCGCTCTTTATACCCCATGCTGCACCTGCTGCGCGAGGAAAGCATCGAGAAAGCCCTGGCTTCTTTTCCCGCACCGGAACAGATCCCCGCACGCAATATCCAGTTTGCCCGCAGCAAGGGCCTCGCTTATATGAAAATGCTGCGCGATGCCTGTTTGTAGCGGATGGAACGCGGATTATTATGATTTTTAGGAGGGAAGAAGATAAAGGATGGCGCTAAACAAACCTGGCGGTATGGCCATTGGTTATTCAGTCTTACCGCGCGTCGGCCAATAAATGAGTACCGGGCTTCACCCGGTGCTTACAGACATCGCCCGGTTGGAAGCCTGCAGATCCAAACGCCTGTTTATTAATTTGGCCGCACATTTCGCCCATCAACTGATCCATTAAACTAGTGCCTGAACTTCTTTGTTTCTTCAGGATAAATACTGATAAAATGAGATCGGATATAGGCGGCTGTGGGTGACGAAGCCCCTGGCAAAAAAACCGCGATGGCCCGTGAAGGTTTGGCCGGCATATGACAATCGATACAATTGGCGGCCATCACTGCAGGGCCCAGCGAATCCGTGAGCTTGCAGATTTTGCCATTGCCATGCGCCGCCGCCGGGGCATGGCAGCTCTGGCAACGCGCAGAAAACAACGCCGGCTTTCCGCGCTCATTTTCATGCGTATTGTGACAGGTATTGCAGGTGAGCGTTTCGCTGTTTTTAAAACATTTACTGGCCTGCAACAGGCCATACTGGTTACCATGCAGATCAATATTGCCAGGGTCGGCAGGTTCGGTATTCACTGCAAAAAAATCGGCCAGCTTATCACCGGCAACAAATTCAAAAGAGGGCCGCGTTTTCTGTAATTTTCCGCCATGGCAAAGCGCACAGGCATCCAGCTGCTGCTGCCTTGAAAGCGCCGCCGGGTTCACTATAAATTTTCCTTTTGTTGCTGCGGGGTGCTGTTGCTGGTACAATACATGTTCTGCGCCAGGACCATGACACTTCTCGCAGTCGATACCGTACAAAATGCTGTTCTTGTCGAAAGACTCAACAGTGGCGCCTTCCGCAGAAAGGGTATTTGCGTAGGTAGTATGACATTCCAGGCAACGGGAAGTAATGGGCCGGTTGAACACCGGTTTTTGCGGGTAGCCGGGACTGTTAGACCATTCCGCCGCTGCTGTAAAGTAGGTAATGGGCAATTGGTACAGGTGGTCGAGGTGCCAGTACAGGGAGGTTTGCCCCTTGGCACCGGAACCTACCACCATATCAAAACGGCGGGCCAGTTGTTCCGTACCATTTACATACCCGACCTGGTAAAAACCGCTGTCCCTTTTTTCCATGGCCACCCAGACACCGGGCTTAAAAGAAAAAATATTCTTTCCCTGGGCAAAACTGCCCTTTATGCTGCTGTCGGAAGCCGGCTGTGAACTGCGGTAATGGGCCGTATGAATATGCGTATTGTAAATATCCCGGTGGCAACCGGCACAGGCAGCAGCGCCCGCAAATTGCTCGGCATGCACTTTTTTGCCCGCCACTGCCATTGCTTCATTTTGCCTGTTAATGCATTGGGTAAGCAATAACCCACTGCCGGCGATCAGGCAGGCCACCATCGTTATGCGCCTTGGTATGGAAATGGGCTTCATGACAAAGCAAGGTAGTGATTTTGGATGGCAGATTTTTTTACCACAGCGGGTACAGCGGCTTTCACGGAATTAAATGAGCTTCTTTTTCTTCTTTTGCAAAAAACGCTTTTCCCGCTTTGGTAAAAAGCGCAACTTTGCCCCAAATGAACCTGCATGAAAAAAATATTTGTACTGATGGCTGTACTGGGCTTTACCCTCTGTGCCACTGCCCAGGAGCCTGTACCGGCAGCCAAAGGCATTGTATATGGTGCCGGCACTACTGAAAAGGACGCTGTGCCCGTTAGCCAGCTGGAAGCCAGTATGAAAGATGCTAAATTTACCGGCAAGGCCACTGGTAAAATATTATCGGTTTGCCAGGAGAAGGGTTGCTGGATGAAAATGGAAAATGCCCATGGCGAAACCATGATGGTAAAGTTCAAAGACTATGGATTCTTTATGCCCAAGAATATTGTGGGCAAGGAAGTAGTGGTAGACGGAGAGGCCGCGGTGAAAGAAACTTCTGTAAAAGATCTGAAACACTACGCGGCAGATGCGGGAAAGAGCAGGGAGGAAATAAGCAAAATAACCCATCCGAAAAAAGAGCTGGTGTTTACGGCAAAAGGCGTGCTGGTACTGTAAAAATAAGTAAGGCCGTTGCGGACTACCGGACCACCCGATTGTTATATTTATTACCGGCCAATAATAGCCCGCTCTTCAGTAACGAGTTTTTAAAGACGCTACCTGTATGCATACCGGTTTTAATACGAACGACCTGCTGGGCTTTACAGGTGTAACCATTTTACTGGGAGCCTACCTGCTAAACCTCCTGGGCAAAATGGAAAAAGACGGCCTGCTGTATATTGTCCTCAACATCATGGGTGCCGGGCTTGCCTGCCTGGCTTCTTACCTGATCCGGTATACCCCTTTTATCATATTGGAAGCTACCTGGGCCCTGGTTTCCTGCATGGCGCTGTTAAAATGGATCGCCCGCAAGCAGGCTGGTTAAGGCTGTATCGCATCAATTTTTTTTGACAGTTTCCTGTCTTTCTCCGTTACGGTATCACCGGCATCATGCGTATTCAACCATATCTCAACCGTATTATAGACATTGGTCCATAAGGGATGGTGATCCATTTTTTCTGCTTCCAGCGCCACCCTCGTCATAAAGGAAAATGCCTCTGAAAAATTCTTGAATGTAAACTTGCGGTATAATTTATTGTCTGCTTCTTTCCAGGTAGTGGCGGCTGAAGCACTGTCCTTTGCTTCCGGGGCCAATTTTTTATTCGTATTAAATATTGCCTTCATACAATTTATTTTTTATACTGATTCCTTATTCAAAGTCTGCGCCAGAAACGGGCATGGCTGCTCATTTCTCTTTGTTCTCTTAGCCTAAAACATTAAATTACCCTTGTGCTGCAGCTTTTCATGCGACAATTCAGCTACCATCTGCACGCCGTTTATCTCGCGGATTGATTTGCTGATGTTTTCAAATTTATGATCGTCCACCGCATCGCCTTTCATCAGCCATAAAAAATCGTTGTGCTTAAATTGTGGCAGCAAGTATTCACCCTTGTTTTTATTATTGTAGAGATAATGCACCAGTGAACTACCCGCTTCTTCATATTTAAAAACGGAAAAGGAGAAACGAATCAGTTTTTTGGTAAGCTGTATTTCGATGCCATTGTTAAGCCTAAAGTTGAAATGGAACAAGCGGTTCAGCTGCCAGCAGAACTGGTAATCTTTGATGGGGGCTACAATGCCCAGCAGGCGCGTGTCTTCAAAAAACGCCTCCTCCATTTCCTCCATGTCTAGCTTTAGCTTCATAGTTAGCTCCTTTAATCCGAAGGACTTCGCTCAAAACTGCACATCCGCCTCCATCGTTTCATTGCCTCTTTTTATCTTCACTTTTGTTTTATCGCCTTTTTTGAATTTATTTAATACCTGCATATAATTCTCCACCGATAAAACCGGATAATCGCCCAGTTGTACAATAATATCGCCCGGTTGCAGCCCGGCTTTTTGTGCCGGCCGGCCATCACTGATGGCATCTGCCCGCACACCGGTACCGGCAAACGCATAATCGGGCATAATGCCCATGGTTACATTCAGTTTATCCGGCACATTGCTCTGTGTATCCCTTGTTTTGCTGAATTCCAGCTTGCCTTTGTTATTGGCGGCCTCAATTATCTTATAAATATATTTTACAATGCGGTATTCGCCGGTATAATTGATCTTGTCTGCATCGTCGGTTGGGCGGTGATAATCGCGGTGGCCGCCGGTAAAGAAAAACAATACCGGTATGTTTTTAAGATAGAAGGAGGTATGATCGCTGGGGCCGGTACCGCTGCTATCGTACTTATTGATAAAATTCTTATCGCTGCTGATCCCGCTAAACAGGGCGCCCCAGGCCGGTGAAGTGCCGTATCCGCCAATGGTGACCGTTTTGGTGCTGTCGTTCAGGCGCCCCACCATATCCATATTGATCATATAATTGGTAGCCGCCAGGTTTACAGCCGGATGCTCTGTATAATATTTTGAGCCAATCAGGCCCAGCTCTTCGCCTGAAAAAGCAATGAACAGGTAATTATTGTTTTTTAGCTTGGAGGTTTTTACCAGTTTGGACAATTCAATCAGTGCTGCCGTACCGCTGGCATTGTCGTCTGCGCCATGATGGATCAGTTTTTCGGTTCCACGGTACAGTGAGTTATTATCTTCTCCATAACCTAGGTGGTCAAAATGGGCGCCGGTAATAATTGTATTGGGTGCACCGTTGTCTAAATAACCAATTACATTGTGGCCGGTTCTTTTCTTATCGGTAAAAATCGCTTTCAGTTTAATATCAATCGTGGCGTTTTCATCTGCAAAATATTTTTTAGCAATGTCTTTCTGTATGTAAGCCACGGGAATGGCCAATGGCAAGGCTTTTTCTTTGCCATCAAATTTCAATCCGTCATCGGCGCTGCCTGTATTGTATACCAGCAGGGCAATGGCTTTTTTCTTGGCCGCATCTTTTGCCTGTGCCAGCACATAGTCTTCCACGTCGAAATGCGGGTTGTTTTTATTGTTCTCGAGTTCTTCTTTCAAATTCAGGAACCAGGGCATGCCAGCTTCCCGAAGTGAAATGGAAGGCGCCGCTTCAATATTTTTAGCGGGCGACCCAATAAAGGGAAAGAACCCGGCAGCGTTTATTTCACCCCCGTTGATGAATAAATAGGTGCCCTGGCTTATTTCTTTGCCATCATTGATCTCAAAAGCCTGGTACCAGCCATTGTTATCGCCTTTTGGCGCCAGCCCGGCTTTTTCAAACTGGCCGGCAATATATTCCATGGCCAGCTTCTCACCGTTGCTGCCCGTGCGCCTGCCTTCCAGCTTATCATCTGCCAGGTAACCCACATGGGCCTGCAGGCTGGCAATGACGGCTTTATCAGCTTTTTTTAATTTCTGCGAAAACCCGGGGCCGGCCAGCAACAGGATAAAGCAGGAGGAAGCAATAAGTTGACGAACCATATAGGAGGTTTGATAGGTAGCACAAAGGTATAAGAGCAAATGGTAATACAACTGCAATAAGGGAAATTTTACCATTCGTTTACCCCGCAGCAGCCCGCATCCATAAGAGAGACGCAAACACCGCGTCATGGGTGGCAGGGAAATGAAAATACAGCCGCCTGAAAACAACCCCTTTAGCTGGCGGCGGCTACCCTGTTTACCCATAATAAGTTGCTATTAATAATGGCCCTTTTGTTTCCAAACCTCAATTTTTTTCCTTTACTTTTGCAGATCGGCCTGTGGTAAACCAGGCCGGCTGGCACTCTAAAAATTGTATGTATAACCCGGTCAGCAACCGGTAAACAGATAAAGCATGGCGTTACCGCACCTTATTAAATATGTGTACACCAATGGTACTGATGAAGTTATCCGAAGAGGTAAAAAAATTCATGCTATTGGTTATGTGGAGCTGATAGAATACGATGAATTGATGGGCTCTGTTACCTTCCGGGTAAAAGACGATAGCTACAGTACTTATTACAAGGTGTATGTGCAGCATTTCAAAGATCCTAAAACCATGTCTGTTCGTTGCAGCTGCCCCTATAACCTGGGCGATATCTGCCGCCACGAAGCAGGCGCCCTGATACAATTACAGGAACTGCTGGACCGGAACCTGCTGAAAGCCGAAGAAGTGGTGTACGATCAGCGGCATACCGTGGTGAAGATGAAATACATCGATCTGAAGACCATTCGTTTGCTTTGTTCGCCCCAAACCCTGGCCGATGCGGAGAAATTCCTGGCTTCCAACAAAGCCGTGATCGAATATGCCAAAGATGAAATGGTAAAAGCAGCGGTAGACCTGGATGGTACCATATACAAGGTAGTACTGCGGAAAAATGAAGAAAGAAATTTTGATACCAGTTGTGAATACGAGGATACCCTGCATCCCCTTTGTCTGCCCAAGGTAATTGTGCTGCTGCAGCTGTATAATAAGCATGGCGCCCATTATTTTGATACCATCCGCAACTGGGACAATGAAAAAAACAAATTACTGGAAGCATACGGCTATACTTTAAGCGATGATTTAAAAGGCAAGTTTGAATTTGCCTATAAAGAAGGCAAACCTTTTCTGCGGGTACTGGATACTTCCATCAAACGAATCAACCCCTTGGCTCTCAGCAAGCCAAAACCTGTACTGGTAGAAGAACCCATTGAAGTGGTTGCCGAAGAAGACCGCAAAACAAGCGGACCTGCACAACGCCTGGGCATCGTATTTAACCTGAATTATAAATCCTACCCGTTTTTCCTGGTAGAAGTGGTGCAGGGAGAAAGCGACGGCGATCAGAAAAAGTTCATCAGCAAGGTGGAGAAAATAGATCTGACCAAGTTTGTAAACATCGATTTACTGAACGAGGAAGACAAACTGCTGATACCTTCCATCCGGCGCATGCAGGAGGCGGAAGTGACCAGGTACCTGAACCGGAATTCTCCTTTCAGCGGCATCTGGGAAAACATCATTCACCATGAAACGGATGAACTGCCCGAAGAAACCAGGAACCTGATGATTGAATACCTGCATCCCAAATTGCGGAAATTGTTTGCAGACATCGCCATCAACCCTTTTGTATTTTACCTGAACGGGCACAAGCCCTTTAAAACAGACAATCTTAAACTGGCCGGCATTGTACCCGAGCCCATTGTACCTTTTTTTAAAATAACACCTAAAAAGAGCAATTACGAAGTTACCTGCTGGGTAAAGCTCAATGGCAAGGAATTGTCATTGCAGGAAAATCAACTGGGCAGCAACCTGATGTTCTTTTATGAAGAGAACCTGTATTTATGGAAGGATGCGGAAGACGTGGAAAAGACAAATGCTTTTACAGCAAAGGGAAACCTGCTCATCCCGAAAGCCGACTGGCCCAAACAGGTGCGCAGTTATGTGTTGCCCCTGGCCAAAAAATACCAGGTAGAATTTGATCCCTCGCTGGTATCTTCTTATAAAGACGGGGAACCGGAGAAGAAATTATTGCTGCAGGAAAAAGCCGATTACCTTGTTTTTCAACCCATCTTCACATATAAAGGATTTGAGGTAAGAACCGGCGATAAAGACGAGATCATTGTGCCCGATGGAGAAAAAGTATTGATTGTACACCGCAACAAACAGGCTGAACAGGATTTTATCGGCCGGCTGGAAGCGTTGCATTCCAACTTTATAAAACCCGAGGGTTCTTATAACCTGGTGCTGAAAGGCGCCGACGTGCTGCGCAATAACTGGTTCTTTTTGTTTGTGGATGCCATGAAGGATCAGAAAGTGCCCGTATACGGATTTGAGGCACTGAAGAACTTCCGGTTCAATACCGCCAAACCACAAACCAAAATATACATCAGCAGCCATACAGACTGGTTTGACGCAAAAGTGGATATTGTTTTTGGCGACCAGAAAGTAACCATTGCCGAGGTTAAAAAGGCATTGGTAAACAAGCAGCAGTTTGTACAGCTGAACGATGGCACACTGGGTATTTTACCCGAAGAATGGATCAAGAAATATTCACTGTTGTTCAGGGTGGGTGAGGGCAAGCAGGAAACGCTAAAGCTTTCGCAATACCACATGAGCGTGATTGATGAATTGTATGAGAACCGCAACGAAGAAGAGCTGTTTATACAGCTGGAAGAAAAATATGATAAACTGCGGGGCTTTAAAAGCATTACAGAGATAGCGCCGCCTAATTCGCTCCAGGCTGTACTTCGCCCGTACCAGCTATTCGGCTTCCAGTGGCTCAATTACCTTACCGAAGTAAGATGGGGTGGCATACTGGCCGATGACATGGGATTGGGTAAGACCGTACAAGCACTCACGTTTATGCAGCATTACAAAGACGTGAACGGCAAGCTGAACGCGCTGGTAGTATGCCCCACCACGCTGATGTTTAACTGGGAAAATGAGATCCGAAAGTTTACGCCCGAACTTACTTACCATATTCACCATGGCGGCGACCGCTCGCGCGAAAAAGATCACATCAAAAAATACAATGTGATCATTACCACTTATGGTACGCTCCGCAGCGACATAAAATTATTTGTTGAAAATGAATTTGACTATGTAACGCTCGATGAAAGCCAGGCCATTAAAAACCCGTCCAGCAAGGTAACCCGTGCCGCGGGTCTGCTGAAGGCGAAAAACCGGTTGTGCATGAGCGGTACCCCCTTGCAGAATAATACCTTCGATATTTTTGCGCAGATGAATTTCCTGAACCCCGGAATGCTGGGCAGCATAGAATTTTTCAGGAATGAATTTGCCATACCCATCGATAAATTCGGGGAGAAAGATCAGAAAGATCACCTGCGCAAACTCTTGTTCCCGTTCATACTGCGCCGTACCAAGGAACAGGTGGCCAAAGACCTGCCGGAAAAAGTTGAAACGGTATTGTTTTGTGAAATGGAAGATGAACAACGCATTATATACGATGCCTACCGAAATGATTACCGCGACAAGATATTGGGCACCATCCAGGAACAGGGTATCCAAAAATCGCAGCTGACCATTTTGCAGGGATTGATGAAGCTCCGCCAGATCTGCGATTCGCCCGCCATTCTCAATGAAACAGAAAAGCTGGAAAACCATTCCATCAAGCTGGAAGAACTGGCCCGGGAAATTACCGAAAACATCAGCAATCACAAGGCCCTGGTCTTTTCACAGTTCCTGGGCATGCTGGCCCTTATTAAAGGAAAACTGAAGGAACTGGATGTGCCGTTCGAATATTTTGATGGCAGTACTTCTGCACAGGATCGGGAGAAAGCCATCCAGAATTTCCAGAATAACGATGAGTGCCGGGTATTCCTGATCTCTTTAAAGGCCGGTGGTGTGGGCCTTAACTTAACGGCGGCCGATTATGTATACATTGTAGATCCCTGGTGGAACCCCGCCGTGGAGCAACAGGCCATTGACCGGACGCACCGTATCGGCCAGACAAAAAACATTTTTGCCTACCGCATGATCTGTAAAGACACTATTGAAGATAAAATATTACAGTTGCAGGATAAGAAGCGTTCGCTGGCCCGCGATCTGATCACCGATGATGAAGGATTTGTGAAAAGCCTTACCCGTGCAGATGTGGAATACTTGTTTAGTTAGCGAATGCTGTTCCAGGCGCAAGCGTCTGCTAACCATTAACCCATACAGGGTTAATATAACTTTGCCGGACATCCACGGGTTTCACCCGTGGCTATTAATATTCAATCCCTTCAGGATTGGGCTGTAAATCCCGCCGTTTTTTACACCTGCTTCCCGGCAATGTCTCTGCAAAGATAATTACGATGGTAAAAAATGATTCTGTAAGGAAGTTTCAGCACCCGAAAATAAATATTCAATAAGGCTTTCGTTTGGATCTGATATGAAATCTCTGTAACCTTTCTTACCCCTTGGCCCGTATCAGCTGTATATTATTGTCTCTCCGCGATGGCGCCGCCATGTTTTTTCCCGCGAAGCGGCTGATATTATAAGTAAAGCTGAACTGAAAATACCTTTTCAGTACATTGTATGATTTGTCTTCAATATAGTTCTGGTTGCTGCTGCGGCTGATGCCGGTATGCTGGTTCAATATATCATATACCTGCAACCGGAATTCGCCCTGCTTGCTTTTGAATACCTGCCTGGCAATGCCTGCATTCCACAAGGCCTCATTGATATTATATCCCTGTGCAAGGCCGTTCCGGGTGGTATAATCTATATCGCTGGCAATGCTAAATCCATGCGGCAGGTACAGGTTCATATCGAAAGTATAATGCTGGGCCCAGTAATTGATACCGGGCTGGCCCTGTAAGGAATACGACACTTTATTATAGGTTATCTCTGTGCCGGCGCCCAGGTCAAGCCATTCGAGGAGGCTGTAGTTCCAGGTTATTTCCTGCGAAGCAGTTAAGGTATTGATATTATTGCGCTGTGTATTTACAAACCCAACGGTATGGCTTTCTGCCAGGGCACTGTTCAGGTTCAATTTACTTTTGAGCTTTCTTACCGGGAATCCCCAGGCCGTATTGATGCTGGCATTGTACACCCCATTTACGTTTACCGGCCGGGTGGTCCGCTGGCCCTGGCTATCAACCTGGTCGGCATTAACGATGCTGTTGCCCGTAAGGCTGGCGTTTAATGACGCAAAAAAACTGGTATGACGGTAAGGGTCAAACGATATATAATGTGCCTGCAACTGCTGGTTGTATGCCTGTTTTAAAGCAGGATTGCCGATTTTAATGTTCAGGGGGTCTGAATTGTCTGCAATGGGCTGCAGTTGTGTTACCGATGGCTGGCTGCTGTAACTGTTGTAAAAAACGCGGATATTCTGGTACTGGCTTACATTGAATTGCAGGTTGGCATTTGGCAACAGGTTAAAGAAAGAACGGCCGATGGCACTGTCTTTGGCCAACAGGTGAAAATTACTTTGCAGCTCGGCCACCTGCACAGCGGCCCCAAAAACAAAACTGTATTTCTTCTGCTGGAAACGCCAGTTGATACCAGGTTTGTTGGTGGTGTAATTGTTTAGGAAACGGTTGGTCAGCAGTTCATTCAGCAAACTGTATTTACCGCTCTGTTTGTCGGCATCAAAAGTGGCTTTGTCTGACAAACCGTGTATGCGGGAAAAGTTATAGTTGAATTCAAGCAGGGATTTTTTTGACAGGGGCTCGGTGTAGGAGGCTACCACGCCATAGGTATTATTCCTGCTGCTTTGCCGGTTTAACTGGTCGATGGTATCGGCTTGCTGCAGGCGGCCTACCGAATCGTAATAATTGTTTTGCGAACGCAATCCGCCGTTGCTGTTATTATTATTGATGTTCAGCGAAAGCGTGGCCGAAAAAGTTCTTCCTTTTTTAGGGAACCTGTGCCGGAACAGGGCACTGCTGGCCCAGCTATAACCGCTTCCACCAATAAAAGAATTGGCTTCACCGCTGTTCAACAGATTTCCGTCGGCCGCTGCTGAATGATACCTGCTGGATACATTGTATTGCGATTGCTGCAGGTTGAGCGCAGAAACAATCTTTACAGCATTAGCCGTATCCAGCTTATAATCGGCGGTAATGTTCACACGGTGGTTTTCATTACTGTTGCCGGAGTTATTGTTTCGCAGGGTAGTAAAATGATTGCCGGGCAACAGCCATTGCTGCTGTATATTTTCTGCGATGCCGGTTTGCTTGTGGTTATAAAAATAGTTGCTCATAAAATCCACCTTCTTTTGCCAGTTATTATTGTAATTAAGACCGCCCGCCCTGGTAGTGGTTATACCTTCATTGCTGCCGGCACCCTGTATCGGCAAACTGCTGTTGCCGATATCAAATGAGCCACTGCGGCCGCTCCCGGGTAATCCGCCGCTAAAATTCAGAATATCCATAAAGGAAAAACCCTGCTTATTGGTATTATTCACCAAGCCGATGGCAGACAATTGCCGGTCGCCGCTGAAACTATTGACATTGAAATTGCCCTCGTACAATCCTTTATCGCCGGCGCCGGCGGTTGCTTTGCCGAACACGCCATTTTTCTTTTCGGGCTTTATTGTCAGGTTAATGGTCTTTTCGCTGTTGCCATCATCAAATCCGGTAAACCTGCTTTGTTCAGATTTACGGTCAAACACCTGTACTTTGTCAACCGCATCGGCAGGCAGGTTTTTGGTGGCCATTTTTGGATCGTTTCCAAAAAACTCTTTTCCATCTACCAATACCCGCTTTACTTCTTCACCGTTTGCTTTTATTTTTCCATCCTTATCAACCTGGATCCCCGGAAATTTCTTCAGCAAATCTTCCACCACGGCATTGGGCTTTGTCTTAAAAGAGCCCGCATTGAACTCAATGGTATCATTTCGTATGGTTACCGGGGGTCTTTCCTGTGTTACGGTTACTTCTGTTAAAAGCGTGGCGGTACCAGCAAGGGGCAGCCTGCCGAAATCAATGAATGGTAGTGCACCCGAAATAATAAATGAACGTTCTGTATTGCGATAGCCAACATGGGTAATCAGCAGGCGGTATTGGCCAGGGCCTATATTGCGGAGGGAGAAAAAACCCTGATCGTTGGTTCTCGTAAAGCTTACCAGCGAGGAATCCGCTGAACGTAGTATGGTTACGGTGGCATCTCCTATGGGCAGGTTGGCTGCGGTATCTTTTACGAGGCCCTTAATGCTGCCGTCTTTTTGCGCCTGCAGCCAGGCAGAAAAAAATATAAATAAGGAAAGCAGGAGCAGCTGTTTTTTCATAACCGGTTTTTATACGGTTACGAAACTATCCGGCTGCCTGCAGAAACCCGGTTAAGCGGGGTTGCTTTAATGTTAACAAAGGTTAATAAAATGCGAAGGCGCATGCCCCGGAACCCATCTGTATAAATAGGCTGCCAGGTTTATTTACTGGTGAGGGTGCCGGCTTCCTTTATATCTTTATCATATACACTTAAAAGTATTTTCCATTCTTTTCCGGTATTCTTCAGCATCAGATCAATATTTATCTTTTGCAACAGGGGCGTTGCGGGCATCAGGTCAAATTGTACCGTTGTAAAGGTTTTGTCTTCTGAAGGGTCTATGTAAAGACCGTTTACAATGGCCGCTTTTTCTCCTTCCGGTTTAATGATGGTATTTTTTATCTGGTTAAACAACTCTTCAAAGCGGTTCTTCGCCGTTTTGAAATCCTTGCCGGCGTATACAACGGATTGCCAGCTGATGGTTTCTTTCTGCACACCGGCAGACTGCACAATAGTGGTTGATACCGCCCCGGGAATGGTAACTGTCGATTTATACGCTGCCGAACCGGCACCGGAAGTAAGTAATTCGCCTTTGATATTTTTGAACTGGCTGGGATAATCCTGTACTACTTTTTCCAGCGCGTAATTGGTTTGGTTACTAAATACGCCTTGCGCTGTACAAATGCGCCCGCAAAGAAGGGATAAAAATAATAATAGGTAGCTGTTCTTCATATGGGTAGGTTATTGGTTACAACAAGATACCTACTAAGAAGCTGTTAAGAAATAGAAAAAATACTAGGTAGATATACAATCCTGCAATAATATTTGTTATTCTGCGTTAAATTCTTGAAATTTAGTTATTAAAAATTGCCGATATCTATGGAAAAGAACAATATGCAGTGCCACGTACGCCAGACTTTGATACATAAAAATGTGTATCGTCCTTCACCCAGCGTCGGCCGTTTTGCGAAATTTATATTCAGTATATTACTGGTAGGGCAATCGCCCATCAATCACCGGGCAGATTATGACCGCCGGTCAAGGTAATTAATATTCGTTCCTGTCTGATAAGATACTAGCACTTACCTCTGAAACCACAAATTGTATGTGCTACGGCCCCACTTTGTGGGGTCTTTTTAAATCAGCTCAGCCCATTCCATCTCCCAAGAGATTATTTTTGCCCTGTTGCCGTTTTCAGGAGACAGTATACGCGTTATATTACGGGGCATTATTTCTTTTTATTTCCTAATTCTTTTAAAATAATTGAAAGCAAACTGTCGCTTTTATATTCCCATTGCCCCGACTGAATAATCCCACCAACGTCCATATTGTGATCAACCACTATTTCCGTTGTTTTACCGTTCTTAGAAATAAGGTCTAATTCACAAAGCCCTTTGCTTGCTTTTGGGTTGTAACTCAAAACGTCCATGTGGGTCGATGTGTTAATTAGCCGACCTATTTCTTTTATTTTATTTCTGTCCGTAATTTCTACAACATCATTGCCAAACAGCCCACGATCGTATATTTTTATTGATTTTACGTCTTGAAAATTATATCCATGAATATCGTAAATAGGACTTAACTGCATTAGAAATACAACAAATCCCAATGCAAGACACGATGAAACTAAAATGATCATCCATTTCTTCATCATAGCGTCAATATTCAGTCTACCATAGCTGCTCATATTTATTTCAGCAGGTAGGGTTCCAGCACTTTTTTCCAGATAGCATATCCTTTTGCGTTCATGTGCAGGTTGTCTGCGAGGAATATATCTTTCATCGGGTTGCCATCTGCATCCAGCATTTTTGAATAGACATCGGCAAATGCGCCATGTTTGTCTTTCAGCAATAACGCTTTAATGGAGGCATTCGCTTCCTGCATCTTGGGAAATAGCCGGCTTCGGCTGGGGCTTGGCTTCAGCGAAACAAAGAGCACCGGGGTATTAGGGAGTTTTGCCCTGATGATAGCCAATAATGTGGTGAACCGGTTGACGACCATGGCGGCTGTTACCGTGTCTGATGAAGCCAGGTCGTTCTCACCGCAATAAATAACCACCTGTTTAGGCTGGTAAGGGAAAATGATGTCCTTGGCATACCGTATTACATCCGGTAAGACAGATCCGCCGAAACCGCGGTTGATAATCGGGTATCCCGGAAAATAATCCTGCACATCGGTCCATTTGGTAAAAGAAGAGCTGCCGACAAATAAAATGGCATTTTTTGCAGGAAACTGCGCTTCGTCTTTCTTTTTAAATGCCTGGATATCGTTGTAAAAAGGCGGCTGCTGCGCAACAAGGTGCGTAAAGGCAATCAGGGTTAACAGCAGAACTGACAAGAATTTAAACATGGTGGCTATTTTGACTTGCATTTAAAATATGTATTGATTGCTGATTTTGAGATTTATTTGTGCTATCCATATTCAATCACAACACCATACTATTTCATTCCACTCTTACCGGTGCCGTACGCGCCGATACCCCGTTCTCATTAATGGCTTCAATAGAAAAATAGTAAGGCCGCTGGTTATCCATTCCTTTGAACCAATATTCATTTATACTCAGCGCCATTATGCAGCTGTACAATTTACCCGGTGCGGTGCCATAATAAATGTTATAGCCAAAAGCATTGTTTACCGGGCTCCACTTAATATAAGCGCTGCGTTTGTCCTTTTCTGTTCTTAGAACGATAAACTGCTTTACCGTATCGGGCAAGGAGCCACCGCCGTTTCCAAAAACACGCAGGCCGCTGATGGCAAATTTACCGGTTGGCATATGAATATTTTCCAGGCGTATATAACGCGCTGCCGCCGGCTTTGCCAGTTGCACATATTCATGCGGGATATCCGTTTTATTGGCAGTTTTATCGACTAGCAGGTTCCATTTTTTACCATCCGTGGATCCATATAATTTATATTGATGGTATTGTCCGGGCCATTTACCCAGGCGGTTGCTATCTACATCCTGGTCTGCATAATTGAGCTGAACAGCCTGTACGGTTGACAAATTACCCAAATCGGTCTGTATCCATTCACCTTTGTCGGCAGAGGCCGCACTCCAGTATGTTTTTATGTTCTCATCAACGGCGTAGTTGGGGTAATAACTGGCAAGTGTAGACGAAACCTGTACAGGTTTGTTGTAATTCAGCAGCATCCAGCCGGTAAAGGCGCCGGGCCCTCCCCCACCGGGAGCGCCTGAGGGCGCTGACCCCCCCTGTTGGGGGGTTAGGGCAGCCGGTCCCCAATGCGGGTAGTCGCCAAAAGCGGTATTGCAGTACATGATATCGTCTTTATCAAAACCTGCAGGCCAGATGCCGAGCCGGCGTTCAAAATTATTTTTTACGGTAACAATCATACTGCTGATATGCCAGTAATTATCCTGGTTGTCTTTAAAGGTAGCACCATGTCCGGCGCCCCTGGCAAAGCCGCCCGGCTTGAAGCTTAACGGATCTGATTGCGGTGTAAATGGCCCCAGCGGCCCTGTTCCTTCAATTACAC
>CAXTMV010000064.1:17814-22167 GCA_964245425.1 uncultured Flavihumibacter sp. | reverse complement strand
TTGCTGGTGACGGCTGCACAGGCGCAAACAGAAAAAGGCGACTGGCTGGTGGGTTGCAACCTGGTGATTAACACGCCTACGAACAATAGCCAGTTTACCCTGCAGCCATCGGCCGGGTATTTTTTCGCCAGGCATTTTGCGGCGGGTGCAGACGTAGCCCTGAATTTTGTCAGCATTGCCGGACAAAAAACCAATTCAGAACTGGTAGGGCCTTTTGTACGCTATTATATCGGCCTGAAAAGCCCTGAATTCAAGCCTTTTTTTCATGCAGAGTTCAATATCGGAAACCAGGTGGTAAAATTCCAGGACACTAAAAACTCAAATACCACGCGCAATTATTTCCTGGGAATGGGGGGCGCGTTTTTTATCAACAGCAATGTGGCGTTGGAAGGAATAGCCGGCTACACAGACAACAAAGTGCAGGGGTCGCCTACAGAAAGCGGTTTCCTGTTTCGTTTCGGTTTCCAGGTGCATTTGCTGGGCAGCGAAGTGGAAAGAGTGCGCAGTGGAAATTAATAAATGTGATGCCTGGTGTTGGTATGCCTGGTGTCGATTGCCGCACCATCGTAAAAAAAAGTTTCATCAGCGGTCAAGTCCTAATCAACTAATCCCTGATTCCTGTTTCCCTGCTGATCAAGTCATCAACTGATCAACCAGTCAACTAATCGCCAGCAGCATCCATACATGGCAGCCAAAATGCCCGCTGCTGCCCATGGGGCCATCCAGGTAGCGGAAGCCAAATTTTTCATATATCTCCACGGCCTTGCCCAGTTCCGGCATTGTTTCAAGGTAAACGCCGGTATAGCCCAATGTCTTTGCCTGTTGCAGGCATCGTTCAATTAACTGGCGTCCCAGGCCTTTTCCGCGGGCGTCTTTGTGCAGGTACATTTTTACCAGTTCACAAACACCGCTGGGCAAACCGATGGTCGGAAAGATGCCGGCGCCACCCAATACCTGCTGATCGTTTTCTGCCACCAGGTAAAAACTGCCAGGGGTTTGAAATAATTCGTGCAATGCATCGGTAGTAGGGTCGTAGTAGACAGTGCCTGGTTTATCCGCGCCAAACTCGGCCAGCGAATGCCGGATAATGCCGGCCAGTGCTGCGTTATCCGATGGTTGAATGGAACGCACAATGATTTTTGCGGTTGCTGCCATGCGGCAAAAATACGGCCCCGGCTGGTATAAAAATGGGTTATCCCACAATGGCGGCAATCATGTAAAAAAGGGTATAGCTGAGGGCAATAAAGAAGAAAAATAATTTGGTAGGATTTTTCATACAACAATAGGTGTTTACAGTTATTGGATATTTACAAATAAAAACGCAGTAAGCGTATAAATATTTTATTGAAGTCGAACGCTTATAAACAATTTCAGTGCCAGAGCAATTATAAGTAAGAATTAGGAATTAATAATTGTGTGCATAACCAGTCAACGGATTACCCCGTCAACCAATCAACCCACTACAGGTATCGTTCTTTAATGATTTCTATATGGTGCTGCGCATGCCCGGCAATCACATAACCCAGGGCCAGTGCATTAATGGGCAGGTTGCTGGCCATACCCACAAACAGCAACTCATCTTTGGCCAGGCTTTCAAAAAACATTTCTGTACAGACGCGAACGGCGGCAAATTCCTTTTCCAGGTCAGTCCACTTCCGGTTGTTCCTGTTTACGGCCGCCGCCCAGTTGTTTTCATCAAAACCGGGCATCGGGGTGGCATCCAGTCTTGCCGTTCTTAGTGCGCGGTAAGCAAAAACCCGCTCCGCATCTATAATATGTTGCAGCGATTGCTTAATGGTCCATTTGCCGGGTGCATACGCGTGTTTTCTTTTTTTGGGGGGAATGCCGGCCAGTAATTTTTTAAACGCTTTTGTATTCTGCCGTATAGATGTTGCAACATCTTTATCAGCGGCCTTATTGATATAGTTCAGAAAGGGACCTGAAGCAATGATATCATTTTTAGTACACATCCTTTTTTTACAAATCTAAGAAGAATCAAAAACAGCGATGAATAAATTTGGTAGAATGAAGCAATCGTATGAACTTTATCAGCACTGATAGTCCTCCCAATCAATAATTAATCCTTTTTCCATTCAGCAGGTTCTTCCTAAGTAGCATAAAAAAATATTGTTAACCCCCAACCTTTTTTATGACAAAGCAAACCATGCTATTGTATGCCTGTATATTGGGCATACCCATTCTTCTCTTATCTTCCTGCGTTAAAACACCGCCCAATTTTGATCCCCGCGATGGCAACAATGTTTACAGCGGTTGCCGTATCAGGCAAATCATTAACCCAACCACTCATTTTACCCCTGGGTCTAACCGCCAGTTTACTTATAACAGCCACAACGATCCGGTTGGCGTTGCTACCGGTGGCCCTGGCACCGGCAGTCCCGATCTTGTTTTTAAGTACGATAATAAGAACCGGCTGATCGAATACAGCGGCATCTACTCGAACGGGTTGTACGAATTTGTTCACCGTTACGGATACAGCCACGATCGTATTGTTACAGATACCCAATATGTTTTCGGGCATTACGGCAACCTGACCGACTACCAGAGCAAACGGTACAAATACCTGTGGTACGATAACCTGAACCGCATCGTAAAAGATTCGGAACAATTTGTGTATCCCAGCATCTTTACGAATGTTATCAGTTACCAGTACGATGCCAATGGCAACCTGGCCGACCGTGCGACATATGGCTACGACAGCAAATTGAACCCGCATCGTACCAACAAGGTTTGGATGTTCATCGACCGTGATTACAGTGTAAACAACCTTATCACCGCCAATACCTATAACAGTAGTGGGCTGCCCCTGACCTTTGCACCCAACCAGAAGCTTGAACTGGACATGATTTTTGCCTATTTCTATTATTACGATACTACGCAGGTCATTTACGACTGCCAATAACCAGATACCCCTTTATTCATTTACGCCTAAACTTTTAACAATGAGACAAACATTCTTCCTTTTGTGTGGATGCATAGGCATCGCCACCATTTTTCTACTGCCTTCCTGCGTGAAGCCGCCCCGTGATTTTGATCCCCGCGATGCAGACAATGTTTATACCGGCTGCCGGATAAAACAAATCTCCACCGTAGGGCAGTATGCTTCTTTTACCCGTTTGTTTGCATACAACGGTAATAACGATCCTGTGAGCGTTTACGGACCGGCAGGCCCGGGCCTTGGCAGTACCGGTGCGCCTGCCCTTACTTTTACATACGATGGTAAACACCGCTTGATCGAATATGCCGGCCCATATGGGAATGGGTACTATGAATTCCTGCACCGGTATACCTGGCAGGCCGATAAAATTGTGGTAGACTCAGAATACAATTTTGGTCCAGTAAACGGACCGCTGCCGTTACAGGCCGCTTATCGCTACCTCCGTTACGACAAGTATGATCGTGTTTCGCAGGACTCCATTGTTTACATCGGCTTTAACCTGCCGCCGACGGTCAATAATTATAATTACGATGCAGATGGCAACCAGGTAGGTCCCAGCAAGCAGTACGACAACAAGCTGAACCCGCATCGCCTGAACAGGGTCTGGATGTTTATCGACCGTGATTACAGTGTAAACAATCCAATTGCCGCCAGTGCTTACAACAGTGCCGGTCTGCCGCTGACACCAGCACTGCGAGGTTATTTTTTAGGGAGCTATTATGATTTTACAGGTACTACCAATGCAGTATATGATTGCAAGTAACGGCCGGGAAAACTAAAAACCTTTTTTCGGCTCCTCTTCAGAGCAGGGGGAGCCAGGTAACAAAACAGCCCCTGTTACGGGGCTGTCTTGTTCGTACTTGATCCATACAGGCATTATCCTTTAGTATCTTTCTTTAAGGTAGATTTTGGCAATTTTTTTGATTTAACAGGTACGCTCAGGCTGGCAGCAATTTTAGCCGCTTCATAAGCATTCAGCAAACCGCCTGTTCTGCTCAGTTCAGTCATGTCTACCATTTCTTCCGTACCAGGTTTTTTTACTTTAACCCCGGGAACCTTAGCTGATTTTTCAATACAGTATTTCAATTGCTGTGCGGTGAGGGTGGGAAAATATTCCAGTAAAAAAGCCGCCGTACCAACAACAATAGGAGAAGAAAAGCTGGTGCCCTGCGAATTGCCATATGTGTTGCCGCCGGGCATGGTAGAATAAATTTTTACGCCCGGTGCAAATACATCCACATTGTTTTTACCATAGTTGGAAAAAGAAGCCACCAGTCCGCCCTCCTGCGGGTCGGCCGGATCGCCGCTGGCACCTACGGTAATATAATTGGTAGCCGTTGTTTTATCAGCCCTTAACCGGGGATTGGGAAAATTATCGGCAGTGTCTACATTGGCGG
>CAXTMV010000064.1:848-17804 GCA_964245425.1 uncultured Flavihumibacter sp. | reverse complement strand
GACTGTATCAGCAACACACCTTTGCTCTCGGCATATTTTACGGCATCATCCACCCATTTCTTCTGGGGAGAAAAGCTCTTGCCAAAACTCATGTTTACAATGCTGGCGCCATTGTCTGTTGCATAACGGATGGCAAGGGCGATGTCCTTGTCATGTTCGTCTCCGTCGGGTACTGCGCGGATCATCATTATCCTGACATTGTCTGCAATACCATCCACCCCTATATTATTAGTGCGGTTGGCCCCGATAATACCAGACACAAACGTACCATGAAAGGGAGTACTGGCCATTACATCGTTGTTGCCATAATATTTATCATTGATATCGTCTTCGTTGTCTTTTACAATATTGGCCCGGTAATTTTCCGGCGCTTTACCGGCTGCTTCTTTTTTCCTTTCCTGGCCGGTTACATATTCTTTAAAGCCGTCGGCCAGTTCTTTGTTACTGGTCTCCATTTCACTCTTGGTAGCTTTATATAAGTAAAGAAAGCCACTTCTTGCTTTTGATTCTTCCGGCGTTTTCGGAATATAGGCCTGCAATTCGGTGCCGGTATATTCTTTCTTGCCCAGTACCACCTGCATCATGCTATCGCTCTTCAGCGTAGATTCCAGTGCTTTTTGCAGGAACACCAGGTCTACCTGCTCACCGCCATCTTCCTCGCTGCCGCCTTCTACATTTGCACGTGCTTTCTGCCACATTTTATACTGCTCTTTTTCATCGCCACTCATCGCCGCCGTATCAACCGGGTTCTTGCTGTACAGTTCTTTATACTTGTAATAAACCCTTGCCCCTTCATAAGAATCATCTTTTACATTTCTTCCGTCTTTGCCACCAATAAAATTCCAGCCATACACATCGTCAATATAACCATTGTGGTCGTCGTCGATGCCATTACCCGGAATTTCTTTCGGGTTGGTCCAGAGAATTCCCTTCAGGTCTTCATGAAGGGTATCTACACCCGAATCAATTACGGCTACAATAACGGTTTTGCTTTTCAGGTTCTTCGACCGCACAAATTCATAGGCCTTGTCAAGGCTGATGCCATAATAACCGTCTTTGTCTTTATCCATCAGGTGCCAGCCTTTGGGTACGCTTTTAAAACTGGTGCCTTGGGCAAAACCTTGCATAGAGGTTACCAGAAAAATGCCCGCAACGCACCATTTCAACATTAATTTCATTTAATAATCGTATTAAAACAGGGTGAATAAAATTTTACAGCCATTAAAAATATAAAAGAAATACTAGCTTATTACTAAAAAAACACGAACGGTACCTGCATGTTGCAAAAACCGGTCTATTTAGCATTTTTTTAATTGCGTATCCCTTTATTTCAGCTTTAGTTCTACCCGGCGGTTCTTCGTACGCCCGGCCGCTGTTTTGTTATCGGCTACCGGGTTGGCTGTTCCATAGCCGTGTACGGCTATGCGGCTGTCTGTGATACCGGCTTGTACCAGGTAATTTTTTACCGCCTGGGCTCTTTTGGCCGACATCGTTAAGTTAGCGGCTTCAGTTCCCGTATTATCAGTATAGCCATCAACCGATAGCTGGATGGAAGGATTGGCTTTCAGAACAGCTGCTACCGTGTCTAGCGCTGCAGATGATTTGGCCAGCAGTACGGCGCTGTTAAGGGCAAAGAAAATATTGTCAGCAGCATAGTTTACCTGTTTTTTTACTTCTTCCTTAATAACCGGGCAACCGCCATTTTCTGCAGTACCGGCCACATCGGGGCATTTGTCTTCTTCATCGTTCACGCCATCCTGGTCGCGATCCGGGATCGGGCAGCCATGGTACTTGACCACACCGGCAACAGTGGGGCATTTGTCTTCCTCGTCATTGATACCGTCTTTGTCTGTATCCGGAATGGGGCAGCCATTGTACCTGGCCAGGCCGGCCAGCAACGGACATTTATCTGCTTCATCGTTTATTCCATCCCCGTCGGTATCGGGTATCGGGCAGCCATTGTATTTGGCCAGGCCCGCCGTGTCGGGGCATTTGTCTTTGATATCGGCAATGCCGTCTCCGTCTTTGTCGGGGCAACCATCCGTAATGGCAGCGCCGGGCAACAACGGACAGGCATCCTTATCGTCGGTAACACCATCGTGATCCCTGTCTTTAATGATAACCGGCTCTTTTGTCTGGCTCAGCCAGATACCCAGCGAAGCACCCAATACTTTATGCCTGAAAGTACCCTGGTAGGGCGCGTAATAAAGATTATCCAGCCCCTGGCTGTAAAAGCCGGTAAGGGTTACATTGCCGAGTTCCAGCCCGGCCCTTGCATTGACACCATAACCGAAAGTGCGGTAACTATCGTCTTTTTTACCTACTTCCAGTTCTTCTGTTTTATTTACGACGGTATTATAACTTTCTGTGTTGCTGGAGAACTGATCATTCTGGTTGGTAACCTTTTTACCATTGTAAAACATGGAAATATACGGACCAGCGCTAAGGATAAAATTGGTGCCTTTCTTATGTGATAAGGATAATTTATAAGCAATGTTCAGGGGAATGTCTATGTATTGGATGGTTAGGTTTTGGGTACTGTTATAAGCATATATACTATCTGAACTGGTGGTCGTAAAAATTTTGCTGAAGTTTCTGCCTTTTACAGAATACAGCATAGAAGGTTCAAAATAAAAAGGAGAGCTGCTGCCAAATGGTATTTCAGCCATGATGCCGATGTGCAGGCCGCTTTTACCGGAATAGTATTTACCGGTGGCGGAGTCCCATCCCGGCAAATCGTTTTTTTCAGTGATATTGGCTGTCTGCGGACCTCCCATCAGGCCGAACTTTACCTGTGCAAAAGAGGCCGAAGCCGTTAAAAGCAAAAGAAGCAAAAAGCAGTTTTTTGCCATAGGATATTTATTTATAACGCTTTATTAAGATCTGATCAACGGCTTTTTGAGGTATTTATTTTACCGGCGGGTATCAATATATACCCTTAGATCAATAAAGAGTAAGGTGGGCCGCCCAAATGAACGACCTTTCAAACGATACCAGGTTGGCCATCAGATATTAAATTGGATACCCTGGGCCAGGGGCAATTTATCGGTATAGTTGATGGTATTTGTTTGCCGGCGCATGTATATTTTCCAGGCATCGCTGCCGCTCTCGCGTCCGCCACCGGTTTCTTTTTCACCGCCAAAGGCGCCGCCTATTTCAGCACCACTGGTGCCAATATTTACGTTGGCAATGCCGCAGTCGCTGCCGTTTTGCGATAAGAACAATTCCGCTTCGCGCAGGTTAACAGTCATGATGGCCGAAGAAAGGCCTTGCGGTACGGCATTCTGCAGGGCCACGGCCTCCTCAATGCTGGTATATTTCATGAGGTATAAAATGGGCGCAAAGGTTTCCTGCTGCACAACGGGAAAATGATTTTGTATTTCTGCTATACAGGGCTGCACATAGCAACCGCTTTCGTAGCCTTCACCCGACAGCACTTTGCCGGCAACAATAAAATGGCCGCCTTCTTTTTTACACTGGTCGATGGCCGCCTCGTACATAGCTACCGCCGCTTTGTCTATCAGCGGCCCTACATGGTTTTGCACATCCAGCGGGTTGCCTATTTTCAGTTGCTGATAAGCCTGCACCAGCCGCTGTTTAAAGGAATCGTATACCGATTCATGTATAATCAGGCGCCGGGTGCTGGTGCAGCGTTGGCCGGCGGTGCCAACCGCGCCAAATACACAACCGATCAGCGACATATCCAGGTCTGCATCTTTAGAAATAATGATGGCATTGTTGCCGCCCAGTTCAAGCAGGCTCTTGCCCAGTCTTGCACCTACTGCCGCCCCCACGGCCTTGCCCATCCGGGTAGAACCCGTTGCCGACAGAAGCGGTATCCGGGTATCATGGCTCATCCATTCGCCTGCCTCGCGCAGGCCGGTGAGCAGGCAGCTGACGCCTTCCGGCACCTGGTTGGCCTTAAACACAGCTGCCGTAATCTGCTGGCAGGCGATGGCGCACAAGGGTGTTTTTTCGCTTGGCTTCCAGATGCATACATCGCCGCAAACCCAGGACAGCATGCTGTTCCAGCTCCACACCGCCACGGGGAAATTAAAAGCAGAGATAATGCCCACGATGCCCAGCGGGTGGTATTGCTCGTACATGCGGTGGCCCGGCCGCTCGCTGTGCATGGTGAGCCCGTGTAACTGACGGGAAAGCCCAACCGCAAAATCGCAGATATCGATCATTTCCTGCACTTCACCATAGCCTTCCTGCAGGCTCTTGCCCATTTCGTAAGACACCAGCCTGCCCAGCCATTCTTTTTTTTGCCTTAAAGCTTCTCCGATCTGTCTTACCACATCGCCCCGTTTGGGTGCCGGCCACTGGCGCCAGGCGGCAAAAGCTTTCTGCGCAGTGGTTAGCACTGTTTCATATGCCTGCTTATCAGCCATGTGCACGCTGGCAATGCAGCTGCCATCCACTGGTGAGTAAGCGTCCAGTTTTCCACCAGTTGTCTGTAGCCAGCCGGAGCCGGTGGAAACACCTTCATTAACGGGCTGGATCTGCAGGGCCTGCAACAGTTCGTTGATCATAGCGATTGTTTGAAGATGCAAGATAGAAAAAGTTCATAGTTCATCCTTCACGGTTAGTGGACGCAGCAAGGCCGGCATCTTATTTTATGGTTATGCAATTTTCCACCTATATTTAATCAGTCGATAGTCTTTGGGTTATAGTCGGCAGGCTTTGGCCACGCCGACTCAAGACTATCGACCATTGACTAACGACAACTACTGACTAACGACTACTGCTATGCTGTTGAACAAGCCAACCATGTCTCTCTGGCAAATTGTAAATATGAATGTCGGTTTTTTTGGCATTCAGTACAGTTTTGGTTTGCAGCAGACGGCCATCAATCCCCTTTATACTTTTTTGCATGCAAAGCCGGAAGAGCTGCCGCTGCTGAACCTGGCAGGACCCATGACCGGTTTATTGATTCAACCGCTGATTGGTGCCCTGAGCGACAAAACCTGGCATCCCCGCTGGGGCCGGCGCAAGCCCTTTTTTTTGATTGGCGCCATTTTTTGTAGCCTTTGTTTATTTGCATTTCCCTTCAGCAGCGCTTTATGGATGGCCGTTGGTCTCTTATGGATCCTGGATGCCGCCAATAATACCGCCATGGAACCGTATCGTGCTTTTATTGCCGATAAGTTACCCGTCAAACAACGCGCACTCGGATTTCTGACGCAGAGTTTTTTTACCGGCCTGGGTATTACGCTTGCCAATATCTCGCTGTACCTGTTTCAAAAAAACATACCGGGAAAGACGATGACGGCCGACGGTAAAACCGGTATTCCTTACTGGGTATATGGATCTTTCTTTGTTGGCGCTTTCTGTTCCATCGCGTCTGTTGTATGGTCTGTGTCAAAAACCCCCGAGATACCGCCTACAACCGAAGAGCTTGCCCGGCTGCGTTCACAGCCAAAAGGATGGTTAGAACCGTTTAAAGAAATTGCAGCTGCTATTGGTGATATGCCAAAAATGTTATGGCAGCTGGCCCTGGTTTATTTGTTTCAGTGGTATGCGATGTTTTGTTACTGGCAATTCATATCGCACAGCATCGCAAAATCGGTCTGGCATACAACCGCCGCCGGGAACCCCGCTTTCTATGAAGAAGCGGTAGGGTGGACAGGACTGGTGAATGGTTTTTATAATGTCGTTACTTTTTTATCGGCTTTTTCCCTGGTATGGCTGGCTAGAAAATACACAGCTAAATATGTACATATAGCCTGCCTGGCACTGGCGGCGGCTTCCCTGTTTATCATTCCTTTCATTGAAAACAGGTACTGGCTGTTTGCACCCATGATTGGTTTTGGAATTGCGTGGGCAAGCATGATGGGCGTACCTTATATTATGGTAGTAAACAGTATACCAAAAGAACGGTATGGCGTTTATATGGGCATTGTAAATATGATGATTGTGGTGCCGATGATTGTACAAACCATTTCATTCGGATTTATTTACCGGCATCTGCTGGGTAATAATCCCAACAATGCAATGCTTTTTGCAGGAGCGCTTTTACTGCTGGCCTCTTTGGCAACTACGCGCATTAAACCTGCTGAAATGCCTGATGACATGCCAATGCCGCTAAGCGGCCATTAAGAAAGCTGTGATTAATGTGCCAATGTGATAAATGGGATAATCTTTTTGCTCGGGAAATGAATGCATTTTTACTGGCAGCGGCCATTAGCACCTTTGCCACCTTTATCACATCTCAAATTGTAACTGGTATGAAAATACTTTGTATTGGCGAAGCACTGATAGATATGATCTGCACTGATAAAGGCAGCGCATTGTCTGACGGAAATCATTTTTTGAAGAAGCCAGGCGGCGCCCCAACCAACGTGGCGGCTGCTATTGCTGCATTGGGTGGCACGGTAGAACTGGCCGCCAAAGTGGGCAATGATCCCTTCGGCAAACACCTGATCAGCGTAATGGAAGCATTTGGCGTATCCACGCGCTGGATACTGCAGGACAATAATTATTTCACCACTTTCGCTTTTGTATCGCTGATGGAAAATGGCGAAAGGGATTTTGTCTTTAACCGCGGGGCCGATGGCCAGCTGAGCCGGCAGGAGGTAGACGCCATCGATCTGACCGGGGTGTCTATCATCCATTTTGGATCAGCCACCGGTTTTTTACCTGGCCCGCTGCAGGCCGCATACCAGGGTCTTTTGCAAAAAGCCATCCAGCAGCATATTTTTATCAGCTTCGATCCCAATTACCGCCATTTGCTTTTCGGGCACCAGCAACAAACTTTTATCGATCAGTCCTGGAACTTTCTTTCCTGTTGCCATTTTTTTAAATTGAGCGATGAAGAAGCGATGCTGATAACCGGTACGCAAACGTTGGCCGATGCAACGGCCATCCTGTTGGAAAAAACAACAGCAGTTTTCACCATTACATTGGGCAAAGACGGTACCTTATTGGGTTTTCAGCAGGAAACAGTAGTGGTGCCCAGCATCCCGGTTATACCGGTAGATACTACAGGTGCGGGGGATGCTTTTGTAGGCGCCGTGCTGTATCAACTGAGCGATAATAAACCCCTCGCCTCTATCAACGCGCTTTCTTTACAGCAATGGCAGCAGGTGGTAGCCAATGCCAATAAGGCCGGCGCACGCACCTGCGAGTACATGGGCGCCATGGAAGCTTTTAAACACCTGAACAACCGGATTTTTAATTAGAAAATCATTTCACTTGTACCAGTACAGCCTTCACCAGCAGATCAATAGGGAATTGCAAGAAAGCGGAATTGATATGGGCGGCAGGGATATGTTATTCTATACCCGTTTTATTGCCAATGCCACCGCCCTCCACGCCCTGTACACTGAATTGTATGGTGGCCATCCGCGCTCGGCGCTGTTATTCGGCCAGCTGCTGAAAACAATTATCAGCGCATATACAGACCGGCCGGTAGCAATGAAGCAACGCGACGATGCAAAAGAAGCAAAAACACATTGGTTCCTGACCAATGAAATGACAGGTATGAGCCTGTATGTAGACCGGTTTTGCGGTGACCTGGCCAGCCTGGCAGACAAACTCGATTATTTTAAACAGCTGGGTGTAAACTTCCTTCACCTGATGCCCGTATTCGAAAGCCCGGAAGGCGAGAGCGACGGGGGCTATGCTGTTTCCGATTTCAGGAAAGTAGACGCGCGCTTTGGCAGGATCGAAGACCTGCAGGCGCTCCGGCAACGCATGCAGGAAGAAGATATGTTCCTTATGATTGATATTGTTCTAAATCATACCTCTCACCATCATGCATGGGCGCAAAAAGCCAAAGAAGGCGATGCCGCCTTCCAGGATTTTTTTTACCTGTTCAAAGATCGCCAGCTGCCCGATAAATACGATGCTGCCATGCCCGATATTTTTCCCGAGTCGGCGCCGGGCAATTTTACTTATGTGCCCGAATGCAGTAAATGGGCAATGACGGTTTTTCACCGTTACCAATGGGATCTCAACTATACCAACCCCGCGGTATTGGTGGCCATGCTCGAAAATATTTTATTCTATGCCAACCTGGGTGTAGACGTGTTAAGGATCGATGCCCCCGCCTTTATCTGGAAAGAGCCGGGTACTACCTGCCAGAACCTGCCAAAGGCGCATACCATTCTGCGGCTGATCAAGCAATGCGTACAGATAGCCGCCCCCGGTATGGCCCTGCTGGGAGAAGCGATTGTGGCCCCGGCCCAGATCATGCAATATTTCGGAGATGGCTTGTATACGGCCAAAGAATGTGATTTTGCGTATAACGCCACCCACATGGCCCTTCAGTGGGATGCGCTGGCCACGGGCGATACCCGGGTAATGCTGGCCGCCCAGCACGAATTATTGCGAAAACCCTACGGCAGTTCCTGGATTACCTATACCCGTTGCCACGATGACATCGGGCTTGGTTACGATGATTATATGATTGAAAACGCAGGTTATAACCCTTACCAGCACCGGCGTTTCCTGACCGAATTCTATTCCGGCACTTACCCTGGTTCACCCGCCAGGGGTGCCCTTTTTTCCGTGAACCCGCTAACGCAGGATGCACGCATCAGCGGTTCGCTGGCTTCGCTTTGCGGATTGGAAAAAGCACTGGAAGAAAACAGCGAGGCCGGTAAACAGACCGCCGTCAATAAAATACTGCTGATGCAGGCCCATAGCTTCTTCATCGGCGGCACACCGATGATCTTTTATGGCGATGAACTGGGCTATACCAACGATTATTCTTATTTGCAGGATGCCGGAAAAAGTTATGACAACCGCTGGATGCACCGGCCGGTGATGGACTGGGAAAGAAATAAACAAATAGAAGTGCCGGGTACCGTTGAACAAGCCGTATTTTCAGGTACAAGGCAACTGATTCGTATCAGGAAACAGTTGCCCGTTGTAGGCGACTTTAAAAACCTGTACTGGCTTTCGCCACACAATGTTCATGTTGCAGGCTACCTGCGCATGGCACCCGGCAAACGTTTGTTCTGCCTGTTTAACTTCAGCGGCAACACCGTTCATCTTGCCTGGTACCTGTTCAAAGCATACGGCAACCCACCGGCGCAATTGTATGATTACTGGCGTAATGAGCTGCTATCCGTAGGGCCTGACCATGCCAGCCTGGTCATTGAACCCTATACCTTCCTGTTACTGGAACCCCGGTAAGAAAAATGTATTCAAATTGTTTCAAACCTTTGCATTTTGAACGGGGCTTGCGGCGGGCCTGCTAAAAAGTGTCAACAATATTGTATTTTGAACCGCCTAATCTTCGGGGATTGAAAATTTATTTATAACTATGCACGAAAGGGTAATAAAGTACGATTCCTTAATGATGAATAACGAAAGCATGCAGCCGGATATTAATGCGGACCCCTACTTGTACCCGGTGCCGCACCGCCTTAAGCCATATATAAAACAAAACTCCCTTGTAACCCGTTCGCCCGGTAGGATCAACCTGATTGGCGAACACACGGATTACAACAACGGCTTTGTGTTGCCAGCTGCCATTGATAAAGCTGCTTATCTCTGCATAACGCCCCGGAACGACCAGGCAATTCACCTGCATTCAGTAGATATGCAGGAAAATTATACCACTTCCATCCAGGAGCTGAAGAAAGCTGATCAGGTGTCCTGGCCAAATTACATCATCGGTGTTGTTGAACAGTTCCTGCTGGCAGGTATACCGGTGACCGGGTTCGATGCGGCCCTCACCGGCGATATTCCCATTGGTGCAGGGCTTTCTTCTTCTGCCGCGGTAGAATGCGCGGTAGCCCTGGCCCTGAATGAACTTTTTTCAGCCGACTTTGACAAGTTTACCCTGGTAAAACTTTCGCAGAAAGCGGAGAATGAATTTGTGGGTGTGCAATGTGGTATCATGGACCAGTTTGCCAGTATGTTTGGAAAACACAACCACGTAATGCGGCTCGATTGCCGTTCGCTTGCATTTGAATACGTGCCTTTTAATATGGACGGCATCAAGATACTATTACTGGATACCAATGTAAAGCATTCCCTTGGTTCGTCTGAATACAATGTACGCCGCAAACAATGCGAAACGGGGGTGGCCTGGATACAACGCCACCTGCCGCAGGTGAAAAGCCTGCGCGATGCCACACTGGAAATGCTGGATGAATATATTTTACGCGACGATCTGCTGATTTACCAGCGCTGTAAATACGTGGTAGAAGAAAACAGCCGTTTGCTGGCCGCCTGCGAAGACCTGGCCGCAGGCAATCTGCCTGCCTTCGGAAAGAAGATGTATGAAACCCATTATGGACTGAGCAAACTGTATGAAGTAAGCTGTCCCGAACTTGATTTCCTGGTGGCCCATGTTCAGGACAATCCCGCCGTGCTGGGCGCCCGTATGATGGGCGGCGGATTTGGCGGCTGTACCATTAACCTGGTGCATGAGGAAGCCATTGATGCGCTGGTAGCAGGCGCCACCCTGGCCTATAAAAAAAGCATGAACAAAGAACTGAAAGCACATGTGGCTAAAATTGAAGCCGGCAGCAATATATTGAAATAACAGGAAGCTTTTCTGCGCCTGTTTTTGTTTTCGGTGAAACGCAGGCATTATTCATCCTCGGTCGTCCGCTGGTTTTTCTGTACAGGCGTGGTACTGGCCGCTTCATCAAAAAATTTCCTGAAAAACAATAACTGGTAATCGATGCTGTTGCGCCAGTAGCCGGCATTGTGAATGCCTGGTCGTTCTGCATAATCGTGCTCAATATGCAGCTTCAGCCATTTCTGGTGCAGGTTCCGGTTGGGTATCACCAGGAAATCATAAATACCACAATCAATGGTCAGTCTCAGTTCCCTGTTTTTGAGATCGTTTACAAGGTTGATAACAGAATTTTTCTGGAGGTTGGCAGTTAAGACGGTTGTATCGCCAAAAAGCGGCTTAAAGTTCATGCCTTTTGGGAAAAAGCTCAGGTCAACCAGGCCACTGGTAGAGCCCGCCGCCCCGAAAATATTTTTATGGCGGATGGCCAGGTACAGGGCACCGTGGCCGCCCATGCTAAGACCGGTAATGGCGCGGTGGGCCCGGTCTGCAATCGTCTTATAACTGCTGTCGATATGTTTTACCAGTTCAAAAGCGGTAAATGTTTCGTAACGGACGGACGAATCTGCGGGACTGTCAACATACCAGCTGCCATACCCGCCATCGGGGCACACAATAATGAGCTGCAATTCATCCACTTTATTTTTTAACTGGGGCGCCACCGTTAGCCACCTGGCATAATTGCCCGCATAGCCATGAAGCAGGTAAAGTACCGGGTATGTTTTGCCGGATTTTTTATAATCGGCCGGCGTAACAACCACGCATTTAACGATCTTGTGCATGGCGCTGCTGTAAACGCCAATGGTATCTGCATTGCCGGCATAGGCTGTTTCAATGCAACTATACAATGCCAATAGGCCAATCAGTGTTTTACGGTACCCGTTCATGTTATAAAAATAAGGGTAAAAGAATGTGGTAAAGGGAAGGAATGTAATAAATTTTGACAATTCAGAATTGATATATAAATTTGATATCAATTTAATATCATTATAAATTTTATCGCAATGGAAAAAGAACTTAAACCAATGTCAGGATACCTGGCATTAATACTTTCTGTGGCGAGCGTTATTGCCGCCGTTATTTGTTTTATTACAGGGGCTAACCAGGCAGAAACTGGTAATCCCGTACTGGTAATACTGGGGGTGGCATTGCTGCTGATCGCCCTGTTTTTATTTAAGGGTATTATGGTAGTAAACCCTAACCAGGCAAGGGTATGCACTTTCTTTGGAAAATATGTAGGTACTGTAAAAAGTAATGGATTGGCCTGGGTAAATCCTTTTTATTCCAGCTATCGTATTTCCCAGCGGTCGCAGAACCTGAATGGACAGCAACTGAAAGTGAATGATAAAATGGGTAATCCCATTGAAATTGCGGCGGTGATTGTATGGCAGGTACGCGATACCTATAAAGCTGCTTTTGAAGTGGCGGATTACCAGCAGTATGTGGGCATACAGAGCGAGGCCGCGGTGCGGCACCTGGCCAGTAGTTGTCCGTACGACCAGATGGAAGACGAGAAAGCAGATATAACGTTGCGGGATGGTGGCGAAAAAGTAAACGAGATGCTGGAAAAGGAATTGCATGACCGCCTGGCACCGGCGGGTATCCTGATAAAGGAAGCGCGGATCAGCCACCTGGCCTATGCGCCGGAAATAGCGGGGGCTATGTTGCAGCGCCAGCAGGCGACTGCCATTGTAGCTGCCCGGTTTAAAATTGTGGAAGGTGCGGTGGGCATGGTAGAACTGGCCCTGGAAATGCTCAGCAAAAAAAATATCGTAAACCTGGACGAAGAAAAGAAAGCAGCCATGGTAAGCAACCTGATGGTGGTATTGTGCGGTGAGAAAGCAGCCACCCCTGTATTGAACACCGGCACGCTGTACCAGTAACCTTTAATCACTAAAGCCGTTTGCATGGCAGGTAAGAAAAGCTTTGTATTAAGAATAGATGAAGACGTATACAAGCTGCTGGAAAAATGGGCGGCAGATGATTTTCGCAGCGTAAACGGCCAGATAGAATGGATCGTTAACCAGCAACTGAAAACAACCGGCCGTTTAAAAACGGACAAGGATAATAATGCTACAAAGGGAAAGAAGCAATAAAATTAAACATTCAAAAGTAAAAATTCAAAAAGCCTTTGACCGGACAATCCAGGCAAAGGCTTTTTGAATTTTTACTTTTGAATGTTTATTTAATTTTCTTCTGCAAATTCTCATTTATAGCTTCCAGGAATTCTTCTGTATATAAGAAATGTTCGCCGTGTTTCACTTTGTTGCCATGAATACAAACGGCCAGGTCCTTGGTCATTTTTCCTTCTTCCACGGTTTCAATACAAACCGCTTCGAGTGCGTTGGCAAAATCAATCAGGGGCTGGTTACCATCGAGCTTGCCACGAAATGCCAATCCTCTTGTCCACGCAAATATAGAAGCAATCGGGTTGGTAGAGGTAGGCTTGCCCGCCTGGTGGTCGCGGTAATGACGGGTAACTGTACCGTGGGCGGCTTCTGCTTCCATTGTTTGCCCGTCGGGTGTTATCAGTACAGAAGTCATCAGTCCTAAGCTGCCAAATCCCTGGGCTACGGTATCACTCTGCACGTCTCCGTCGTAATTCTTGCAGGCCCATACAAAGTTGCCGTTCCATTTTAAGGCGCTGGCCACCATATCATCGATCAGGCGGTGTTCGTACACAATGTTGGCGGCAGCAAAAGCGGTTGTAAACTCCTTGTCAAAAATTTCCTGGAAAATGTCTTTGAAGCGGCCATCGTATTTTTTAAGGATGGTGTTCTTGGTAGACAGGTAGAGCGGCCATTTTTTACTGAGTGCCATGTTAAAGCAGCTGCGGGCAAAACCTTTGATGCTTTCGTCTGTGTTGTACATGCTCATGGCCACCCCATCACCCTTAAAATTGAATACCTCAAACACTTGTGGTTCGCCACCGTTTTCCGGGGTAAAAGTCATGGTCAGTTTGCCCTTGCCTTTGATAACGGTATCGGTTGCACGATACTGGTCGCCAAAAGCATGACGGCCTACAATGATGGGAGCCGTCCAGTTGGTTACCAGCCGGGGAATATTATTAATAACGATGGGCTCGCGGAAAACAGTGCCATCGAGGATATTCCGGATGGTGCCATTGGGGCTCTTCCACATCTGTTTAAGGCTGAATTCCTTTACCCTTGCTTCATCGGGTGTAATAGTGGCGCATTTGATGCCCACGCCATATTCTTTAATGGCATTGGCGGCATCAACGGTAACCTTATCGTCTGTTGTATCGCGGTATTCCATGCCCAGGTCGTAATATTTAATATCAATCTCCAGGTATGGAAGAATCAGTTTGTCTTTGATAAATTTCCAGATAATTCTTGTCATTTCATCGCCATCCAGCTCTACTACCGGTTTGGCTACTTTGATCTTTTGCGCCATGGTTAAGTATTTATTTTTAAGTGAATGGCAAACCTACATAATTTGATGGATTTTCCATGCAGCAAAAAAGGCAGGGCGGCCGCTGCCGGAACTACTTAAGTTGCTGGCGGGCGGAAGCCTTTGGTTGCCGGCCCCTGGTCTGGTGCGCCTTTTCCGGGGCGGGTGCTTGCGATAGCCGCAGCCATCAGCCGGCCGGGCCGGTCAACCTGCGTACTTTCACTAAAGACTGCGGTTAAAAGGGCATTTAAATAGGGCATTATTTAAATGCTGTTGTTGCTGTCACGCTAATTTATTTTAACTTTAGACAGCATTCGTCTGAAACTTATTTGCAGACCAGACATATACTATGCAAAACCTCTATAAGTATCTTACACAATATACACAGATAACGCAGCAGGAGTTTGAGCAGATAACGATGTTGCTTGAAACTTTTAATTGCGATAAAAAGCATATTCTTACGAATAAAGGCGAAGTGGAGAAATACCTCTATATTATCCAAAAGGGATTGATTAGGAAATTCTTCTATAAGAACAAAGAAGAAGTAATTACCCAGCTTGCCAAAGAAGATGATCTCATTTGTTCATCTGTTTCTTTCCTTTCCCAGCAACCTTCCGAATACGTCGTGGAAACATTGGAGCCCTGTATTTTACTGGGCATCAGTTACGAAAACCTGGAGAAAGTGTACAGCGTGGGTTATAACATGGAAAGAGTGGGCAGGCTCATCATTCTGGACTGGCTGCTGCAAAAAGAAACCTGGGAATATGACCGGCTGCGCCAGGAGCCACGTGAAAGGTTTGTCAGGTTCATGAAGGAGAACAGCGAATTTGTGCAACGCGTGCAACAAAAATACCTGGCTTCTTATCTCAATATGAAACCCGAAACATTCAGCAGGTATAAACACCTGCTGCGGCGTTAATGTAAAAGCTTATGTTATCAATGAACGAGCAGGTATTATACAAACACTATCTGGAGACCGTCTATACTTATTTCAGGCGCTTCATAGATATGAGCCCGGCAGAATTTGACCTGATAGCACCTTATTTCGAAATCAGGAAATTCGGGAAGAAAACAAAAGTGCTGAAAGTAGGGGAGACCGATAAGTATTTTAATATTATCATGAAAGGCCTGGCAAGAAAATACATGCTGGTTAAAAAGAAGGAAATCACGATCCAATTGTCAACGGAAGGGCATATGATCCATTCCGAAATTTCTTTTAACCTGCAACAGCCTTCCGACTGTATCATCGAGGCAATAGAACCGGTTACTTTTCTGTCTATGAGTTATGCCAATATTCAGATGATCTACCAGGCATTTCCAAAGACCGAAAAGCTGGGTCGTTTGATCCTCACGGAGATGTTCATAAAAAAAGATCAGCGCGATTTTAAATACCTCAACACCACCACCCGCGAACGATTTCTGAATTATATGCGCAACCATCCTGATATGCTGCAACGGATGCCACAAAAATACCTGGCATCTTACCTCAATATCAAGCCTGAAACCTTTAGCCGACTGAAACACCTGCTGCGCCCAAAACGGAACACCCCGAAAGAATAAAGCCATTTCAAATGGTAGGAAGTTCGAATTAAAACAGTTCGAAAGTCCGGCGCTCGTTTGCCGAATCAACCCGCGGGCAAGCGAACGCCGAACCATCTGAACGGTTAAAGGTTTACGTATTTGTCTTTTGGATATTTGACGCTGTAGCTGATCCTTACTTTCTTTGTTTCGCCGGGCTCCAGTTGCAATTTCCAGGTAAGAACGTCCAGCTCGGTATTGTTGGCAGCTGCTGTGCTTTCAGGTAGCTCATCGCCCGCCAGCAGGCAGGCTTGTACCAGCAGCATGTTTTTTTCATAAAAGCATCTTTTTAAGTGAGTGATGGTAGGGATCGATGCTTCGAAAAGAGAAATTACTTAACCGGCTACAAGAAAAGAGCTGAGAGAACAAAGGGAAAAGAACGTGCAGCACGCAGAAAATGATATCGCACAGCGCCAGCAGAGAAAAAGCGTTGCTACAAACCTCCTTGTCTCTTTGTTCTCGTAGCCCTGTTAGCGCTGTTAAAAAAAATCCCTCCCGGGTTAACGGGAGGGATGAAGAAAAGCGCTTTTTCTCTTATTTATTTATACAATAACTCATAATATTCATTGGCCATGCGGTTGCTTTCAAACTGGAAACGAACATCGCGCATCCCGTTTTTAATAACCTGGCGCCAGGTTTCGTAGTTGTCGTAGTACAGGGGCAGGATCTCTTTTTCCAGTATGTCGTACAGTTTGTTGAGATCATACTCATCCTGTTGCTGAACATGCATATTGGCATAGTCTGCCTTGGGCACCACAAAGCCGTTGTTGCCATGGTTTACGAATTCTGGTATCCATCCATCGTCGGTAGAAAAATTGACGGCACCGTTCATGGCGGCTGTCATGCCGCTGGTGCCGGATGCTTCGCGGGGCACCCGTGGATTGTTTAACCAGCAATCGGCCGCCTGTTTCATTCTTTTGGAAAGCGCCAGTTCATAGCCAATTACCACAGCCACATTTTTATATCCCTTGCTAAGGTGCACCAGGTGATTAAAATCGTTGATGGCGGGGTAATCCATTGGATAAGGCTTGCCGCCCCAGATGATCTGCACGGGATATTTTGCATTACTGGTCAGGCGGTTGAAGCGTTCAATGTCGCGGGTAATCAGTTCGGCGCGTTTGTATCCTGCAAAGCGCCTTGCCCACACCATGGTAAATACATTGGGGTCGAATATTTTACCGGTCTGGTCGGCCACTATTTCAAACGCTCTTTTTTTCAGGTGCTTTTTCCGGTCGTCGAACCAGAAATCATCGCCTTTCTCCATTTTATCATACAACTGCTTGTCTGCCCAATACCGGTAATTCTGTGCATTGGTAATGGAAATGATGGGGCAAATGCCTTCGTATTTGCTCCACAATGCCCTTGACACATGGCCGTGCAGGGCAGATACGCCATTAGCCAGTTTTGCAAACCGCAAGGCAACCAGC
>CAXTMV010000064.1:0-838 GCA_964245425.1 uncultured Flavihumibacter sp. | reverse complement strand
TCCAGGCTCAGGCCGCAGAAATAACTCATTTTATGACATAAGTAGATATCGTGCTTCTCATTGCCTGCTTCTTCCGGGGTATGCGTGGTAAATACCAGGCGTTTTTTTACTTCGCTTATATTCTTATTAAATTTCTGGTATAGGTAAAAGGAGGCACTGATGGCATGTGCTTCGTTCAGGTGATACAGATCCGGGTTAAACCCAATCTCATCCATTAGTTTGGCACCCCCTACACCCAATAAAATAAACTGGGCAACCTTGGTAGCTACGTTGGCATCATATAAGCGGTGGGTGATGGTTTGCGACACATAATCGTTTTCGGGCAAATCCGTGCTCAATAAAAATATGGGCGCGCTTTTAAATGTTTCGGGGTTCAGGTAAAATACTTTTACCCAAACCGCGTGTTCGTGAATATTTACCTGGAATTTAATACCGGTGTCTTCCAGGAAGTTGCTGTTTTTTTCCATCCAGGTAACCTGCAGGGTCTGGTCCTGGTTACGGGCCTGGTCATAATATCCGTATTTCCACAGGATGCCGATACCTACCAGGTTCTGTTTCAGCTCGTAAGCACTGCGCATATGGCTACCCGATAGAAACCCGAGCCCCCCGCTGTAGATCTTCAGCGGCTGGTGCACAGCAAATTCCATGGAGAAATAGGCGATTTTTTTTGAGTAGCGGTCTTCCGGTGTGTAGGGTACTTTAAATTTCTTAAAATTCATATTAAATTATTTTTGAACAATCGGGCACGCAAAATAACGGTAAAAAATCAAAACAATTGCATAGCGTGCAACTAGTTCAGTATCATTAAAAAAAGAATTATCCTGCGGAGCAATATTTT
>CAXTMV010000063.1:0-22295 GCA_964245425.1 uncultured Flavihumibacter sp. | reverse complement strand
GGAAAATAATCAAGAGATTTGTAGCAGAAAAATTTTATTTAGCAATGGCTGCATCCCTTTATAAGTGGTTATTAATAGGCGTATTCTCCTTTTTTCACCCTTTTTATGTTAGTGTTACGGAAATCAACCACAATGCAAAGACCAATATGCTGGAGATTTCCTGCAAACTCTTTTTAGAAGACACGGAGAAAACACTGCAGAAACAACTGAATACGCCCGTTGAGCTGACCAACCCCAAAGACCTTAAAAAAGCGCAGCAGCAGATCAGTGATTATGTGAAAAAACACCTGGTCATAAAAGTAGATGGCAAACTGGTGAACCTGGAATTCATCGGGTATGAAGTAGAAGGCGCTTCGCTCTGGAGTTATTACCAGGTTGCCAATATCAGCAGCGTACACAAAATAGACATTAGCAATAATCTTTTATACGAGCTGTACGATGCACAGATCGGTATTGTGCATGCGCAGGTAGGCAGCAATAAAAAAAGCACCCGCGTTAATTATCCCGAAACGAATATGAGTTTTGAATTTTAGTATCGTCTTGTACAAAAGAAAGCCCGCCACCGGTTAGCATGGAGTCATCCCAAAAGAGTGATCCGGCCAAAACTATTTCAAATAAATCAGTTGCCCGATATGATAAGCCTGGTGATTGGTTCGGTTGATCAATATGTTCAACTTATTACGGTGCGGTTCCTTGGCAAAATCTTCTTCCGAAACGGCGTTGTGGCGGGTTAACCAGGCTTCGGGCGTTGTTTCATCGATGTGCCGGGTAAGTACCGCATTAATTTCTTTCCAATTAGCTTTCAACGTATCCAGGGATGGCTGTTCAAGTCCTGCTCTATCGGGGCTGGTCAGAAAAATGGCTTCCAGTTCGGGGTGTAATTTGGCGCCAAAACCCAGCAGGGGCAGCATACCGTCATTTACGGCGGCCAGGTGCCCGATCAGGTAAACACCGCTGTTGCGACCGGGGGCTGTATCACCCTTCAATTGCTCATCGGAAAGTTTATCCAGTATTTTGTCAACCCTTGCATTCTGTGTTTGCCAGGCGGCTACGATCATTTTTACAACCAGGTCTTCTTTATTCATAGTGTAACATTTTTGAATTTTTGCATGTTGAGATGACAGAAATTTTATTACCCATCAACTAATCCCCGCCTTCTGCTATTTTCTTTATCTGTACCAGTATTGGGTTCCAGCCTTCCCCGTTGTTATACGTGTCCAGGTATCGTTTTTCACCGTTGGCGGCTTTTTCAAAGCCGTCCTGGCTAACGGTCAGCGTGGTAGTGCCATCCTGTTCAGACAGCTGGTAAGTAACATTGAGGTAATTGTCCGGGATATCCGGCATATCAGCATTCGGATCAATAACGGTGTAGGTAAGCAGGGTGGGCGGTTGTATGGCTATAATAATGCCTTTTACAAAAACCATGTCTGTACCCTCGTATGTTGCCCGCCAGAGCAGGGCACTCCCGGGTTTCCAGTCGGAAACGGTTTCGCAGCCAAACATGTATTTTTTTGTCTGTTCAGGATTGGTCAGTACATCCCATACCAGATCGATGGATGCATAAATGGATATACTGCTCTCGACAACTTTTTTTTCCATATACTATTTTTATAAGAACCTGTTCCAAGTCTGATTCATGATTTATTATACCAATCCTGCGCCAACAGCTGTTACCACAATGCTGATAAACGCATCCACCACCTGGGTGGCTTTGCCGATGGCGACTGCTACAGCAGCCAGTTTTTTCGACGACTGCGTAATTTTATCCGTGAGTGCTTCCAAGGCAGCGGAATCCGTTTTCAAAGATCCGATCAGCTCATCCGTGACCATGTTGATGATCGTTCTTTCAATGTTCCGGAGGCCTACAAAAGCAGTTTGCAGGGAATTGCTTTCATCGTCCGACAGGTTTTTTTTTGTCATGGCGCTTTCAACAATCACAAGGGCTGCGCTGACCTGCTGAAGTGTTTTGATTTTGGTGGTGTCCATAATAAAATGTTTTATTTAATGGTATCCGTGATGGTTAAAGTGGCTGAACGGCGGTTGCTTTGGCCTGCGATTTCTCGATGGCCTGGATGGTTGCCCGAACGGCACTTACATCGTCATAAAAAGCCTGCAGTTCGGCAACGATTGCCTTGATGTCTTTTTTCTCCTGCAGATCTTCAAATAATTTGTGGTGTGCTTTCTGCAATTTACCAGTAGCCAGGATGGTTTGCTGCCGTAATATTTTAATATCGTCCATCTGGCCCAGCAGGTTGATGAAGGCCCGCCCGTCTTCAAGACCGGGATGTTTATCCTGTGCATGCAGTTTATCCAGGTAGGCTTTATAATTATTCTGGATCTCGGTTTCTTCGTGATCAATGATATCCGCCAGGCTGCCCGCATTCAGGAAGGTCAGCAGGTTGCCGGTCATCACGTTTACCAGCGTATCTGCCTGTGTAACATATCGTTTTATTTCAGTAGCCTGTTTTGACCGCACCCATTGCTTTCCCCCCGCCATAATGAGGTTGCCGACCAGGCCGCCGATGCCACCTGGTACTTTCGTTATTTTGGGCAGGGCGTTGTAAGTATTTATAAGTGAATCCAGGTTGGTGCCCAGGCTGCCCGCCTGGGTGCCCAGGTCGGTGGCATATTTATCTGAAGCCAGCAACAGCAGGGATTTGGCATATTCGTCAATGATCTTGAAAGTAATATCGATGGCAGCCGCTTTGTGCAGGTCTTGTTTTTTTTGCGAAAAGATACTGTCCAGCTCAGCTGTATGCAGTTCGGTATTATCCAGCAAATAAGCTGCATAGAGGCCGCGTTCTACGCGTACCCTGGCAACGGCTTCCTGGATCTTGCTGGGATAAGCAGAGAAATCTTTGCTGGTATGAGCGAACTGTTTGACTGCTTCCACCTGCGATTTAGTGAGCGATGCACAACTGCTGCATAGCATCGCCGCGGCGAATAACAATAAGAATATATTTTTCATAACCAGGGATAGTTAAAGGGCTGCCTGCTAATTTACTGCAAAGTAGGGCAAAATCAGCAGCGGGATAAAAAAATCCAATACTGCAAACCGGGTATTCATAAGCCGGAAACCGGGTAACCGGGTGCGCAGGATTGGTGTATGGCGCGATGCCGGAAAACCGTATACGCGGGCTGTTATACGTTAGACCTGTTGTACATCAGCCGCCAAAAAACTACCTTCGGGGCATGACGAGGCAACAACTGGTTGAACAAATCCGCCATAAGAAATCCTATCTCTGTGTGGGGTTGGATACCGATATTACTAAGATACCCCCACATCTTTTGAGCCTGCCGGCACCCGTGCTGTCTTTTAACAAAGCCATTATTGATGCTACCCGGCACTGTTGTGTAAGCTATAAGATCAATACGGCATTCTATGAAGCCCGCGGGGTAAGGGGCTGGGAAGACCTAGAAAGAACGGTCGACTATGTCGGCCCCGATCATTTTACCATTGCAGATGCCAAGCGGGGCGATATTGGCAATACATCGGACCAGTATGCAAGGGCTTTTTTTGAAACGATGCCTTTTGATTCCGTAACTGTGGCCCCTTATATGGGCGCAGACAGTGTGCAGCCTTTTCTTTCCTATCAAAACAAATGGGCCATTGTATTGGGACTTACCTCCAATAAGGGGGCTGCAGATTTTGAGTTGCAGGAAATGGTGGTGAAGGGCCATCAGTCCGGGGAAAATTTATACGAAAAAGTATTGCGTACAGTCAGTGCCTGGGGCCGGACTGATAACCTGATGTTTGTGGTAGGGGCCACGCAGGCGGATGCATTTACGCGTATCCGGCAGCTGGTGCCTGAGCATTTTCTGCTGGTGCCGGGGGTAGGTGCGCAGGGGGGCAGCCTGAAAGAAATTTCCGAAAAGGCAATGAACAAAGATATTGGGATATTGGTAAACGTTAGTCGTTCGATTATTTACGCTTCTGTAAAAGAAGATTTTGCGGACGCGGCAAAATTAGCGGCGGAAGCCTACCAGGCGGAGATGGAGGGATATATAACAATATAATGAGACAGCATAGCCGTATACTTCTTACCGAAGCATGGCCGGAGCGCGTTCGCTTGTGATCCGGATTCGGGTAGTATATTTTCCGGTTGCGGAATAGCGTCCCCCTTCCAGCACTATTACGGATCCATCCCAGGCCGGATAACCATTATAGGCAAATTTAAATGTTTTGAAAGGTGCTAATGGACCACCGGGTACTTCATCGTCATCGCCGGGATTAGTGGCGATCGGTTGATCCAATCCGTTTACGGGGTCTACATAGATACCGTTTGTGAAATGTTCAAACACCTGCCGGTTGTCTCCCGTTGCGCGGTATTTATATAACAATACATGAAGCTGACCATTTATACCAGGTGCTCTACCGCCCAGGCTCCATATGGTAAACCCTTCTGGCGACCAGGAGCCGGCTCCGTCGCAGCCTAAGGGATAATAAAAATCAAAATATTTTGGAGGCGTTGTAAGCGGAAAACGGCCGCTGTGGTTGGAAGAGCGTGCGGATGTTCTCCAGGTCTGCGTATCGAAGGCGTTGATGCCGTCAAATTCGTATTCCTGGCCCGGGCCATTTGACTCGCAGCATCCGCTGCCAGAGCAAATGTAAAGCAGCTCACCGCTGGGGCTGAACTCGCCACCCTGCATATTGTATAATTCAATCAGCCTGCCATTTGCTGCCAGCAAATCTATGGGAGGTGCCGTAGTGGGTGTTATCGCAATTTGACCGATATAACCGGATGCAGGAAATGTATTCCAGGGAATACTATAACGTAGTAGGGTTCGGGCATACAGACAATGATAACTTTGATCGTCACAATCTTTTTTAGTATTGCAGGAATTAGAACCGCTGGCATAGTCAAAATCTTCTGATGTAAAAAGCTCGCCTGTTTTTGGGTTGACTGCGCACCAGCCGGTAGATACCTGTTTTAATTTTCCATAGGCAACAATGCTTAGATTCTTTGCGCGAAATATGGCAATAATCGGGGGCCCATCACCGGTAATAGGTACAACGATATAGTCTGTTCCGTTAAAATTGTAGCGGTCCGGATCTCCCCAATGCCAATACCCTGTAAGATCCCGAAATTGAGTCATATTAATGCTACTTACTTTGGGATTGCTAAGCACGTCGTTGTCTATCTGCACCTCTACCGGTATCTTAATAAGGTATCCCACATTGTTATAGGCCCAGGTAAAAAACCAATTGTTATCATCATGCGCAACACCTTGCCCTTCCCCGTCGGAAAGACCGTTCAGTGTCCATAGATTATCAAAACTTGGGAAGTTTCTGGATCGAAGATAATAGCTTTCATAGGCCGTTCTTACACGTTGTTGGGCGAAAGCCGTAACAGGAGGCAGATTATTCAACAGCAGGATGGTTACTATACTCAATAGTGACTTACGGTTTTTTAGTTTCATGACAATCGCATTAAATTGTTGAAATACTTTTATATGTAAACCACACGAGCAGATTTCATTTACTGCATCATCACCTGCATTAAAACCAAACCGTCTTTATCCGGCAGGCTAAGTGCTTTGCCCAGCACTGCGCCGAAGGCCTTTCTCCTGTTCTTTACTGCCATGGCATAACCAGGCCTGGCAGAAGAAGTAAGCAGATCGCCCGGCGCTACACGGCCGGTTACATATACTTTTACCTTACCGCCCATGGCAATTTTGGTATTGCCTTCCAGCATACCAGCCTGCTGCAGGCCGATACCTGGGTTGATGCCGCCTGCGCCACTGACCACACCTGTCACCAGCCTGTCATAAGCAACCGTGCTGCGCTTTACCGTATTCATTGATCCGCCTGCGTCGATGGTTACCACCTGGCCGGGTTCTATTGTTTCCACTGCCTTTGCTTCTTCATACCAGTCGCATCCTCCTTTAATGGTGAGGCAATTCACCGAGCCGCCGCCATTTACATTCATTTCTCCGTTTACAGACAATGCATAAGACGCAGATGCATCTGTCTTAATGCCGATGTTTCCATCGGTAGTAGCATTAAAAACATAGGCCCTGGCTTTCTGGCTGAACAAGCCAAACCTGTTTCCCAGGTTCCGGTCTGCCATATTTAAGATCCATAGCAGGTTGCCTGATTCATCGCTACTGGTTATCCAGTTATTATCATCCGGTGCATGGGCAGCGATATCCATCTTTACACTGCTGGTAGCATCGCCTGCAACCCGTAAAATCCCGTTTACTTGCAACGCCGTTGTGGGATTCGTTGTGCCGATGCCGATTCTTTTTCCCGCTGAATAAAGAACGGTATCACCGATGTTTTTCCAGTCGAGCGAACTCTTGGAATAATCGGCATAAAAAGCGTAAGGGGTATTCGACAATTCCGAAATGCCCGTAACAGCTCCGTTCACATTTACTTCCAGGAATTTACTCCCGGTCGACCAGTCGATTTGTTTGAAAGCTGCAGCCTGTATACTCCCGATTTTCATATTGAATAAGCCGCAATCGTCTGTCGTATCAACCTGTGTTTCTTCAAACACAATGCGCCCCAGTACACCGCCTTGTCGTATCCTGAAATTGACTGAAACAGGCCGGTGCGGAAGCGGAATATTTGAGTTGGTATACCTGGCTACCGCCTGGTAATTAATAAAGGCGGGTATTTGCGCATTGCTTTTGAAGCAAGCCAGGAAGAGGAATAAGCACAGGCAGGGGATTCTCATAACTTTATTATTTTGAACGTTTGTTTTCTTTTATAATCGGCCGAAAAAATACTAATCAGGTAAAGCCCGGGCTGCAGGCCGCTGATATTAATCGGCGCATACAAGAACTTGCCGGTGCGGACAATTTTTCCGTCGTAGGAGGCAATCTGGTAAGTGGCGATGCCGGGATCATCAGGCTCAATGATGATGAATGCGCGGGTAGGGTTGGGGTACAGCAGCGCTTCATGGTAATTGTCGAAAAGTTTTTGATCCGGCGGTGTCACTGAAATTTTTGTTGGCTGTATAACACCGGGTGTATACAGGCAGCTGCCGTTAAGCTGAAAGGCAGTAATTTCTCCTACGGAATAGGCATAGGTGATGCTATCGGTCCTGAGCGTTTTTCCGGTAACGTTGATGGCCTTTTGTGCATTTGCCAGTAAGGAAAAAAAGCAACAAATAACACATGCAATTCTGCCTGTCATGTTTAGTAATTTAGTCGGCTGATGTATTGCTTGTCTGGTATTGCAGCAGCATCTTTTTATGTCGTCTTTATTTCGTCATCACTACTACTTTGATCTGAATACTGCCACTGCCAAACTGCGATTGTTGTACCTGTATATCGTCGTTCCGCCGGATATCCACCTGGTAAAGGCCCAGGCTTACAGCAGGCCTGAAATCTATTTGCTGGCTGGGGCCAATTTTTTTTGAATAGGGAAGCGGAAACCAGGTACCGCCGGCGTCCTGGGTTACATACCCAATTACAACGCCGCTATCCAATGCCTGCTTGGTAATGGCTGAAAATGAATTGCTAAGGTTAACGGCAGTAAATGGCAAGGATACGTTCTGCGGAAAGATCATGGTAGCCAGGCTGGCATTGCCATTGGTGCCATTGGTACCATTGGTGCCGTTTTGCCCGGCCGGACCCGCCGGTCCGGCTGGGCCTATTGTGCCAGCCGGGCCTTCTTTGGTACAGGCCGTAACAGTGAGAGTGGTGGTAATGATAAGGAGGTAGCCAAGCGGCTTCCATTTTTTTCTCATTTGGATAGGTATAATAATGGTTAATGAATATGAAACGAAAGGTATTCCCCGGCAAAAATTGCCAGGTATTGGTAAGTGGCTATTGTTGTTGATGACCGGGTTATTCAATCGGAATGCACGGGCATACAGGGATACGGTGAATGCCGGTAAGGCCAGGGATCATTCTTGTAGCCGCCGGATTTGTTAATAGCAATTTAACGAAAGCCAATGCGGGGAAGAAAAAATGGTATAATAAGTTATTATAATCACACGCCCTGTTTCCGGCTGATCCGGATCTCATTTCCGTCAATTTTATAGGTAATGGCAAGGCTTCTTAAGCGGATAACCTGTTTCAGGTAAGACTCCGCCCAAAGCTTTAAACCCTGCGGGCCGCAGTTAAAGGTAATCGCCCGCGGATATACGGTAAGTGTATAATATCCTTTTTCGATAGGCATAAAAAAAACATCCGGCAATAAAGTTGGCATGCCTTTGACCTGCTCGTTAACGTTTTTAAGGAAATTCGCTTTTTCCTGGCTCAGGTTCGAAAATGTTTTTTCATCCCTTTTATAGTTGACTAAAAACTCATCAGGGGTATGCGAGACCGTCTCCAGCAATTTATAACAGGCAAAATTCGACAGCGTGCGATAGCTTTCAACCGTCAGCAGCACCTCTTTTTGTACTTCTTTTTCAGCCTGGCTGAATGTAAAAAATGCTTTACGACTATCGCCAATGGATATTCGCTGCAGGCGGTACGCTGGCTGATTGGGTACCGGCCCGGTAAGCAGTGTAGTTGTTGCAGCAGCCATTATGCGCACTTTTAGCCTTGCCACGGCTTCCGGTAAAAACTCTGCTATCCGGTCTTTAACAATATAATACAGGGCCTGGTGGCGGTAAGAGTCTGTTCCGTATTTCTCATAGCTGGTAAGGTAGATAACAGTGTTGCAAATGGGCCTGACAGCCGCAGCCAGCTGAAAGCCGTTCTGCCCGGGCATTTCAACATCAAGAAAAAGTGCATCCGGCTGCTGCTGTATGATCCGGGCAACCGCTTCGTCCTGGTGAATGTATTCGCCAATGATTTCAATATCACCGCTGAACCTGGCCAATTCATTCCGCAGGCGTGCTAAATGCGATTTCCGGTCGTCAACTAAAATGACCCTTATCATGGTTTCCTTTTTTTGGCAGGTTTATAATTTTTATGCAGGCGCCGCCTGAAGAGGGGTCATTGCCAACTGTAAAATCTATTTTTGAACCGGACAGCGTATTATAAAGATGGATCTTTTTACTGGCAATGTCCAATCCATGCGACCCGGATTTATTGTAAGCGCCGGCTTTGTCAAAACCTTTCCCGTTGTCGGTTATAAGCAGCATTATTTTTTTCTTGTCCGTATACAGCAAAAGCGAAAACAGGAACCGGTCGCTGTTACCGGTAACAGCATGATCAAAGAAATTCTGTATAAACGGTATTAGTAGGCCGGCCGGTATCAGTATCTCGGCAGTGGGCACATAGGCCTGGTTGATAAAATTGAATGCAAACCGGTCGTCTTCTTCCTGTCTTAATATAAAATAAGCCCTGGCCATGTCAATTTCTTTTGACAGTGCAATGGCTTTATCACTTTTCATGACGGCCAATGCTTTTAACAGGTAATTTCTGTATATATCCAGGAAGCGGGCGGCGGAAGAAGCCTTATCCAGTTTCCCGCCCAGGGTATACAGCCCCGATTTTACTTCATGCGTATAAAACCGGGTCTCAATGGCAGTATCCTGTTGCAAAACAGCCTGTACAAAAGCCATGCGCATTTTCTTTTCAAAACCCAGCGAAAAAAACAGTACTTCAATGATAACACCCAGCCTTGCATAATTGACCGGATTACCCCAAAAACCATACCTCGACGAAATGGTTTCGTGAAAAAAAAGATGGGGGTTGTCCCTGATTTGATGCACCAGCAGGTTTACTCCGTTGCCCAGGCCTACGAACAGGGTGCCGTATAAAAAATATTTATAGTAGTGGCCACTGAAAAATGGAAGGGTAAATAGAAAGTATACAATGGTAACCGGGAAAAGCAGGTTCCTGGCTTTTAGAAAAATGGCCAGTGCCAGCTGGTGATGACCGGAAATCCTGAGTACGATATCGCAGATTAGCAGTGCCGCAATTATGCCAACTACTACTATAATAAACCGAAAGAGCGATGCCTGTTGTCTTTTTAAATCGAGCAGGTAAATAACAAAGAGGGAATAAAAAATATAGCAGAGGTACGAAAACATAGCCTCGCCCCAGATATTGATGCCGTTAAAAGCAGGAAAAGTGGTTTGAAGAAAATAATGCTTGTCAAGGTCGCGGAAGCTATAAAGAAGCGTGAATAATATATACAGCGAGTACACAATGAGCATCTTTTCATTACCCCTGTAAAAAAAATGTGCAAGGAAGTAGATAAGACAGAAAAAAAGAAATCCAAGGTAAAAAAATAAAAAAGCGGTGTCTGCTGTTCTGCTGCGGATCTCAAAAAGTTCAAAATTTTTCTCTGCCTCTATGGTTTTTAGCATAAACTGCACCGTGCCAATCCGGGTGGTATTGCCCTGGTTACAGCGCAGGAAGAAAGTTCTTTTTTCAGTTGGCAGCAAGGCCAATTGCAGGCAGTAATTACTCGGGGGATAGCTCCAGTCGCGGAGTGCCACTAGGTTGCCGCCCTGCTCCGGTTTTGCGGCACCGGTATCCATTTCCACATAATCACAGTTGCTGAACCAGACCAGCCTTCTTATCGTGTCTGCTGTTTTATTTTGCGTGGTAAACCTGAACCATCGATCGGGGGTTTTCGACAAGGTATCGGGCGTTAAAAGATTGCCGCAGGGCCGCCATCCCGCTGCCTGTGTTGCAATTGCTTTGGTCAGCGGGGCATCGCCGGTATAAATTTCAAGGTATTCTGTTAGATTGAATGGCGGGTGTGCGGTGCTGTCGATGACCAGCACAGAGGAGGTGGCCGAAAGAGTCGGAAACGATGGATGCCCCGGGGCTTCATTGTTCTTTCTGCAACCGGTAAAAATGAAAAAGGGGATAAGTAACAGGGAAAAAAACAGTTGTTTGTTCATTGATAAGGTTTGTCTTATTCCGTCAGTTTTTCAAAGGGAAAACCAGGTAATAAACGAAATACCATTCCTCAACTGCCTTGTACCGACAACTGTATTTGCGTAAACCTTATCCTAATATACGCAATGTCTGACCCATAAGGTTTAAGGGAAATATATTTTCTCAGCGTTGGCGGATTGTTTTACTGCGGAAAGGGGGCTGTAGAACTATTTTTTAGCCGGTATACCAGGCTTAAAGCTTCCGATGGCGGCGGTAAACCAGGGATGTATTTCATATACCAGGCTGCCGGCTGCAATGGCGGGGTCTGTTTTTAGCAAGGCCTCGGTTTCTTCCCTGCTGGCGCAATCAAAAATAAAAAGGCCGCGCCAGTTGCCTTCGTCTCCAAAAGGACCGGCCACTTTTAGTTTGCCTTCATAATACAACTTATTGATATTGGCCATATGGGCAGCCTGCAGGGCGGCAGCCGCAGCCGAATCGCGATCGCGGTTTTCTCCTTTGGTAAGCAGTACAAAGAAATACTGGCGGATATTGTCCTTCTGCACTTTTTTTGGTTTGACTGCAACGGGCGCCGGCTTCCTGGCATCCTGGGCCATGGTGGAGAGAACCGTAAAAGACAATATCGCAAACAGGTAAATCTTTATCATAGCGTGTAATTTCGCGCATTTCGCGCAAAGACGGTAAAAAAAAAGAAGCAAAGGCTTTCTTTGCTTCTTGATGAATTGGATAAGGCTTTTTTTCTTTGCGAAGAATGCCGCGCGAAATAAAGGGAACTCAGATAAATTTTACTGTTCCGAAGCTGGATTTGATTTTTACCTTGCAGGCACCGCTGCCGCTTTTGCCGGAAAAATCTTTATCAAAGCGGGGCCCATGGTCATCATCTTCCTTTTGCTCTTTTATGGCAATGGATGTACCATTGTGAAACTCTCCAAAATTGGCATGGATATCGAATTCGCCGTTGAACCCTTCCGCCACCGCCACCTGAATGGTAGAGAACTGGTTGTTCAGGTTAAAATCCGATACACTGTTGTTCAGGCTCAGCTTTACATTGTCGCAATATTCAAATACGCCTTTGATAACGCCGCTCATTTTTTTGATCTCCGCCTTTGAAAATTTAATGGTGACCTTGCAATTGCTGATGCTTTCTACTACGGCACTCCCAAACTCAACATGCAGTTCTTTTACGTTCGCCAGGTTACCGGCTACCAGGTCACCGAATTTCTGGGTAATCTCCAACGGGCCGCTCATATCGGGCACAAAAGATTTCCCGAACTGGTTGTCCAGTACCAGCGCGCCGTTTGCCGGCATACTTACTTCATAGTTTATTTCCATGCCCTGGTTCTCATTCTTTTTACCCTGGTGTTCTTTATTGTTCCATTGCTGTTTACCAATGGTTGTTTTAAAAGAAACCTCGTCGCCATTCTTGTTGTCTGCGATACTGATATTGTCCAGGATGGCTTGTGCCCGTTCGTCGGTACTGGCTTTCGCAGTAATGGAAACGTCTACTTTCACTTCATTTTTATTCCAGGTCACTATTTTTACTTCTCCAAACTGGTTATTGATATTTACTTTATCGTTGGCATCGAGCGCGTAAGATTTGGAATAGGTTTTTTTCTTTTCCACGCCTGGTTCATCTGCTGCCAGCAGTGAAATACTACCCACCAGTAACAAGGCCGAAGCCAGCATGTATTTACGTAGTTCTAAGGGCTTTTTCATATTCTTGTTTTTTTGTGTTGTTGATTTTTTTAATAATGTTTAATTGCTGGCCCAGGAGCGCTTCCTGGTACTGCAGGTTCTGAATCATCGCTTCTAAAATCTGTTCATGGTTAGGATTCACGGGAAGCTGCTTCTTCAGGGTATGAAAAATACTGTCCAGCTTGTTAAAGTCGCCGGCGAATTGCTGGTACAGCAGTGGTTCATCTTTTTTAATTTTTTTGATTTCGTTTTGTTTCAGTTCAACCAGTTTGGTATAATGGTATAATTCCTCGTTGTATTCCTTATCGTTGTCTGCCAGTTGCTGATCTCCGGGTGTAACAACAACCAACGGCTGCTGCAATGCCTGTGTATCGATGGAAGGATTGCCTGGCACAACAACAACGGGGTTCATTGTTTTGATTGGCTGGATATGGACCAGGCCGGGAAGGGCCTCTTTTCTGGCAGCCATAAAATACCAGGCAGCCGCACCCAGCACTATCAGTATGGCAGCCGCCGCGCTCCAGCGCAGTACTTTCATGCTGATCAGGATGCCCTGTTTTGCAGCGGGCTTTTTTAATTCCTGCTGAATATTATGCCATACAACAGGCCCGGGTTCAAACTTGTCAAAGTCATCGCGGTTGTTTTTTACAAAATCGTCTAAACGGTTGCTCATGATAATCCTCCTTCTTTTAGGATGCCCAATAGTTTTTGTTTTGCGCGGTGGTACTGGGTGCGCACCGTATTGTGCGAGATGCCCAGCATTTTACCGATTTCCTCCTGTGGTATTTCTTCCAGCAGGTAAAGGCTCACTACCGCCCGGTAGCCATCGGGCAGCCGTTGTATGGCCTTTCTTACTTCCTCTACCTTATATTCGAAAGCAGCCTCGTCTACCTGTTCATCATCGCCCTGGCCGGTTGCCTGGGTGGTCTCTATATCTACCAGCTTCAGCTTTTTTTTACGCAGCAGGCTGATGGATTTATTAATGACGATTCTTTTCAGCCAGGCACCAAACGTACTATTATACCTGAAATCCCTGAGGTGCCTGAAAGCGTCCACAAAAGCCTCCTGCAATACATCTTCCGCATCTCCCACATTGTTTACAATACGCAGGCTGGTATTAAACATCGCCTTGGCATATTTTTCGTACAACTGTGTGTAACCCAGGCTGTCACCCTGTTTACAGCGTTCTACTAATTCATCGTAGGCTATGTTGGCGGTCAGTTCCAAATGCTTGTTTTGTGGCTGTTTGTATAAGGTCGCAATAATAATTAACATGTTGCATCAGCGAATTAGGATTTACGGAATTTAGGCGGATAGCCCCTGCTTTCTGTCCAAAATCCTATAAATCCTGGTTAATCTTGGTCAATCCTCGTCAATCGTGGTACATTCGCCTGTATTTGCGCTTGTATAACAGTTGTAAACTTGTCTCAGATGCAAAAAGACTTATTTCAGAGCCCGGATTATTTTCAATTGGATGAACTGCTCACGGAAGAGCAGAAAATGGTCCGGGAAAGCGTTCGCAGCTACGTAAAAAAGGAAATCACTCCCATCATAGAAGAATATGCCCAACGGGCCGAATTTCCGCAACAGATAGTACGGCAATTGGGAGAACTGGGTTGTTTTGGCCCTACCATACCCGGTGAATACGGCGGTGGCGGACTTGATTATATCAGTTATGGGCTAATGATGCAGGAACTGGAACGGGGCGACAGTGGCGTACGATCGACAGCTTCGGTTCAGGGCTCACTGGTCATGTACCCAATCTATGCCTATGGCAGCGAGGAACAGCGTAAAAAGTACCTGCCCCGGCTGGCCAGCGGAGAATGGCTGGGCTGTTTTGGGCTCACGGAACCCAACCATGGCAGCGACCCCAGTGGCATGTTAACCACCATTAAAGATAAAGGCAATCATTATATCCTCAACGGCGCAAAAATGTGGATCAGCAATGCCCCTTTTGCGCAGGTAGCCGTGGTTTGGGCAAAGGATGAGGCCGGCGAGATCAGGGGCGTGATTGCAGAACGGGGCATGGATGGATTCACCACTCCCACCACCCATGGAAAATGGAGCTTACGGGCAAGCGCAACCGGGGAACTGGTATTCGACAATGTGAAAATTCCCAAAGAAAATATCCTGCCCAATATAAAAGGCCTGAAAGGACCTTTGAGCTGTTTAACCAAGGCCCGTTATGGCATTGCCTGGGGCGTGGTAGGCGCCGCCATGGATTGTTACGATACGGCTCTGCGGTATGCCAAGGAAAGGGTACAGTTCGACAAACCCATCGGCGGTTTTCAGTTGCAGCAGAAAAAACTGGCCGAAATGATCACCGAAATAACCAAGGCACAGCTGCTCAACTGGCGGATGGGTGTGCTGATGAATGAACAGAAGGTAACCCCGGCGCAGGTGAGCATGGCCAAACGCAATGGTTGCGAAATAGCCCAGCAGATCAGCCGCGATGCCAGGCAGGTGTTGGGCGGGATGGGTATTACCGGCGAATACAGCATCATGCGCCATATGATGAACATTGAAAGCGTGGTTACTTACGAGGGCACACATGATATCCACCTGCTGATAACCGGTATGGATATTACGGGGATGAATGCGTTTAAGTAAAGTTCATCGGTTTGATTGGCGGCAAGGAACCAGTTAACCAGCAAACCAGTCAACCGGTCAATGAATCAACCAATCAACATGAAGATTTTCTTTATCGGCTTTATGGGTTCGGGCAAAACGCACTGGGGTAAGATGTTATCGCAGCAGACCGGCCTGCCTTATTTTGACCTGGATGAAGTTATCACCGGTGCTGAAAAAAAAAGCATCCAGCAGATTTTTCATGACCAGGGCGAAGAATATTTCCGCATCCGGGAGCAGGAAGTGCTGCAGGCGCTGGCAGAAGAGCATGGTGATGTAATCATCTCAACAGGCGGCGGAACGCCCTGTTTTTTCAATAACATCGATTTTATGAAACAGCAGGGTAAAGTGGTTTGGTTAAATACGGCCGTGCATATCTTGCTTGAAAGATTGCTGCGCCAAAAACACAGCCGCCCACTTATAAAAGATATCCCCGATGCCGACCTGAAGTCTTTTATTATTAAAAAGCTGCAGGATCGTAAAATGTATTATGAACAGGCAGATGTAATGCTGCATGAAGAAACGATAACAACAGAATCATTGCTAAAATCATTACAGGATGCATAGATGGTTTTTGGTGACCGCCTCGCTCATAGGCGCATTGTCCGTAGCGCTGGGCGCTTTTGCCGCACATGGCCTCAAACAGGTGGCTACGCCCGATACAGTGGCTATTTTTGAAACCGGGGTGCGTTACCAGTTTTACCATACGTTTGCCTTGCTGGCGGTGGCCATCTTATTTGAAAAATACCCCACCAAACTGCTGCAATGGGCCGGTAACTGTTTCCAGATAGGCATTGTGCTATTTTCAGGATCTCTTTATATATTGACCGCGCTAAAAGTAGCCGATAGCAGCAAAGCCCAGTTGCTGACGGCTGTATTTACGCCCTTTGGCGGACTTTTCTTTATCGCCGGCTGGATATTAATGGTGATGACGTTCATCAGGAAGTAGTAAGTGATAAGTTGTAAGGGTTAAGCCCTTTGGCGGGTAGAGCAGTTCAAACGATGAACTGTTTTCTTCGCAAAACTGCTTATAACGGAATGACAAGCGTAGTAGTTGTTCCTGCTTTGTTAACGATGGAGATATTGCCGTCGATGCTCTCAATCCTTTTTTTCATATTGTTAAGGCCGTTCCCGAATTCGCGCAGTTTCTGCAGGTTAATGCCTACGCCGTTATCATGTATTTCTATTTCAAGCGTGCCGGGTAAGATGGTCACTTTTATCCATACATCAGAGGCCTTTGAATGCTTGGCGATATTGTTCAGCGTTTCTTTTACGCACAGGAAAACATTCCTTCTTTTTTCGCCGCTGATTTCGGTTGGGGGTATATAATCGGCGCTTTCGAAATGGCAATTGATATTTGTATTCTCCAGGAATTCAAAAGCATAAGAACGGGTATAGGCTATCATATTATCCAGCCGGTCGTTGCTGCTGCTCATGGTCCAGATAATGGTATTCATTTTACTCAGCAAATCATTGGCATTGTTGGAGATCTTATCGATTTCAGGCAGCGTATTGTCTTTCATCTTTGTTTTTACAATCTCGCTCATCAGCCGGATGGCCGTTACGCCGGAGCCCAGTTCGTCGTGCATATCGGTAGAGATGCGGTTGCGCTCTTCCTGCTTGGCTTCTACCACCGCCAGTTGTTTTTCGAATTCCTTTCTTTCATTATCGAGCCTTAATCGTTCACGCTCCCGGGTTCTTTCTATCAGGTCGCGCCGGTTTTTGAAGGCCAGCGCCATCAGGAAGAATATCAGTTCTATGGTAACGCCCACCTGGAAACAGAAAAGCGCATCGCGCCAGATGGATACCCGGAGATTCAATTTGTTGGGAGAGAGGATCAGGCCCATCGACATAACAGAACCGGCCAGCAGGAAAAAATGGCCCACCGCCAGGTAATTCAGCATCTTATTGTTGTGAACCACTGCATAAATAATAAAAATGACCGTGGTTACAAACCACTGGTACTTGGTAATGTTTTCAATATTATTCTGGATACTGAACTGGCTGCTGAAAAAATTGAAATAAGAAAACAATGCCATGCTCACCAGGATGATGATCTGGCCTGCGGTGAAGAGTTTATTGAGAAAAGGAAAATTTTTTGGCGTGTCGAGAAAGCGGCGCAGAAAGATAAAATAGGAGAACCAGCCCAGGCAAAGGATGATAAAATCCAGGTAGCTCTGAAAGGTATACGTGAAATAAGAAGGAGTTTTATAGTAATAGGCATTCAGGAAGAAAAGCAAGCCCATAAAAAAAGCAAAACAGGCATAAAAAATAAATTCAACACTTCTGTTCAGGATGAAAACGGCCATTGAATAAAAGATCATCATCAGCAGGATGCCGGTGATGATATAGTAATACATTTTATTGTTGGTGGCAGACAGTTTAAAGTTTTTGGCAAAAACCGGCAGGTAATAATCCCGCACCAGCCGGATATCCATATTATTGATATCCGTTTTTACAAAGCGCAGGCAGGCGTAGTACATTTTTTGCGTGTGGGCTGCCAGCGTAATGGTTCTGTACCCGATGGAATCCGGAAATGCCGGCAGAACGGCTGGCAGGGGGTCTGCCAGGCCGGTAACATCATTATAAATAAAAAGATCAATCCGGCTAAAATAGAGGCCGGGATAAAAATATACGGTAATGGCCGAGTCGCTGCTGTTCTGCAGGCACAAATTCAGGTACCAGTTTTTGTCTACCTGGGCAGGATTCACCGTTGTAAAAATATTCCTGGGGCTGCTGTGCAAAAAAGCCAGTTGACTGATCCGGGCTGGTACAATCGTCGGAAGGTTATCTGTAAAGACCCAGCACTTGCTGTTAATGGTGTCTGTAAGAATGATTTTTGAAATGTCAACCGGCGGTGGGCTTTCGCGGGCCATTGCGGGCAGCGCTGTAAGAAAAAATAAAAAGCTGGCCAGGACCTTTCTTAACAAGGCAACAGGTTTCATATCAGCCAGAAAATTACAACTTTCTTTACGAAAGCCCGCAAGCATCTTATACGGATGGTTGGTTATATTCTTATCTTTGCCGCCATGGCGAATAAGGCAAAACCAAAGAAGGGCCAGGCTGCTGAGGCGGAAAAATTTAAAGCCGAAAAAGATCAGCCCTTACCCATAAAAACCCTGGTTAAAGACGAACGTACCCACAAGATTACGGGCGCAGTGCTTATTTTGCTGGCCTTTTTTCTTTTTGTGGCTTTTGCATCCTATCTTTTTACCTGGAAAGCGGACATGAAAGTGGTTTTTAACCAGGGACTGAGCCCGCTTTTTTCTTCCATAAAAACTTCCAACCTGTTGGGTAACCTGGGCGCCGTGGTGGCGCATTTCTTTTTTTACTACGGGTTCGGCATTGCTTCCTTTTTTCTTTGCAGCTTTTTCTTTGTATCCGGTATTAATTTATTATTCAGTAAAAAATTATTCTCCGTTTGGCGGAATACAAAATATGTATTGGACGGCCTGGTGTTTTTCAGCGTTACCCTGGCCTTTATCATGAATGGCAATACCTTTCCCTGGGGTGGCGGATTTGGTGAAAACATCAGCCGGTTCCTGGTACAGGCCATCGGTAACCTTGGCACAACAGCCCTATTGTCAGTCGTAGGCCTGGCCTTTATCATCTGGCGTTTTAACCCGGTATTTAAAGTGCCCCAGCTGCCACAGAAAAAAATAATACCCGAAGCGATCGGCACCGAAATACCTGCAGAAGCCGTGGCGGAGGCAAAATTATTTGTTGAGAATGGCGCTGTTAACGGTAAGGGCAATACCCTTAAAAAAGGATCTGCCCTGGTAATGCCGCCAAAAGAAATGCCGGATACAGACCCGGCACTGGAGATAAAACTTACGGAAAAACCGGATGCCGAAACAACCGACATAAATAATGGCATGCCGCTGTCTGCAGATACCAATGCTTTGGCTTCGCTGTCTACGCTGCCTGCCAAACCGGAAAAAAAGGAAAAGAAATTACCCGACATCTCTTTCGAAGTAAAAGAACCAGCCATAAAAGAGCCTGTCCCCGATACGGCACTTGAAATAGAGAGTGAGCGAAAAAAATTGGTAGAGACCGATTTGTACGAGCCAACACTTGATTTAAGGGATTATAAATATCCCTCGCTAGACCTGCTGGAAACACATGGCAGCGAGAAAATCATCCAGGACCCCGGTGAACTGGAGACCAACAAGAACCAGATCATCAATACACTTAAGAATTACGATATTGCCATCCAGAAGATATCCGCCACGGTAGGCCCCACCGTTACTTTATACGAGATTGTGCCGGCGGCCGGCGTGCGTATTTCGCGCATCAAAAACCTGGAAGACGATATCGCGCTGAGCCTGGCGGCCCTGGGCATCCGCATCATTGCGCCCATTCCCGGCAAAGGCACCATCGGCATTGAAGTACCCAATGTAAAAAAGACGGTCGTGAGCATGAAGACCCTGTTGTCGTCCGATAAATTTCAAAACAGTGCCTACAGCCTGCCCATCGCCATCGGCAAAAAGATCGACAACGAAAACTTTATCGTAGACCTGGCCACCATGCCCCATCTTTTAATGGCGGGCGCCACCGGGCAGGGCAAATCGGTAGGCCTGAACGCCATCCTGGTGTCTTTGCTGTATAAAAAACATCCTTCTCACCTGAAACTGGTTTTAATCGATCCTAAAAAAGTAGAGCTGAGCATTTACCGCACCATTGAAAAACATTTCCTGGCCAAATTACCCGGAGAAGAAGAAGCCATTATAACAGATACCAAGAAAGTGATCCATACTTTGAATGCGCTTTGTATTGAAATGGATAACCGCTACGATCTTTTAAAAGAAGCCGGCGCCAGGAATATAAAAGAATACAACGACAAATTTGTGCGCAGGCGGCTGAACCCCGAAAAAGGGCACCAGTACCTGCCATTCATCGTGCTGGTAATAGACGAGTTTGCCGATCTGATCATGACTGCCGGCAAGGAAGTTGAAATGCCCATTGCAAGGCTGGCGCAGCTGGCACGTGCCATTGGCATACATCTTATTATTGCCACGCAGCGGCCTTCTGTTAATATTATTACCGGTACCATCAAAGCGAATTTTCCGGCTCGCATCGCCTTCAAGGTTTCATCCAAAATAGATTCACGCACCATCCTGGATACGGGCGGTGCAGAACAACTGATTGGCAAGGGCGATATGCTGATATCTTACAATGGTGAGCTTACCCGCCTGCAATGCGCTTTTGTAGATACGCCTGAGGTGGAGGAAATAACGGGTTTTATCGGCGATCAGCGTGGCTATACACAGGCTTTTTTATTACCGGAATATGTTGATGAAAAGGAAATGGAAGGAAAGGATTTTGACCTGGCAGACCGCGACTCCTTATTTGATGATGCCGCCAGGCTGATTGTACAAAGCCAGAGCGGGTCTACATCTTTGCTGCAAAGGCGCATGAAGCTGGGGTATAACCGCGCAGGCCGCCTGATGGACCAGCTGGAAGCCGCTGGCATTGTTGGCCCCAACCAGGGCAGTAAAGTAAGGGATGTGCTGATTAAAACAGAAGCAGACCTGCAGCAGCAACTGAGCATGTTGGGATAGATAATCATTTAACAGAGGCGGTTTAAACCGTTTTTTGCCGTTGCTGTCTGAATCAATTGTGCGAAAGACTATCTTTGCCGGCCCGGAACCAGGCTACCGCTATTTTGTAGCCGTGAGGAAGGGCCACACGCGGTTTGAACGCGATGCGGCGACTATTTTTATAACAAATATTGTATGATGAAACAATTTTTAACGGTAGCGCTGCTGCTTGGCATAGTAACGATTAGCAGGGCGCAGACAGGTGTAGCCAGCGATCCTGCTGCAAAAAAGATACTGGATGCGGTAAGTGCTAAGTTTAAAACATATAAGGCCGTACAGCTGCTGTTTACGCTGAATGTGGAAGACGGCAAAGGAAAATTGCAGGGCAGCCAGAAAGGCACTGTTTACATGAAGGGTAGCAAATATCGGATCAGCATGGGCGGAAAAGAGAACAAGGAAATTTTTTCTGATGGCGCCACCATGTGGTCGTACGACAAAGCTGCCAATGAGGTAACCATCACAAAATTTGATCCTGCTGCCAAGACCATTACCCCACAAAGCCTGCTCACCAATTTTTACGATAAAGATTTCCTGTATAAATTAAACGGGGAGCAAAAAGACGGTGCCCGCACCCTCGAGGAAATCGAAATGACGCCGGTAGACAAAGGCAAAACCTTTCATAAGGTATATGTATATGTAGACAAAGCCAAACAGGGCATCTACAGTACAAAAGTGCTGGATAAGAACGGCAATAAATATACGTATACCGTTAATTCGCTCAATGGAACTGCCCCGGTAAACGATCAGCTTTTTGTATTCGACAAAAGCAAATACCCGGGCGTGGAAGAAGTTGATCTGCGATAGATTTTAGTGGTGAGACGCCGCGCCCGGCTACACTGAAGTCTACCTACTAAGACCATTGCCTCAAGACTGACCACCCCAGCGGAACGCATTTACATCCAGTCCGGCCAGGTCAAGTACGCGGTCAACCACGGTGGCGGCCACCTGCTCAATGGTTACCGGCTTGCTGTAAAAAGAAGGCGTGGCAGGGCAGATGATACCACCTGCCAGGGTAACAGTCTCCATATTGCGGATATGAACTAGGTTATAAGGAGTGTCGCGGATTACGCAGACCAGTTTCTTTCTTTCCTTTAAAATAACATCGGCCGCACGGCTGATCAAATCGTTTGATATGCCGGTGGCAATCCTGCCCAGGGTACCCATTGAACAAGGGATGATGATCATGGTATTGAAGCGGCCTGAACCGGAGGCAAAGGGGGCCGTAAAATCCTGCTGGCCGTAAAAACCGATAGGATATTGCTGGTACAGCTCATTTTCCAGCTCCAGCTTCCACACCTGCTTTGCGTTGTCGGTCATTACCAGGGCCAGTTCCTGCCACTGGTCTTTTATGGCAAGCAATTTGTCGATCAGCACCCTGGCATATATGGCCCCGCTGGCGCCCGTTACAGCAATAACAATTTTATTCATACCGGTTACGTTTACATTTGTAAAACAAACAAAAATACTATGCAGAAGTTATTGATGCTGCTTATTTCAGCCTTTGCACTTTCCGGTTCTTCTGCAGACAGGCCCCTGACCAAGCCGGATAAGCTGAAATGGATGACCCTTGAAGAGGCCCGCCAGGCCATGCTAACGGAAAAAAGACCTATTTTGATT
>CAXTMV010000062.1:10534-22313 GCA_964245425.1 uncultured Flavihumibacter sp. | reverse complement strand
GTGTGGCCACCACCGACCTGGCCTACCAGCTGCCGACCGACGCCCGCAGCTACGAGATCTCGCTGGTCGCCGGGTCCAGCGCGGTCACTGTGCCGACGGTCGACGGCAAGGTCATCCGGGCCGGCCGTCTCATGCACGGCAAGACCTCGCCCATCCTACATAAAGACACCGATGTTTTCCACGGCATGCCGCAGGGTTTTGCCGCCACGCGCTATCACTCCCTGCTGGTCGAGCGATCCAGCCTGCCCTCCACGCTGGAGGTCACGGCCGAGACGGCCGAAGGCGAGATCTGCATCGAGATCAAACCGGCGGGCGGGTTGTACAGCAGGGAGGGGAAAAAATACAGTCCCTTCAGCATCACCGTAAAAGACTCGGGCATTGGTATAGCCGAAGAAAAAGCAACGAAGATTTTTGAAGGGTTTACCCAGGCCGATTCTTCTACCACCCGAAAATATGGCGGTACGGGCCTTGGACTTACTATTTCAAGAAGCCTGGCAGAATTAATGGGCGGTTCACTGACCGTGACCAGCGTTATTGGCCAGGGAAGCGTGTTTACCCTGCAACTTGCGCTGGAGATCATACAGGAAACACCCCTGGTTACAGCCAGTTACCAGCCCATGCTGCAACAGGTGCTGGTGGCGGATGATAATGACACCAGCCGGCGCTTCATCAAAACGGTGTTTGATTACCTTCAGATTGGCTGTACAACGGTTTCTGGGGGTGCGCAGGCGCTACACCTGCTAAATGATCCCGCGCAGGCCTTTGACCTGGTTATTGCCGATTTCGATATGCCGGAAATGGACGGCAGAATGCTGGCGGTTGCAGCGGCTGCACATGGGCGGTATAGATATACTCCCTTTATATTGATGCAGTCTCCACTGGAAAAGAATATGACCGGGTTTCCCGACGGCAAAAAAAGCCACCTGAAAATCCTGGCAAAACCGATAAAGCTGCAGGAGCTTGATCAATTGCTGTCTGTTCTATTCAGTAATACGGTAACCCCTGCCTTAGTAAGTCCCGACAAACCGCGTATCAGGCAAATTGCCCGCGCTGCTACCATACTGGTAGCAGAAGATGACCCTGTAAACATGTTGCTGATATCTGAAGTGCTGGGTAAAATGGGCCTGCATGTGTTAAAAGCGGCTAATGGGCAGGAAGCGCTTGACATGCTGGCCAACCGGGTGCCGGACCTGATTTTTATGGATGTGAATATGCCTGAAATGGATGGCTTTTCAGCAACAGCCAGCATTCGCCTGTTGCCGGAGCCCCTTTGCCGGATACCGGTAATAGCATTAACCGCCGATGCGATGAAGGAAGATCGCGACCGTTGTATCCAGGCCGGGATGAACGATTATATTTCCAAACCTTTCAGGCTCGATGAACTGGAAAATGTACTAAGGGTTTACCTGGTAAATAATGCATAATGGCATTGGTAACGCAGTAAGCAGCGGCCGTCAAAATTGCAGGCTCAAAAACTGGTGCGTAGTTTGATCATATAACTGTAAAATACAGGCATATGATCAAAAAACAGCCCTCCCTGGTAATCTGCATCATTATGGACGTGCTGGGTTATGCTACTTATGCTATTCCAGGCATCGGAGAACTGGGCGATATTGTCTTCGCACCCGTTTCCGCCCTTATTTTTTATCTTATGTTTGGCAACTGGCGCGGCGCGCTGTTTAATTTTACCGAAGAGATTTTGCCCTTCACCGATTTTATACCCACTTTTACTATTGCCTGGTTCCTCCGCTATTTTGCCAATAAAAAAAATATGACGCCGGCCCTGAAATAAAAGGTCAGCAACTAGCTGGTAATAAAACGGTATCCAATGCCTTTGATGGTAAGAATTTCCAGGGTTTCATCGTCTTTCAGGTAACCGCGTATTTTATTGATATATACATCCAGGTTCCGGCTGTTGAAAAATGAATCGTTCCCCCATAAAAGTGTCAGGATCTCTTTTCGGTCGATGATGCCGTTGCGGTTCTCACACAATATTTTTAACAACTCGCTCTCGCGGTAGGATAATTTTTTTTCTTCTTTGTCGCTAACCAGCAATTGACGGTTGGCATAGAACCGGTACCGGCCTAATGCCAGCATATCGGCCGCTACGGTAATTATTTTTCCTTCTTTTGTACGCAATAGGTTTTCAATACGTACAATCAGCTCTTCCATACTGAATGGTTTGCGGATATAATCATTGCCGCCAAGGGTAAATCCTTTTACCACATCGCCGGTTTGGGTTTTGGCCGTTAAAAAAAGTATGGGTACCTGCCGGTTGATCGTTCTGATTTGTTCAGCAATTTCAAAACCATCTTTATTGGGCAGCATGATGTCGAGAATGCATACATCTGGTTGTATTTTCCTATACGCATCAAATGCGTGGGCGCCGTCGCTTTCCATGTGCACGGCAAAACCCCGGCTTTGCAGGCTTTCTTTTACAATTTTTCCCAGGAATAATTCATCTTCTACGTACAGAATGCTGATGCTCATGACCGGCCAATTTTAAATGCTATTTTCCGCACCTGCCTGTTGTTGCCATAATGAACGACCGGCGCTTCTTTGAAAGGGAGTTTTACGGAAAAGCAACTCCCTTCGCCGGGTTTACTGTTCACTTCTATAAAACCCATATGGCGCCGTACAATATGGTTTACATAACTCAAACCGAGGCCATAGCCTTTTGTATTGTGCCGGTTGCCACCGGGTACTCGAAAGAATTGTTCAAATATTTTCCATTTGTATTCCGGTGCTATGCCGATGCCCTGATCGGTAACAGCTACTTCTATAAACTGCGTATGGTCGATAACCTGAACAGCAACAACGGGTTTGCCGTTGCTGTACTTAAGCGCATTGTCCAGCAGGTTGTAGAGCACGCTGCTAAGGTGTAGCCGGTCTCCTTCTATAATAAAATTATGGCCGCTTGTCTCAACCGTTAGATCGGCCCCCAGTTTATCGAATTGCAATTGCATGGAAGCAATCACTTCCCGCACCATGTCTACCAGGTTGAACGGCTCCTTGTTTAAGGAAATTTCCTTTTTTTCATACATTGATAATTTCAATACTTTGTCTACCAGCAGGCCCAGCCGCTGCATTTCATTTGCAGAGATGTCAAGGTATTCCCGGGTGCGCTGAGGGTCCTGCAAGGCGTTAAAATTCTTAAGCGCTTCAATGGCTACGTTTACGGTGGCGATGGGCGTTTTCAGTTCGTGGGTAATATTGCTGATAAAATCATTTTTGAACTGCGTTAGTCTTTGTTGCCTGATCAGGTTCTTATACATTAAAAGAAAAGAGGCAATGGTAATGCCTACCAATAAAAATGATACCAGTATCGGCTGCCAGAGGTGTTGTATGATATACCAACGGGTATTGGCAAAATGCAGGTAATAAACGCGTGGTTTTGTAAACCCTACAGACATCTTGCTGTCTGCTGAACCGGTGGAAAGCCGGGCGGCACCTGTATCCGTTACGCTCACAGAAAATGCCGGACGCATGTTTTCTTTTGCCAGCGCCGCCGCATACTGGCTAACAATCTCTTTTACGGTAATGGAGTCGCGCAATGAATCTACCCGCATCAAGAATTTAAATACAGGCGCCGCCTGTCCATTTTTACGAAACCGGAACTGCAGGTTAGTGTCTGTAGCCGGCGTTCCATGATCCATTGTAATGATCATGGAGGTCCGCATTTTTTTACGCGGCCCTGGCGTATCGTTGATGTCTTCCTGCAATGCAGTGCTCATATTGACAATGCCTTCCTTGTCTTCCATGCGGATATTGATGTTGGAATCGAGGTGTAGTTTAGAAGCCTGCAGCCGCATAATGGTTTCCCTGAAAAGCAGGTTGGTATGCGCACCAAACAGATGTTTTTCTTCCAGGTAATTTTTGCGAAGCCAGTATACCTGAAAAATGCTGATGACGAGTATGCTCATCAGCATTAAAAAAAGAGGTATGCGCAAATTTTTTGCCATGAAAGACGCGGGCATTTTACAGCTGCCACTGCAAATGTATTTATTTCCCCCGCCGGCACAGCCGCCTATTAACCTTAATTAACATTAAACCAAGCCCTGTTAACCTGCTTTGGCGCAAAGGCTGAATAGTTTTGAGAAAACAACCTGGTATGAAAAAAATATGTATGGTTATTGCCGCCGGTCTTTTTCTGCAGACAGCTATGGCGCAGACAAAAGAAGGCAAAGTTATTTATGAGCGAACAGTGAATATGCACAAACGGCTTCCGCCGGAAAATGAAAACATCAAAGCGATGATACCCGAATTTAATACGGGCAGGGAGCAATTGTTGTTTTCGGGCGATGAATCTGTTTATTCAAGCCTGCCCGAAGAAGAGGATATCCGTGACCATGCCGGAGAAGATGGTAACCGCATGACTTTTAAAATGAACAGCGGTAGCAGTGAGACTTATAAGAATTACGCTGCACAGACAATAACCGAGTTACGCGAGCTGGGCCCAAAAAAATACATTATAGAAGATACCCTGCATACAGTGGCCTGGAAACTAAGTGATGATACGGCGATTGTAAAAGGGTATGTCTGTAAAAAAGCCACTGGTAAAGGGCGGCAGGGCGATAATATAGTTGCCTGGTATACGGAGGAGATCGCTTCTTCCAGCGGGCCCGAACAGTTTGGCGGCCTGCCAGGGCTGATTTTAAAAATGGATATCGGGGACAGCTGGATGGTATTTACCGCCATCGACATACAGACCAGTATCGACAAGCAATTGGTAAAAGCGCCTTCCGGCGGAAAAAAAGTGAGCCGCCAGGAATTCCAGAAAATGATGGATGATGCTTTTGGCCCCAGTACCGGCGGTCCGCAAATAAGGATTATTACAAGGGAAGGTGGTCCGCAGCACAATTGATGCGATATCTGTAAACATGGCAATTGCCGTGTTTACAGCACATCGCTGCGCAGATATGTATATGCTGTTAACTACTGATGTTGAAATGGCCAGCACCTAACAAAGAGAATGGCGTTTGCATACCGGTAGGAGTCTTTGGCAATGTATTCGGCTATTTAATTAATTACCAAACGCCCGTTTGTTAACGAATTGTTGTCCGCAAAGATAGTTTCCCACCAAACGCAGGTTTAACAGAACAATGGCTTCTAACCAAATTGAGGCTAATACAACTGCGCATGAAAAAATGGTCCCTGCATATCCTTTTCTCCTCTTTTATTTTAATTTTTTGCTGCGGGCAGGCATCTGCGCAGGTAACCGGCACGGTCAGCGGCAGTGTATCCGATACCACCGGTAAACAATCCATGAATGGTGCTACCCTTACCCTTTTCGATATGAACGATTCCAATGCGGTACCCCGCTACGGAACAGCCAAGGCAAAAGGCGTATTTTCCGTTGGCAATCTGCCGGAAGGCCGTTACCGCCTGCTGGTCAGTTTTGAAGGATACGAAAACCAGAGTAAAATATTTTCCATCACAAAAGAAAAGCCGGCGGCAGAACTCGGCAACCTGGCCATGACCCGGAAGAGCACCATGCTGCAGGAAATCGTGATTGAAAAACCACCCATCGTTATAAAAAAGGATACCGTTGAATTTGATGCCGGCAGTTTTAAAACAAAACCGAATGCCGTAGCAGAAGACCTGTTCAAAAAACTACCCGGTGTACAGGTAGACAAAAGCGGTACCATTACTGCACAGGGTGAGCAGGTTACAAGAATATTGGTAGACGGTAAACGTTTTTTTTCCGACGATCCCAAACTGGCCAGCAAGAACCTGCCGCCGGATGTTATTGATAAGATACAGGTATTCGATGATCTGAGTGATCAAAGCAAGTTTACGGGGTTCGATGATGGCAACCGCGTTAAGACAATCAACATCGTTACCAAAAAAGACAAACGCAAAGGCTATTTCGGAAAGGTAGTGGCCGGGGCAGGCAGCAACGAAGCATACGACAACAGTTTCAATATCCATCGTTTTGACGGCAACCAGCAGATTTCGTTGCTGGGCCAGGGCAATGACATCAACAAACAAAACTTTACCATACAGGATATATTGGGCACCACCGGCGCAGGCGCAAGAGGCGGCGGCGGAAGAGGTGGCGGCGGCGGGGGAACGGGTGCTGCGTCGCCCGGTATTACCACTACCTGGGCGGGTGGTCTTAACTACCGCGATAACTGGAGCCCCACCACGCAGGCTTATGGCAGTTATTTTTTTAACAGCCAGCATGTTAGCACCGGTACGCAGAGCCTGACGCAAAATATTATTACACCCGACTCGTCTACCTTTACCAACCAGTCCAATAATTCTATCCGCAGAAACCAGAACCATCGCATCAACTTTAATATTGAGCAACAGCTGGATTCTAACAACTCCCTTATTTTCAGGCCCAATATCGGTTTTCAACATACAGAAAGCGTTACCTCGCAGCAGACCCAATATACCGGCGGCAGCGTAAACGGAACGCCTATTTATAATACCCAGTCGAACGGTACGCAGGCAAACGATGGTAATAATGGCAGCTATGATCTTTTGCTGCGCCACAAATTTGCAAAGAAGTTCCGGACTATTTCTGTTGATATGAATGTGCAGAATAACCTGAACAATGGCGTGGGTACCAATTATGCCATCAATGCCCATTTTTCTCCGGGTAATTATATTGATACACTGAACCAGCATATTGTTACAGGCTCTACCGGCATCACGGTAAGCCCTACTGTTTCTTATACAGAACCTATTGGCAAGAACCAGATACTGGAATTCAACTACAACTATTCCTATACAAAGAATACCTCTGAGCGGTATACCTATTCACTTGATCATGTTTCGGCCAAATACGACCAGTTCGACAGCCTGTACAGCAATGCCTTTCAAAATACCTATTTTTCCAACCGGTTTACCCTAAACTATCGCATCCAGCATCCCAAATACAACCTCAGTGTTGGTTCGGGCCTGCAGACCCGCGATGTAAACAGCATCAATACTACCAAGAGTACACAGATCAAACAGAATTACCTGAATCTTACACCCACCGTTAATTTTCAATACCTTTTTACAAAAACGCAGAATCTGCGAATCAACTATTCGGGCAGAACCGGCCAGCCTTCCATCAACCAGTTACAGCCCATTATTACCACCAGCGATTCCATCAATTTCAGCCAGGGCAACCCCAACCTGCGGCAGCAGTTTACGCATAGCCTGCGATTGCTGTATACCAATTTCAATACGGTTACACAACGGGTGATGTTTGCCACCATCAATGCCAGTATGATTACCAATGATATCCAGAACTCGGTGGTGTACCTGCCCAGTCCGCCCAATTCAAAAGGCTCACAGCTGGTAACACCTATTAACCTGAATGGTACTTTCAATATCAGCGGCTATTTTAATTATGGTTTTGCATTAAAGAAACCCAAATCCAACCTTAATTTCATTACCAATATTAATTACGGCCAGAGCCAGACCCTGGTGAATGCCGTAAGTGATTATTCCAGGAATACCACGTTGGGCGAGACACTCTCCTGGACCACCAATCTCAAGGATAACTTTGATATGAACCTGAGCTCGGCTACCACCTACAATATCTCCAGGAACTCGTTGCAGCCCACGCTTAACCTGAATTATTACACAGAAGTTGTTTCAACAGAGATTACCTATTATACCAAGAGCGGCTGGTTACTGGCCACTGATTTTGATTATACGTATAACGGTAGCCGCCCGGCCGGGTACAATTCCAGCGTGCCTTTACTGAACCCTGCCATTGCCAAACAGATATTCAAAAATAAGCAGGGTGAAATAAGACTGTCTGTGTTCGATTTGCTGAACCAGAATGTAAGTGTTAGCCGCACCATCACTTCCAACTACATACAGGATTCAAAAACAAATGTACTGACCCGCTATGCCATGCTCACGTTCACGTATAACCTCCGCAAATTTGCCGGCCAGGGTCAGAAAATGCCGGGGATGTTCAGGGGTATGCGCAACGGCATGCGCAATATGCCCGGCGGCTTTGATGGTGGCGATGGCGGCGGCGGTAATGGCGGCGGCCGGCGCGGTAAATTCTAAGTTATAAGGAGTAAGGTAGAAGGTTTAAGGTCGTCTGCGCAGCAAGCTTACACATTATACCCTCTATCCTTCAAAGGTTTTCGTCGCAACATCTTTCCCTTTCATCTCATTTACAGGCAATCTACAGAGCAGACCGTTACTTTTGATTGGGATAAACTTTCCATTTCTACCATCCATTGGCCGGGTATCCTATTTCGCGGCCATAGATGCTGTAAACGGATATTTTCGCATCATCAAAAGCTGTTTATGAACCTTCGCCTGTTTTCTGTCATTATTGTAATCTGCTGGTCGGCAACCGCCGCCATCGCACAAAAAGCCATCACCGGCGCCATCCGGGGCAAAGTAGTGGATACCATTGGCAAGCAGTCGATGGCAGAGGCCACTGTTTCATTGATGGACCTGAAAGATTCGTCTTCCGTTGGGTTTACGGTGGCTTCCGACAAAGGGCTTTTTGAGATGAAGGGGCTGGAGGAAGGTCGTTATCGCCTGCTTATCAGTTTTGGCGGTTACCAGAATGTAAGCAGGGTATTTTCCATTACCCGGGAGAAAAGCATTGTTGACCTGGGCACCGTTTTCATGGAAAGAAAAAGCGTTACCCTGCAGGAAGTGGTGATAGAAAGACCTCCCATCAGTGTCAAAAAAGACACCGTAGAATACAATGCAGGCGCCTTTAAAACTAAACCCAACGAAGACGTGGAAGGGCTGCTGAAAAAATTACCGGGTGTGCAGGTAGATCGCGATGGAACGGTAAAATCACAAGGTGAAACGGTGCAGAAGGTATACGTAGATGGCAAGGAATTCTTTGGTACCGATCCCAAGCTGGCCACCAAGAACCTGACTGCCGATATGGTGGAAAGCGTGCAGGTGTTTGATGATATGAGCGACCAGGCCAAGTTTACCAAAATTGACGATGGCAGCCGGCAGAAAGCCATGAACATTAAACTGAAAAAAGACAAGAAGAACGGTTATTTTGGAAAAGTAAACCTGGGTGCAGGTACTGATAGCCGTTATGACAATAGTCTCTCCTTTAATCGGTTTAAGGGTAACCGGCAGCTGTCGTTGATCGCCGCCGTTAACAATACCAATAAACAGGGTTTTTCTTTTTCGGATATCATCAGTACCATGGGTGGTTTTGGCAATGGCGGGCCCGGTGGCGGCGGTAACGGCGCCGGCGGCGGACCAGGTGGACCACCCGGTGGTGGCGGTGGAGGCCCTGCAGGGGGCATCGGCCAGCTGGTGGCCACCCGTGGTGGTATTGCCGGTCTTGGTTTTGGGGGCGCATCCAATGGTATTACATCCAGTATATCTACCGGCCTCAACTACCGCGATAGCTGGGGCAGCAAGATAGATGTAAGCGGCAGCTATTTTATATCGCATACCAATAACAATTCTATCCAGAATATTTTTAAGCAGACTTTTTATCCAAACGATTCCACCACCAACAGTACCGATGATAAGGTTTCTCAGAACCAGAATACCAGCCACCGCTTCAACCTGCGTTTCGAATACCGGATCGATTCCAACAATTCAATCCTGTATACACCCAGCTTCACCGTGCAGCACTCTGCCGGGTTCAGCAATGACACCTCATCTGTGTATTCCTTAAAAAATGGGCAGCAGCAATACCTGGCACTGGCGGGCAAAACCTATAATGATAACGATCGCGACGGCATCAACCTGAATAATAATTTGCTGTACCGGCGGAGGCTCAGTAAAACCGGCCGCACGTTCACCCTTGGCTGGAGCAATGCCTATAACCACAGCAATGGCGATGGCAGTAACATTTCGCCCCAGGTACTGTTTACACCCACCGGCGATACATTATCTACGTACCTGAGCCAGAATTACCAGAGTGCGCAAAAAACAAATTCCAATAACAACGTGCTCAGCACTTCTTATACAGAACCCATCGGCAAGAATAAATTGGTAGAACTGAATTATGCCTATACCAATAACCAGAACAACTCTGATAAAAAAACAAATAATTACGATACGCTGACGGGTAAATATGAATTGCCCAACGCGCTACAAACCAATTATTTTACCAACAGTTTTATTTCGAATCGTTTCGGCGGCAATTTCAGGGTACAGCAAAAGAAATTTAACTACCAGTTAGGCGGTTCCGTACAACTTGCCTCCCTGGAAAGCCATGTGTTTAATAATGGCAGCACCAAAGACTCTGTCATTAACCGCAACTACGTCAATTTCAATCCCAATGCCAATTTTAATTTTACCCCAAAAGCCGGGCAGAACCTGCGCTTTAATTACCGGGGCAGAACCAACCAGCCCAGTACTTCCCAGCTGCAGAATGTGCAGGACGTATCCAACCCGCAGAATATAAAAACCGGTAACCCGGATCTGAAACAGGAATTTGCGCACAACCTGAATATGGGGTACAATAAGTTTGTGCTGGCCAATTTCCAGTTTATCGCGTTTAATTTAAATGCATCGCTTACACAAAACAAAATTGTAAACAGCATTGATACCCTGGGTAAGGGCGTACAGTTAACGAGACCTGTTAACCTGAACGGGGCGCATACCGCATCCCTATTTTTTACGTACGGTAAAACAATGAAAAAGTTGAAAGGCGGTAATATCAATGCCACCACGCTTATCAGCTATAACCGCGATGTAAGCCTGCTTTACAAGGATAAGAATTTTACCAATGGCTGGATACTGACACAGTCGCTCGGCCTCAATTACAACCATAAGCAAATAGACCTGGCGATGAATGGCAGCTTCACCTATAACAGTACAAGCTATAGCCTGCAGTCTAACCTTAACAGCCATTATTATACCCAGGTCTACTCGCCCGAATTCAATTATACTTTTTTTAAATACCTGATAGCTTCTACTGATCTCGATTATACCGTTAATTCAGGCCTGTCTGCGGGTTACAATCAGAGCGTAGCTTATTGGAACGCCAGCCTGGCTTTGCAGATTTTTAAAAAGCGCGATGGTGAGATCCGGTTAGGCGTGTACGATATATTAAATCAGAATAAGAGCCTGACCCGCAGTACCGGTGATAATTACGTGCAGGATACCCGAACCAATGTGCTGAAGCGTTATATGATGCTGAGTTTTACCTATAATTTCAAGAAAGGCCAGCAAAATAACAACGGTATGCCCGTTCCAAAACAGTTTCAGCGGGGCATGCGTAATATGCGCATAATGAATTAGGGGCCGGGAGAACAAAGAGAAAAGGAGCAGGTGTCACATAAAAAAATGGTTGTGTGCTTATCTCTATGCGTGCTGCACGCCCTTTTTTCTGCTTGTTCTCTTAGTTCCGGGCGGTCCTTTTTCTGCGTGCGAAAAACTCTTTTCGCTTTGTTCTCTTAGCCCTGTATTTTTAAATATGGAAATCAAAAACATCATCTTCGACCTGGGCGGGGTTATCATGAATATCGACTTCAGGAAAACAGAAGCGGCATTTGCCCGCCTGGGTTTCACAGATTTTGCAGAACATATTACACAGTTTCATATTACGCCTTTTTTCAGGGATTATGAGACCGGCCAGATAGATGATGCAGCTTTTATTAAAGGAATACAACAGATAACAGGCACCCCATTAACCGATCAGCAGATTATACAAGCCTGGAATGCCCTGTTGCTCGATTTTCCACCGGAGCGGCTGGCCCTGCTGGAAAGAATAAAGGGTCAATACCGTATTTTTTTACTCAGTAATACCAATGCATTGCATTACGAGGCTTTTCAGCACAGCCTGTATACCGTAAACGGAAAACGGCTGGAGGATTTG
>CAXTMV010000062.1:9029-10524 GCA_964245425.1 uncultured Flavihumibacter sp. | reverse complement strand
AGAAGACCTATTATTCGCATACCGTCCGGCTAAGAAAGCCCGATGCGGCCATTTACCAACTGGTGCTGGATAAAAATAACTTGAACCCCGCCGAGACATTATTTATAGACGATACGGCTTCTAATTTCAGTGGCGCAGAACAGCTGGGTATACAGACCTATCATTTGAAAGCGCCCCTGAGTATTCTTGATATACCCCTGCTGCAAAACAGGTAATCTTCTTACACGGGCAACCTTTACCGCCTGGTTACAGTAATAGATAATGCCGGGTTATTTCGTTTAACGACAAGATAAGCTGATGGATGAAAGCCGGGCAGCACCTGGGTGATAGCAGCTTTTCTGCACAGCAGCTTTTATAAAGGCAAATGGTAGAATTGTTATAACGGTGCCAGGCAGACGGTAATATAAGGCCGGCATAAGGGATACGCTGTAAGAAAAGATAAAATAGTACTTATCACAAACGCTGCACGGAAAATCAAAAATACTTTTATTAAATTTTCAAGTGCGGCCGCGTTGATGGGCTGTTTTGTATATTTTTGTTATCATTGCTCCAGCTGCAATATGCACTTACAGTAAGGCTTAATGAGAGCGATTAGTAACCAAAAACAAATTAACCATGCGCGTGAGAGCTATTTGCACAGCATTGTCTTGTAATACCCGCCAGCAAAATTTTCTCCCTCTTAGCAAAAAAGCAAACAAGCTTCCCTTGTGCCTGCTGTTAACAACGCTGCTGATGGCGGTGGTAACCGCTGGTTTCGGACAAAAGCCGGTTAGCACCAGCGAAGAGGTAGTGAATGTAAAAGGTACCATTACCGATTCTGCCGGTAACCGGTTAACTGGTGTAACCGTGCAGGCCAATGGAACAAAAAAGACGACCACCACCAATAACAATGGCGAATTTCAGCTGCCGGCTATAAAAAAGAATTCGATGCTAACGCTTTCCATGGTGGGTTTTAAAACCATACAGGTAAAAGCAACCGAGACGATAGCCGTTACTTTAAATGAGAGCATTACCAAGCTGGATGAAGTGGTGGTAACGGGCTTTCAGCAGATCGATCGCAAGAAATTTACCGGGGCCTCTGTTACGCTGAAAGCGGCGGATGTTAAAATCGATGGTATTACTGATATCAGCCGTATGCTGGAAGGACGTGCGGCGGGTGTGTCCGTACAAAACGTGTCGGGTACTTTCGGTACGGCACCCAAACTTCGTATACGCGGTGCTACTTCTATCAGCGGCGAAAACAAACCTTTGTGGGTGGTAGACGGGGTAGTGCTGGAAGATATTGTAAATGTGTCTAACGAACAACTGACCAGCGGAGATGCCAGCACCCTCCTGGGCTCATCGGTGGCAGGTTTGAACATCAATGATATTGAGACCTTCGACATTCTGAAAGACGCGTCTGCTGCCGCTCTTTACGGAGCCCGCGCTTTGAATGGCGTAATCGTAATTACAACCAAGAAAGGAAGAGCAGGTGCCAAGCCATTGATCTCCTATA
>CAXTMV010000062.1:0-9019 GCA_964245425.1 uncultured Flavihumibacter sp. | reverse complement strand
GCTAAAACCCTCCTATAATAATTATGATATTATGAATTCGGCCGATCAGACCTCGCTGAACGCCGAACTGGAAAGAAAAGGCCTGCTGATTTATCCCCAACTGGTAAATGCCCGTTATACAGGGATCTATGGCGAACTGGCCAAATTGCTGCAATATCCCGATGCCAATGGAAATTTTGCCGTTCAGAACACCCAGGCAGGCAGGCAGGCCTGGCTATTAAAATATGCCAATATCAATACCAACTGGTTCAACCTGCTGTTTAAAAACTCGGTTACGCAACAACATTCCTTAAGCATTTCTTCGGGCGGCGAAAAATCGACCTCGTATTTTTCTACCAGCTTTTTTACAGACCCGGGCTGGACCATTGCCGACAAGACTAAGAACTATACCATTTTTGCGAAACAGAATTATTTTATCACCAAGAACCTTTCTTTCGGCTTCCAGGTAAATGGCAACGTGCGTCAGCAAAGAACCTCCGGAACAGAAAACAGGAACTCTGATCCGATACAGGGATCTTTCTCGAGGGATTTCGACATCAATCCCTTCAGTTATGCGCTGAACACCAGCCGAACCCTTCCCGCATACAACGACGACGGGTCCTATAACTTTTCTACCAAGGATTTCGCACCTTTCAATATCCTCTATGAAGCACAGAACAATTATACCAACCTGAATGTGCTGGATGGAACCCTGCAGGGCAATCTGTCTTACAAAATAACACCTTTCCTGACCTATGAATTCCTGGGGAGCCTGCGCTATACCAAAACAACAGAAGAACACAAGGTATTGGACAATTCCAACGAAGCCAATGCCTACCGTATCGGCGACCCCAACCAGCCGGGTTACAATAGCATCCTGAACAGCAGCAACCCCTTCCTTTACCAGGATCCGGCACTGCCTTTTGCCCAGGCCATTTCAATATTACCTTATGGCGGATTTTACAAACGCACCGACAGAAGCCTGTCTAACTATACCGTGCGCAACAACCTCAAGTTTGCCCGTAACTTCAACGACCGTGAACACCAGGTAACGGCCCTTATTGGCCAGGAATACCGGTCAACAGACAGAACAACGGCCAACGATGTAGGCGTGGGTTACCAGTACAACAATGGCGGAACCCCTTTTGTAGACTACCGCTTCTTTAAGAAAATGGTGGAAACCAGCAATACGTATTACGGCCTCTTCCCCGAATACGACCGCAACGCAGCGTTTTATGGCAACCTTACCTATACCTATAAAGATCGGTACACCCTTACGGCCACCGGCCGCGTAGACGGATCAAACAAGCTGGGCAGCTCTTCCAATGCCCGCTGGCTGCCTACCTGGACGGTTGCCGGTGTCTGGAACACCGACCAGGAAGACTTCATGAAGAACGTAAACAAAGACCTGGTAAGTCACCTGCTGTTCAAAGCCAGCTATGGCCTGAATGCCAGCATCGGTAATGCCATCAACAGCACCACCATCCTGAAGTCGCTGGTAACCTATCGTCAGAGCTTAAACGATCAGCAAACAGCCATCAATATCCAGGACCTGCAAAACCTTGATCTTACCTGGGAAAAGAAATACGAGCTGAACCTGGGCACTGATATCGGTTTTTTCAATGAAAGGGCCGGTCTTACTTTTGATTATTACCGGCGCAGGAGCTTCGACCTGATTGGTCTGGTGAGAACCGCCGGCATTGGCGGAGAAGTATACCAGTATGCCAATTATGCGAACCTGAACTCGCATGGTTTTGATATATCACTGACCGGCAAAATAGTAGCAGAAAAGAACTGGAGTATTACGAGCACGCTTAATTTCGGCCTGAACCTTACCACCATTACCAATCTCCGCAATACCCCTACCATTGCCAACCTGGTGGGCGAAGGCGGCGGTGCACTACAGGGATACCCGGTAAGAGGTCTTTTCTCGCTTCGCAACCAGGGCCTGGATCCGACCTGGGGATACCCGCTCTATATTAACGACAGCGGCAAGGTGAGTCCGCAAAACAACCTGCAAAGCCTGAACACTTCTTATTTAAAATACGAAGGCCCTTCAGACCCCACCATTACCGGCGGCTGGTTCAATACCTTCAGGTATAAAGAATTTTCTGTAAATGTACTGGTCACTTACCAGGCCGGTAATAAAATACGCCTTACGCCGGCATATGGCACTTATTATTCTGACCTGAGTGCGCTGCCCAATGAATTTAATAAAAGGTTTGAATTGCCTGGCGATGATAAGTTAACCAATATACCATCCGTATTAATGTACCAGCCTGCCGGTTACAACCTGCAGCAACAGTCGGCCTTTCCGTACAACAATTATAATTTCTCGCACGACCGGGTAGCAGATGGCGGTTTTGTACGCCTGAAGGCAGTAACGGTTAATTACCAGGTGCCTTTATCACTGATCAATAAAATTGGCTTCAAAAGCGGATCCTTGTCGCTTACAGGCAACAACCTGTGGCTTATCTATTCAGACAAACGCCTGCACGGGCAGGATCCTGAATTCTTTAATACGGGTGGCGTAGCGTTGCCGGTAAATAAGCAAATCACATTATCCTTAAAAGTTGGGATTTAATTAAAATAAGTACGAGGTATGAAAAAAATAATGCTGCTTGTATTTGTGCCGTCGCTGGTGGTTGCTGTAGCAGGCTGTAACAAAGCACTTGATAAACTTCCTGATAACAGGGCCGTTATTGCATCGGTAGACCAGGTAACCCAGTTACTGGTGTCTGCTTACCCGCATGCCACCTATATGGCTTTTACAGAACCCCTGAGCGATAACGCGGAGGACAAGGGTGCCGCACCCGCCACCGCAGATCCTGAATCTTACCAGATCAATTCACAGGCTTACCGGTTTGAAGATATTACCACGGTGAAATTCGATTCGCCGGTAGCGTATTGGGATTCCTGTTATAAAGCCATTGCTGTTGCCAACCAGGCATTGCTGTACTGCAACGGCGCCGATTCAAATAATTATGCAGCGCAAAAAGGAGAGGCGCTGGTATGCCGTGCCTATGCACATTTTATGCTGGTAACGCTTTTTGCAAAACCCTACGACCCTGCAACGGCCGCCAGCGACCCCGGTGTACCTTATGTGACCACCCCTCAGACCAATGTTTTTCAAAGCTATACGCGCGGAACAGTAGCATCCGTCTATGCCAATATAGAAAACGATATGACCCGTGGCCTTTCGCTGATACAGGATAAAATATATGGCACCGCACCCAAGTTCCATTTTACCCTGCAGGCCACGCATGCGTTCGCTACCCGCTTCTATATGTTTAAACAGGATTATGCAAAAGCCATCACCAACGCTACCGCCGTATTCGGCACGGCCGACCCGGCTTCCCTTATCAGGAACCAGGTGGTTAACTACGCCGTCCTGCAATACGGACAGCTGGCCCTCGCATATAATTCCTCTACTGACCCAGGCAATATTCTGTTGCAGGAAACCATCAGCAATTATTTCGATAATTATGCAGCGTACCGCTATGGTTACGGGCAGGGCATCAATTCCAATGTTATCAATGGCGGAAATATTACCGGCGGCGCTTATGGCATCATTACGTATGGTGCCACGCCGCAGGTGTTCAACTTTCCTAAATGGAATCCTTATAATGTGGGCGATGTAAGGAATGCCGTTCGCTATGGTACGGCGCCCCTGTTCAGCATGGAAGAAGTGCTGATGAACCGGGCCGAAGCCTATGCCAGAACACAGAACTACACTTCCGCCATTAACGATTTAAATGCCTGGGTCAGCAAAAATATAAAAGCCTATAACCCTGCCACCCATAATATCACCACGGCCAAAGCAACCAGTTATTACGGGTTATCAACTGATCTGGCCCTCGCAGAAACAGCGCTCGATTTTAAAAGGGTTACCTATATGCAGGAAGGCATGAGATGGTTTGACCTCATCCGGTTGAAAAGACCCATCATCAGGTATGCCGGCAGCGATTTCTCTACGATAGTCACCACCATTGCAGCAGACGACAAAAGACGCATTTTACAATTGCCGGCCGAAGCGGCGCAATACGGGCTTCCGTTAAACCCCCGGTAATAAATAAAAAATAGTATAGCATTCAATTTGTAACACATGAAAATAATTTCCGCAATAAGACTGGGTATCCCGGCGCTGGCCATTGTGCTGCTGACTTCCTGTGTAAAGGATGATTTTACACCCCTGACCACGCCGCCGCCAGGACTGGGCGGCGATACCTGGACGCAGGATGCCATCGATAAATTTATTTATGACAGTCTTACGGTGCCGTTCAATGTAGCCGTGTATTACCGCTGGCTGCCCGGCGAACTTGATTTTCCCAGCGATATCACCCCTCCTGATAAAGACAAGGTGGTGCCCATTCTGCAGGGCCTGCTGGCGGTTGCTTACCTGCCTTATACGCAGCAGACCGGCAGCACAGCCTTTCTGCGTCGTTACCTGCCTAAGGCACTTGAGCTGGCCGGCAGCGCAGAATACCTGCCCAATGGTGCAAAATTCCTGGGCCAGGCAGAGGGCGGTACAGCCATGCTTTTATATGAGACCAATATTTACAGCCGCCTCAAAAAAGATTCCAACACCTTCAAACAGACCATGCATACGATGCACCATGAGTTCGGGCATATCCTGAACCAGAATGTATTATACCCGGTATCTTTTAAAACGATCTCTACCGGTTATACCGGCAACTGGTATAATATCAGCGATGCACAGGCCCGCCAGATGGGATTCATTACTTCTTACGCCCAGGCAGCCCCCGATGAAGACTTTGTGGAAATGGTCAGCAGTATGCTTTCCGGCGGCCCTAATGGACCCAGTGGTGGCTACGACGAATACGAAAGACTGCTAACACAGGCCGGCAGCACCACCTCTACAGGCTATCTTACCATCAAGGCAAAGGAGGCCGTAGTGGTTGATTATTTTGCCAGGGTCTGGAACATCGATTTTTATGCGCTGAGGGCCAAATGCCGCACTGCGTTTGTAAACTATCTGCAATAACCAAAACACTATTCCGGCATGAAAAAATTATCAGTCTATATAGTTGCAGCAGCACTGGCCTTTACGGGTTGCAAAAAAAATTATGACGATACCATCAACGGGCAAAAACCCGATGAAAGGATCGCGGCAGCCATGACGGCCTACCAGGCCAAACTTACTTCGGCCCCTTTTGGCTGGATAATGCTGGAAACGACTACCGGCACCGCCTTTAACCAGGGCGTAAGCCAGGACGGTCCGCAGGCTGCTTTTGCCTATTATATGGCTTTTAGCGACAGCAACAAGGTAACCATGTTCTCAGATTTTGATACAGTGATGGCCGTTGTACCCAAATCTTCCGATTTCAGGCTGAAATCATTGCAAAGGCCGGCCCTTATTTTTGATACGTACAGCTATATACATGTGCCCTGCGATCCAGATCCCAATATTTCCAAAAGCCCTTTTGGAGTTGGTTATGGATGGGGCACCGATTTTGAATTCTCTTTTGCAGATAATGTAAACCCGGCCCAGCTGGGCGATACCATCCACCTGACCGGTAATTTAAACAGCGCAACAGCCGTGCTGGTAAAAGCCACGCAGGCCCAGCGGGACGCCTATTATGCCGGCCAGCTGAAATCAACCATATTGAACTGGGGCAATATTCAGAACTACTTTAAACGGGTAACCGGCGGTCCCACCACCTTTGAACTGACACCCGGGCTGGGGGGTGCCAAATCGATCGACCTTAACTGGCTCGATGGTGCAGGCAACCTGCAATCATTGTCTACCAGCATTTATTTTACGGCCAATGGCGTTAACCTGGTGAACCCGGCAGTCATCGGAACCCAGACCATCAACAGCTTTAACAATATAGTTTATACTGCAGCTACCGCCACCATTGCCACCAGCCTGAACGGCACCATTGCCGCTACCATAGCCGGCAGTATTTCGCCCTTAAAGAACGATGTGAACGCACCCCGGACCTGGTGGAACAAAGCCGTTAATACCGGGAATGTTTACTGGGTCACCACTACCAATTTTCATATCAATGGTGTTGACGATGCGCTAAAGATTGCCAATATTGCTAATTACAGCGGCTTCACTATTTTCTGGCCCCAGTTTGGGGTAAGTGGCGGAGTGGTGTATGATCTTTTATCGCCCATTACCGGGGGGGCTATAAGTTTCGGCGCTGCCTACAGGCCACCTACTTTTACAGCTGCGGGCACGGTTGTTTTTCCATTTTATGGCACCCTGGGTGCGGTACCTACTGCAGCCAATGCAACATACACCAGCCTCCGGCAAAAAATGGCAGAGGCAGGCGGTTATTACCTGGTGTTGAAAGAAGACAAGCTTACTTATGACATGGTAAATGTAGCAGACGCCAAATCATGGGTGACCTGGATCTGGGTGTTTTAAACAGGCAATAAAAAAGGAAAATTTATTTTACCTCTTCAAAATCAATATAATCGCCGGCTTTGGCGGAAGAAGAAGGCTTGTCTGCAGGCGGACGCGGATTCTTGTTGGCAAAATTGCTACCCTGCGTACTGTTCATCTGGTCGTTCATATGCTGCTGCATGGCGCCGAACTGCTGGCGTATTTTTTGGGTGGTCCGGAAAACGGGTACAACCAGGTCAAAAATGACCTTGTAAACGATGTAAATGCCAAAGGCGCACAAAAGGAAATCTAGTATCATAACGTGGTAAATGTACAAAAAGCTAACATTCGGAAACTGTTAATGTTTAAAAAATAAGCCCGATTGCGCAGAAAACAAGCTCGGCGTTCGCCGGTGATCGTTCGGTTGCCTAAACTGCTGACCGCACAGCCGAACTTCGAACCCCGAGCGGGTATTCCTGTCAAAAGGCTTAAAACTCAATTTTGGTTTTAATACTTTTATTGTAGTACATTTGCAACGGACAACGAATCAGCGAAGGGAACGGTAACGTTCCCTTCTCCTTTATAGCAATGGCAAGCGAAACACAAATACAGGTTATTACAACAATGCTGCAGGCATTACTGGAAGGCGATCCGGATTGTTTTTTGGTTGACTGCTGGATAAAACCTACCAATAATATACGGGTGGCAGTGGATGCCGACGGGGGATTGCCAATAGAAAAATGTGTATCACTGAACCGCCGTCTGTACAAACAGATAGAAGAAGCAGGTCTTTACCCGGATGGACATTTTTCACTGGAAGTATCATCGCCCGGGCTGGACGAGCCACTTAAAATGCACCGGCAATATGTAAAAAACATCAGCCGGCCGGTAGAGATACTGCTGCTGGATGGTACGGTAACAGAAGGGGTGTTAACAGCGGTGAATGAAAAGGAAGTTGAGGTGGCGGAAACAAAAGGCAAGAACAAAAAAAAGGAAGTGGTGCAACACACTATCCCATTTATTAATATTAAATCAACAAAAATTCAAATTAAATTTTAGCCATGGGTTACCATGCAACGGATCAGGGTATTATATTATTCTAACTTGCCCGTTGCCGGTAGCCCAAGCTTTCTAAATTCAGGAATATGGCAAGCATTAACCTAATTGAGGCTTTTCAGGAATTCAAGGATGCGGAAAATATAGACCGCCCCACCATGATGAAAGTGGTAGAAGACGTATTTAAGACCCTCTTGCGGAAAAAATACGGCAGCGACGATAATTTTGATGTGATCGTAAATGCTGAAAAAGGCGATTTGGAGATCATGCGGCGACGGATGATCGTAAATGATGGGGAGGTAAATGATCCGCTGGCAGAAATTGCCTATAAAGATGCAGCCAAAATAGAACCTGACTTTGAAGTGGGCGAAGAATTGTATGAAGGCATTGATATCATGGATTTTGGCCGTCGCGCCATACTGGCTGCCAAGCAGACACTGGCCAGCCGCATCGGCGATTTGAAAAAGAATGTACTGGTAAAAAAATACCACGACCGCATCGGCGATATCATCAACGCAGAGGTCTACCAGGTATGGAAAAAAGAAATCCTGTTGCTGGATGAAGATGGAAACGAGCTTATTTTGCCGAAGAGCGAGCAGATACCCCAGGACTACTTTAAAAAAGGCGAAAGCATCCGGGCAGTGGTGAGAAGAGTGGATCTGAAAAATAACAGTCCGGTAATTATATTATCAAGAACAAGCCCGGAATTTTTAGCTAAGTTGCTGGAAATTGAGGTGCCGGAAATATTCGACGGACTGATTGTAATCAAAAAAATAGTTCGCGACCCCGGCGAAAGGGCAAAAGTGGCCGTAGAATCTTTCGACGACCGAATAGATCCGGTGGGCGCCTGTGTTGGTATGAAAGGAAGCCGCATACATGGTATCGTACGGGAGCTGAAAAATGAGAACATCGATGTTATTAACTGGACCGCCAATACACAATTGCTGATACAGCGGTCGCTGACGCCGGCAAAAATCACCACGATGAACCTGAATGGGGAAACCCTGCAGGCAGATGTATACCTGAAACCCGACCAGGTATCGCTGGCCATTGGCAGAAAAGGGGTAAATATTAAATTGGCGCAGGAATTGACTGGGTACAGTATCGATGTATTCCGCGATAACGAAGGGGAAGTGGAAGAATTTGATATCGACCTGGAAGAATTCAGCGATGAAATTGAAACCTGGATTATTGATGAGCTGAAACGAATTGGTTGTGATACCGCCCGGAGCGTACTTGATTTAACCGCCGAGGAACTGGAAAGGAGAACGGACCTGGAAAGGGAAACAATCGACGATGTTAGAAAAGTGCTGGAGAACGAATTTAAAAAAGAGTAAACAGTTTATCGGCCTTTATTCGCCGACCCGCCTTAATTTGCACTATTTTTCAGACTGTTCTGTAAATAGCGATCAGTCGGGAGAAACCGGGGAAATATTTATTTATTTAAAATACTGAATGTCAGAAACAACAACACCACGATTAATGGCTGCCGCCAAAGAGTTTAACATTGGTAAGGATACACTTATCGAGTTTCTCCATGGCAAGGGTTTTAGCAAAGATGATCTGAAACCTACTTCCAAGCTGTCGGAAGATATGTACCGCTCACTGCAACTGGAGTTTGCGGGCGAT
>CAXTMV010000061.1:0-22554 GCA_964245425.1 uncultured Flavihumibacter sp. | reverse complement strand
CCGGGTTATGCATATCGGCTGTATTGGCGTTAATTGGGAAGTTCACAAGTCCGGGGGTGGAATTATCACCGGCAAAAAAAGTAACAAAGGGTTTTCCATTGTTATAAGAGATATTATAAATTCCCCTGTTTTGTGTGCTAAAGTATTTAAGAGCATTGGCCGGGTCAAAATAGTACCAGGTCTTCCAGTCGTACCAGGCATGTCCTTCATAGGCAAATTCAACTTTTCTTTCCTGTATCAGGTCAGTATAGGCAATGGCCGTCTTAGGCGCTACGCCCGCGCGGGTTCTTACCGCATTAAGGTATTTCAGGGCTTCTGCATCTGAAGTAGTGGCATTATTGCCCAGTATGGCATCGGCATAGATAAGATAGATATCAGACAGGCGCAGCATATAGGTGCTGATATTTTCATTCTGCTGGCCACCCAGTCCGCCATTATCGGCTGGTGATCCGATCACATATTTTTTTACATATGCATGGTCGGTACCGCCGTTGCCCGATTGACCCGGCGTGTATATCTTACCGTTATTAAACAGCGTGGTGTCTACATGCCATCCGCCGGCGGCCACGCTGATATCAGGATAATAGTCGTTGGGCATAAAGAAAGTTGCTTTGCGCCGAACAGAATCCGCTTTATTGGCTGGGTCTGTAAAATATTGCAACAGGCTGGGCGAAGCACCGAAGGAGCCGCCCCAACCGTCGCCGGTTTGCGTAATCTTTGAATCATAGGCCAGGTTGGCTTGCATATGGTTCTGCACAAACCAGACACCGCTGGGCACCCATAATAAACCAAACAGGCATTCAGACGGTACATTGGTGCCGCTGAACAGTTTGCTGGTAAAAAGATCATAATAGTTGGGTTGCAGGCTGAGGCCGCTTTTATTGCAGACATCGCCCGCATAGAACCGGGCACTGTCAAGATCTGCTTTTGTGCGCTGTCCGCCCGATTGACCAAGGCCCGCCCTTACCAGGTAGGCACGGGCCAGCATGCCCTCCGCGCTCCATTTGGTAATACGCCCCGGCTGCAGGGGGCTGGCGCCCAGGTTGTCTTTGGCCCAGGTAAGATCAAGAATGATAAACTTCCATACATCGGTCAGGTTATTCCTTGACACGCTATCATTCAGCTGGTTGATATTATCGTAAATGATCGGAACCGCGCCCCAGTTCAATGCGAGGTAATAGTAGGCCGCAGCTCTCATAAAACGGCATTCTGCCAGGCCGCTGTTTTTAGCGGAGGTGCTGGCACCGGGTGCTGCATTTTTAATGTTGTACGCCACTACATTGGCATTGGCCACCACCGACCACAAGGCACTGTAAGCGCCCTGTAAGCTACCGCTTCCATCTGTAGAGGAAACAGAAAAAGTAAGATAAGCCGCCCGGCCGTTGTAATTATCGGTAAGACTGTTGCCGCCCAATACATCGCCGATGGCCTGCAGGGCCGAACCATTATAAGGGCCCCAGGAAGCATTGTATAAAGGCCCGGTACCGGATAACACATCTGCATCATTGGCATAGAAAGTGCCCGCCGTAGGTGCCGATTGCGGCGGACGGTTCAGGTAATCTTTTTTGCAGGAAGACAACAGCAGCAGCGCTGAAAGAAATCCCGTGAGCATACCTATTTTGTGTTGCATAAAATATATTTTAATTCTTGTGAAACGTTTTCATTATCAAAAATCGAAAGCAAGGCTGAACGAAAAGGAACGGGTAGACGGATACCGTCCTTCGTCTACACCCACCAGGTTGGTAACACCCTTATAATTATACATACCTACTTCCGGATCGAAGCCTGTGTATTTGGTCACTGTAAATACATTTTGCACCTGGAAAGTAGCCAGCACGCCTTTCAGTACTTTTGTATACGACAGGTACCTGGCCGGTACGCGGTACCCGATGCGGGCATTTTTTAGTTTGAAATAAGATCCGTCTTCCACCGACCATTGAGACAGCCGCACGTTCTGGTTGGGATCGCCGGGTGTGGCCCTGGGTATGTTGCCGCCTGGGTTGGTAAGCGTTACCGTTAAAGCATCGCTTGGATTATAACTGCTGGGCACTGCAAAATTGGCCACAGATTTATAATGATTGCTATAAGGACCGGTACCCAATGGCATTTCATTCTGGTAGCGGGTCAGGTTCAGCAGCTGGTTGCCGTTTACACCGGTAAAGAACAGGTTCAGTTCAAAACCCTTGTACGAAAAGGCGCTGGTGAAATTATAGGTAAACTTGGGCCAGGGATTGCCGATGATGGTGCGGTCATTGTTATCGATAACGCCATCGGGAACGCCCTTGGGTCCGCTGATATCCCTGAACTTGGTATCGCCCACCCAGCTGCCCTGCACGGGGTCAACTGTTAAAGTACCATTGGAAGTCTGTATGGCATGTCCTGAAATATCCTTGTAGTTCTGGAAGAGACCGTCTGCTATGTAACCTGTATACAGGCCCAGCGGCTGGCCTACTTCTGTCAGAAATTCAGCCTGGCTGTTATTGGTAGAAGAATAATACTGCACTACAATGGGCGCCACCAGTTTGGTAACGCGGTTGCGGTCTACGGAAAAGTTGCCACCCAGCCTCCATTGAAAATCTTTATTGCTGATGGGAACGGTGTTAAGCGTGATACCAAAACCCTTATTCTGCATACCGCCATAGTTTTCAGTTGGCCAGCTCAGCAGGCCACCATAGCCACCACTGAGGTTGCCCCCCAGCACACCGGAGCCCGAAGCGACCAGTATCAGGTTGGATATCTTTTTGATATAGGCATCGGCAATCAGTTCTACGCGGTTGTTGAACATATGCATGTCAAGGCCTATATTGTATGATTTATCCTGCTCCCATTTAAGGTTGGGATAGGGGAAGTTGCCGGGTAAAAATCCGCCGCCCCAAACAGTGGGTGCCGCATACAGGTTGGAATAAATGGCGCCGCCGGAACCGGAGTTTCCGGAAATACCGTATTCGGCCCTTAACTTAAGATCGTTGATAAAAGTGATTTCTTTCATAAATGGTTCGTCAGAAACTTTCCAGGCAACAGAAGCCGCCGGAAAAGTGCCGAAACGGTTGGCCGGTCCGAAATTGGAATTGCCATCGCGCCGCACCACCACCTGGGCGATGTATTTATCGTTGTAGGTGTAATTCAAACGGCCAAAATAGGATTCGGTGGCACCATCGCCCCGGTAGCTGGATGTTTGCTGGGTAAGGGGATCTGCTACGCTTAGTTCCTGCACAGAATTGGTTGAAAAATGCTGTCCCGAACCGCTTAAGCCCTGGTAGGCGTAGTGGGTGGCTTCATGCCCTACCATGCCGGTGATGGCATGTTTTTTTAATTTGATATCATATTGCATACGGGTATTCAGCGAATACCAGGAATTATTACCGCTGCCCCGGCTGCCCTGGGTATTGGGGTTTACAAAACTGCCGATGGTATAAGAAGGATTGAAAGTAAAATTATTGGTGGTGGTATAATTTCCATTGGCTTCTGTATGCCATACCAGGTTTTTCAACGGGGTGATGTCCATGTTAAAGCCCCCGATGCCGCCAAAAGAAGTATTATAATTATTATTGATGGAAGCAAGGGCTATCGGGTTGGTTTGCGAATACTGCGCCGTGGCCGGCGTAGGGCCGCCCCAGGAACCATCGGGATTTTTTACCGGTATGGTGGGGTTCTGGGTAATGGCAATGTTGATAATATTGCCATTGGTGGTATTCACTTTTTCCTTGGTGGTAAAAGCGTTCAGGTTGATGCCGAATCTCAGCCATTTGGTAGCCTGGTTATCCAGGTTCAGCCGCACGGAACCCCGGTTAAAGCCGGAGCCGATTGCTATACCGTCTTGCGAGAGATAATCCCCCGAAAAATAAAAAGTTGATTTATCACCGCCCCCGCTGATGGCCAGCGAATGTTTTTGCAACAGGGTATTGCGGAACAGTTCGTGTTGCCAGTCGGTACCCGGCCCCAGTATGGTGGGGTCTGTCAGTTCAGGCGGTTCAACGCCTACTGCACCCACAGATTGCAATTTCTGGATGTATTTCGCATACTCCTGCAGGTTCATCACCGGCCGGGGAGTGGGTCTTTGCTGGCTGGTAAATAATGTATTGGCACTTACTTTGGTCAGTCCGGATTTACCGTGCTTGGTGGTAATCATCAGAACGCCGTTGGCACCGGCTGCCCCATAAATAGACGTAGCGGCAGCGCCTTCCAGCACGCTGATATTTTCTACATCATCGGGGTTAATACCCGCCAGTTCATTGGCATACCCGGAGGGTTGGTTATACGCTCCGCCGGTGGGTGTGCTGGGCCTTATCTGTACCCCATCAATTACATATAGTGGCTGGTAATTACCGGTTACGGTACTAACACCCCTGATAATAACCGAGGCAGCTGCGCCTGGCTGACCGCTGTTGGCAGATACATACACGTTGGCAGCGCGGCCCTGCAGGGCTTCATCCAGCGTGGTGTTCACGGTTTTCTGTATGTCGGCAGCTGTAACCGACACCACAGCGCTGCTCAGATCCGATTTTTTCATTTTGCCGTAGCCCACTACCACCACATCATTGAGGTTATTATAGTCTTCGGTCATTACCACATTAACGGTTGCCGAGCTGCCTACCTTTACTTCTTTAATGGTATGGCCAATGGCCGAGATGACCAGGGTTTCACCGGCGCCGGCCATGATGCTGAAATCGCCGTTGTCGTTGCCCGCCACAGAATTCTTTGTGCCCTTAACCGATATGGTAGCCCCGGCAACGGCCAGGCCCGATATTTTTGATGTTATCCGGCCAGAGACTTTTTTGGCGGCGGCGGCTGGCTGGTTTTGTGCCCGGGCCGGGTGCAGCAGCAGGAAGAGCAGGGCAAAAGCAACGGCTGCCGCTTTCAGCAGCCATTCATGGTTGTTTTTTTTCATATGCATCGTTAGGTGAGTTTTGGTTTTCCTGAAAATAAGTTGTGTATGGTGGCCGGGTCCGGAATGCAGTAGGGTGCCGGCCAATATTGTTTGTGTTGATAATAAACGGGCCAACCCCGGGGGCGCTGTGTCTGTAGGAGAATAAAGAGGCTGGGGAAATGATTTGTCGTTTTCTGCATAGCAATCGTTGTTTCATATCAAGCCATCCCCTTTTCAGGGGTGGGCGAAAATTTTTCAATGGCGCAATAAAAGTAGGAACCAATTGCAGAAAGAAGGGGATCGATATGTTTCAGATTATGGGTATAATTGTTAAGCCTGTTCGTTTTATGCGGAAAAAAGGGCTGAAATGTTAAACATCCGCCTTCGGATCCTTATTTTTTGCGGTCGGGTAAGAAGAAGGCGACAGGTTAAAGGCGGTTTTGAAATATTTGGAAAACGATTTTGGGCTGTTGAATCCGACTTCGTAGGCTACTTCGGAAATACTGAGCTGGCTTTTTTCCAACAACTGGGCAGCGCGCTGCAACCTGAAAGAACGGATAAATTCAACGGGTGTTTTGCCGGTAAGGGCCAGCAATCTTTTATACAGCGTTACCCGGCTCATGAACAATTGCCGGCTCATATCTTCTACAGAAAAGCCGGGGTTAGAAAGATTTTTCTCCATTATTTCCGTGGCCTGGTAGATAAATTGCTCGTCGGGAGAGGCCACGCTGATATCAGCCGGCTTTACGTCAACCTGCTTTTGGAAGGTTTTGCGGAGCCTCGATTGTTCGTCCAGTATGTTTTTAACCCTTGACAGCAGGATTTCGAAATTGAAGGGCTTGGTCATATAATCATTGGCGCCCGTTTCAAGCCCTTTTATCTGCTGGTCTTCGCCCGATAACGCCGTTAACAGTATTACCGGCATGTGAGCAGTACGGGCATCCTGCTTAATTTTTTTGCACAACTCAATCCCATTCATTTCGGGCATGCTTACATCTGCCACCACCAGATCGGGATGATCGCCCAGTGCTTTCTGCCAGCCTGCTTTTCCGTTAACGGCTTCCAGTATCGTAAAATGTTCACGCAGGTTGTCTTTCAGGTAAAAAAGAAAATCTTCATTGTCTTCTACGATCAGCACGGTCTGTTTTTTTCCGTTCGCGGCTTTTTTTGGCGGAGTGGTCGGTTTTACCAGCATTTCGGGTACTGCAATGGTTTCGGCGGCCTTTATCACCGGCAATTCGGTTACCGGCAATAAAACAATGAAGGAACTGCCTTTGCCCGGCTCACTGACCACCGACACGGTACCATTGTGCAGCTTTACAAATTCTTTTGTAATGGATAAACCGATACCACTTCCCTGGTTTACCATGCTGCCAGGTATATCGCTTTGAAAAAACCGTTCAAAAATTTTCTCCTGTTTTTCAGGTGAGATGCCAATGCCGGTATCAATTACGTTGATGGCCAGCAGTTGCCGGTTGTTTTCCATTTCCATCTGCAGCTGAACGGCTACTTTTCCGTTTTCGCCGGTAAACTTAAAGGCATTCGATAACAGGTTAAACAGGATGCGCTCCAGTTTGTCGAAATCAAATTGCATCAGCAGGCTTTCTATGGTGGAATAGCAGGAAAACCGGATATTCTTTTTTTCAGCAATATCGGTAAAAGACTGGCAGATATCACGGGTAAACCGGATGATATCTCCCTGTACCGGGTTTAGCTTTAGTTCTTCCACTTCCATTTTCCTGAAATCCAGCAATTGGTTCACCAGGTTCAGCAGGCGGCGGGCGTTGCGGTGCACCAGCTGCAATTGTTTTCGTTGCGAACCGTCTTTGGCTTCCCGGATAATCTTGTCCATGGGCGTTAATATCAAAGACAGCGGGGTGCGAAATTCGTGACTTACATTGGTAAAGAATTTTATCTTCAGCATATCCAGTTCATGCATACGCTGTGCTTCCTGTTTTTGCTGTTCAATTTCAAACCGCATCCGGGCTCTTTGTAAAATCAAACGCCGGCAAAACCAAAGTATCGCAACAAAAAAAATGCTGTATAATGCGTAGGCCAGCGGGGTTTTCCAAAAAGGTGGCAGAATATTGATCCGCAGTGCCAGGGCTTTGTCGTTCCAGACCCCATCGCTGTTGGCGGCCTTTACATAAAAAGTATATCCCCCGGGATCCAGGTTGGTATAATTTACTTTTCGGTTTTTTCCGTCTGTATAGAGCCAGCCCTTGTTAAAGCCTTCCAGCCGGTAGGCATACTTATTCTTTTCCGGGTGCAGGAAATTAAGGGCCGCAAATTCAAAGGACACCACATCTTCATTGTACCGGAGCGTAATGGAATTTGACTGTGAGATGGCCTGCGACAGGATAACGCGCCCGTCTATTTTTTCACCAATGCCCACACTTTTATTAAATACCTGTAAATCTGTGAGTACCACCGCAGGAATGTTTTTATCGGGCAGGATGGTCTCCGGGTCAAATAAATTGAACCCATTGGCACCTCCAAACAACAGTTCGCCCTTGCGTGTTTCCAGCGCGGCATTTTCATTAAAGGCGATTCCCTGCAGTCCGTCCAGCTCGTCGTAATTTTTGCAGCTGATAGTCAGTTCGCCGCTGTCTTCATTTTTCTGGTGAACCTGTATACAGGATATGCCGTTGGGTGTGCTTACCCAAAGGCGTTGTTGCTTATCTTCCAGGATGGTTAGAATGGTATTGCCTGGCAAGCCGTTTTCAATACGAAAAGACTGGAACGAATTGTTCCGCTGGTCAAATACATTCAGGCCATCACTGGTGCCTGCCCATATAAGACCGCGGCTGTCCTGGAAAAGTGAAATGATATTGTTGTTACTGAGACCATGGGGATCATTGGTATAATTTGAATAGTATACAAACCGGCCTGTTTTCTTTTGCAGCACATCGATGCCATTGGCAGAACCCACCCAGATATTGCCTTCCCGGTCTTCCATTAATTCCGATATATAATAAGCATGAATGGAATTGGGCGCATAGCCCTTATAGTGATAAAAAATATTTTTATCGCGGTCGAGCCTGTCGAGCCCCCCCGACAGGGTACCAATCCAAAGATTATTGCGCGAATCTTCCAGTATTTCATATACCCGGTCGTCTGCCAGGCTGTTGCTGTCTGCCAGGTTATGCCGGTAATGCACAAACTGCTTGCCGTCGTAACAATCGAGGCCACCAAAATAAGTGCCTATCCACAGGCGCTGTCGCCGGTCCATGTATAAGCACACAATGATATCGTTACATAAACTATTGGGATTGTTAGCCTCGTGAACATACTGGGTAAATTTTTCGGTGGCCCTGTTATAGTAGATAAGCCCACAGCCATTGCTGCCAATCCAGATATTACCCTTGGCATCTTCTGCAAAATCATTGATATCGTTATATTGCAGGCTGCTGTTATTGGAAGGGAGATGCCGGAACAAGGGAAACTTAATAATATCCGGATGATAATAACTGACACCTTGTTTGTAGGTGCCTACCCATACAATGCCGGTATTGTCTTTATAGGCGGCGGTAATGCTGTTTTCGCTCAGGCTTTTACGGTCGTTGGTATTGCTGAGCACATAGCGGATGGAATGCGACGCCTTATTCAGCACATTGATGCCGCCATGGTCGGTGCTGATCCAGATATCATCCCTGTCGTCTTGCAGAATGCCGATTACAATATTATTATTTAAAGCGGCCGGGTGGCTATCCTTATCGATATGTTCCAGCAGCCCGGTGGCCGGTATATAATGAAACACGCCCCTGGCGTCGGCGGCTGCAAACAGCCATAGCTCTTCCTGGTTGTCTGCACAAATAGTATAATTGAGCAGCTCATTTTTAAAGAAATTGGTAAGCACATAAAACCGGCCTGTTATTTTTCCCGTGGCGGCATCCATTTTCTCAATGGTTCCATTGGTATGCACCAGCCAGGTATTACCATGGCCATCCTGCGAAAAGGAAGAAAGAGGTGTTTCTGTTTTTGCTGTTTCATAAATATGTGAGAGCCGGTCGGTGGCCGAGTGATAAACAAACAGCGACTGGCCTGCCATCAGGAACCAGAAATCGCCATTGCTGTCTTTCTGTAAATCGGTGAGCTGTTTATCGGGCAGGCCCATTTTTACCAGGCAGGCAGAAAAATGGCGGTTCACCGATTCTGTTACCGGGTCAAAAATATTATAGCCACTATGGGTTTCTATCCATAGCTTATTGTGGGGGCCTTCAAAAATGCGGCGCACATTGTCGTCGCTGAGGGAAGTGGAGTCGCGGAGGTTGTGCCGGAAGATCTTAAACTGGTAACCATCGTACCGGTTCAGGCCAGACATGGTGGCAAACCAGACAAAACCCTGGCTGTCTTTAACGATGCTTTTGACCTGGTTATTGGAGAGACCCTGGCTGATGTCGAGCCGGTTAAATTCAAAATGACCGTTTTGTGCAAACAGGTTGCTGCACAACAGGAACATCAGCAGGTATACAGAGCCTGCATATCTTATCTGCACGGTACACTTAATCATATGGCCCTGATAAATTAGACAGGCACAATTGTTCCTGGGTGGCAATGAAAAGTAAATGTAAAGAAAATCTTAGATGTCTGATGGCCGATTTTTATGCGTTGGAAGACTTACAACTTAGCACTTACCCATTCCTTAGCATTCCGGTAGGCTAAGCGGTATGTGAATGGCCAGGCCGCCATCGCTGGTCTCTTTGTATTTGCTGTTCATATCAAGTGCGGTATCCCACATGGTTTTTATTACGGCATCCAGTGAAACCTTTGCATAGTCAGGGCTGCTTTGCAATGCCAGCTGTGAAGCAGTAATGGCTTTGATGGCGCCCATGGTATTGCGTTCAATACAGGGCACCTGCACCAGTCCGCCTATCGGGTCGCAGGTAAGGCCGAGGTGGTGCTCCATGGCTATTTCCGCCGCCATCAGGCATTGCCGTTGGGTGCCGCCCATGCATTCTGTAAGACCGGCGGCTGCCATGGCAGAAGACACACCGATCTCGGCCTGACAGCCGCCCATGGCCGCAGAAATGGTAGCGCCTTTTTTAAATATGCTGCCGGTTTCAGCCGCCGTTAGCATAAACTGTATTATTTTTTCGTCTTTGTACCCGTCGCAGAATGTAATATAATATTGTAATACCGCCGGTATAACGCCCGCGGCACCATTGGTAGGCGCGGTAACCACCCTTCCAAAAGAAGCATTTTCCTCATTCACAGACAGGGCAAAACAACTGACCCAGTCCAGCGTATATTTAAAATCGCTGCCGCCATGCCGGATGGCGAGCATCCATGAATTGTAATCCGTATAATTTTTTTGTGGCAGTAATTTTTTGTTCAGTGCTGCGGCCCGTCTTTTTACCTGCAGCCCGCCAGGCAGCGTGCCCTCCTGGTGACAACCGCGGTACATACATTCCTTCATAACGTTCCAGATAGCCAGCAGGCCTTTTTTTGTTTCGGCCTCGGTGCGCCAGGCCGATTCATTTTCCATGACCACTTCGCTGATGGACAATCCCTTCATGCACCAATGCAGTAAATCGTCTGCCGTATTGATGGGAAAAGAGAGCTGCACCGGGTTGCCCGATTGCCCGTTATCGCCTTCTTTTACTACAAAGCCACCGCCGATGGAATAATAGGTTTCGGCCACCTGTATATTATTTTTCGCCGTGGCCAGGAAGCTGATCGCATTGGGATGGAAGGGCAGCGTTTCCATAAACAGGAACTCAATATCTTCTGCCGGGTTAAAATCAATTTCATGACGGCCAGCCAGCAGCAGTTTTTTCATCCGGCCGATATCATTTATTTTGGCGGTGATATTGTTCACGTCAAAACTAACCGGATCATCGCCACTCAGGCCCAGCTGTACCGCAATATCGGTACCATGGCCCCGGCCTGTTTTAGCCAGCGAGCCGTATAAAAGCACTTCCAGCGCCAGCACTTCAGACAATAGCCCCTGTTTTTCGAGCGACTGCAAAAAAAGCTGCGCCGCCCGCCACGGGCCTAAGGTATGGGAACTGGACGGGCCAATGCCGATCTTGAAAATGTCAAAGGCGGAAATAGGTTCGTGGGGCAAAATGAATTATTTTGACTGTTGACTGTTAAATTTTGCATTCGCATTTGCCACATTGATCACATTTTCACTGTATGTCTACCAGCTCAATATCAAAGATCAATATTGAATTGGCAGGTATGGAAGCACTTTGTGCGGTGCCGTAACCAAGCGAAGGTGGAACATACAAACGGATCTTGCCGCCTTTTTTTATCAGCAGGATGCCTTGCTTCCAGCTTTCTATCAGGATGGCCAGCTGAAAACCGGCCGGTGTGCCGCTTGTCTGGTCGAATACCGTTCCATTGGTGAGTGTTCCTTTATAATTTACGCTTACATAAGAACAAATGCTGGGGGCCTTATCTGAACCGGTACTGATGATCTGGTAGTACATGCCGCTGCAATACTTGATGGCGGTGGTAATACCGGCACCCGACAGGTAGGCTTCCAGCTGGGTTATTTCATTTGAAGGTGCTTTTACGGCACAGGGATCATAATCACAGGTACTTGTGTTTTCATCTTTTTTATAACAGCCCGTAAATAAAAACACAACCAGTGGTAGCGCAATAATAAATCTCCTCATCTGCAGTACAATTTTGCCAGTATATCTGTAAAGTATAGACCCTTTCTACAACTCATTTGCTGCACCCGCTATTGACTGCTCATGGGCTTCCTTTGCCTCCAGCTCCCGATAAGCCTGTTCATTCATTTCCCATCGGTGTCTTTTGGAAAAAATAGCCACAAAAACAAGGATGACCAATGCTGCTATAATGACCACCGTGCCGGTATCATCGTCTGCATGCCCACGGGCCCACATATTGGCCCTTTTATACCAGCCGGAAGAAAAATTCAGCACAATAGGAATTACAAATAACAAACCAATGGGCAGGCCTACCAGCAACTGCCGGAAGACTTTCTTTTCCTTCGCCCTGTTCTGCTTCCAGTATTCCATAAACTGCTTGTCGCGCGCTGTCAGCATATTAAAATTTATACAAAAATACAATTAGAAAACGTATGCTGTATTTAGCTGTTTTATTTGTTTGTAAGACAGCGATTTATTGTAATTTGGCCCTGTAAAACGCTAAACACGTGAAAGTAGACAATCTTTTAGGGCCCTATCTTTACCAGTATAAAAAACTTTCGCTGCCAGGCATCGGCTCGTTTACATTAGACGACAAGGCGGTATTGCCCGATGATACCGCAAAAATAAAGACCCCTATTGAAGGCATTTCATTTGATCCAAAAACCGGCCCCCAGCTGGATGATTCCCTTATCCAGTACATAAAAGAGCAAACAGGCAAAATGAAGGCATTGGCCGAAGCGGATTTGTACAGCTATATTGCCACGGCTTTCCAGTTCCTGAACATCGGAAAACCCTTTTACTTTGAAGGCATTGGCACGTTGCAGAAGAACAAAGACAACGCGTATAGCTTTGCTGCCGGAACGGTAATACCGCAAAAAACAGAAGAGGCGCCGGCCAGGTACAGCGACGCCAGCCGCAAAAGCACTTATAACAGCGATGCCACCGCGGCTAAAAGCAGTTCTTTTACTGCCGGCAGGATATTGGTTTCCCTGGGTATCCTGGCCACCCTGGCGCTGATAGGATGGGGCGGTTATTATCTGTATAAGAAAAACACCGCTGAACCCCTCATCCCCCAGCAACAGGCAACACCGGCCCCGGTTACCGCCGCACCAATAGACTCTACAGGCAAAAATCCCGACAGCACCCACCTTGCTGCCCAAAAAGACAGCATCGCTGCCACTCCGCCCGCTCCTTCAGCAAAAACAGACACGGCCCGCGTGGCTGCCGGGAGTGCGTACAAATTTATTTTTGAAACAACCGGCAAAAAAGCACGTGCGCTTAAACGTTATACACAGCTGAAAGGCGTTACCATTTTGAAAAGCTACAACAATATCGTAAGCCTTGAAACAAAGGATTCACTTTCCTTTAATCTCTATACCCTGGTAACCTGTACACCCGCAGATACGGCACGCGTAAAAGAACAGCTGAACGCCTGGTATTACGGAACAAAGGAAATTAAAGTAAAACTGGAAAAATAACATGCGGCCAACCGCTGATTATTGGATCAACCATTTGCAGTTGACACCCCATATTGAGGGAGGCGCTTTTGTACGCACGTATAGTGCAGATCTTTCCATCCCGCAACAACAGTTACCTTCTACTTTTAACGGCGCACGGCCGGTAGCAACGGCTATTTATTTTTTACTGCAACAAAACCAGTTCTCTGCTATGCACCGGCTGGCAGCAGATGAGCTATGGCATTTTTATTACGGGGATACCTTAGTGGTATACGAAATTGAACCGGAAGGCAGACTTATCCAACACCTGCTGGGCAGCACACCGGCCCATGGAGAACATTTTCAATGTTTGGTAAAAGCGGGCAGCTGGTTTGGCTCTGCCCTGAAGGAAGGAGGTGATTATTCCCTGGTAGGTTGTACGGTTTCGCCCGGGTTCGATTTTGCGGATTTTGAACTGGCTGATCGGCAGGCTTTATTGAAGCAATATCCCGGCCACAGTAGTATTATCAACAGGCTTACCCGGCTTTAATACACAGGTTGCCCGGTTATTACTTCAGCACTGCTTTTATCATGGCCGCCAGCTTAGCCGACCATACAGCATATTCTTTTCCTGAAAAATGCAGGCTGTCGGCGGCCACCAGTGAAAGATCGGTCGCTGCTTTTCTTGAATCTTCCGTTATATATAAGTAACCTACTTTATAAGTGGCGGCAATGGCTTTGTTGGCGTCATTGAATGCATCAATGGCAGCGGCAATGGCCTGCATGTCTCTGCCTTTGGCAAAGGGTGTTACAGAATAATCCGGTATGGATACCACCACCACATGATCCGGTAACCCATTGGCATACTGGATGGCTTTTTGCAGCAGGGTGGTAAATTGTTGCTTGTACTCGTCTATTGAACGGCCCTGGTACTGGTTGTTTACCCCTATTAATAAACTAACGGCATCATAAGGGCCTTTAAAAGTGCTGCTGCTGATCCCGTTCAGCAGATCACCGGTGGTCCAGCCGTTGGTAGCAATAATATCCGGGCTGGTAAAATTAAGGCCCTGGGCTTTTAACAGCGCGGCTGTTTGAACGGGGTACCGTTCGCCTTCGGTTACCGATGTACCGATGGTATAGGAATCCCCGAGTGCCAGGTATCGCCTGGGATCAGTGTTTGGCATAGAATCAGTTGTAGGAATGGTGCTGGTAACGGGCGCGCTCACGGTCATGGTATCAGCCTGGCTTTTACTGCAGGCGGCGGAAATACTGCCAGCGCCCAAAAACAACAGCAACGAAAATACAATACGGGTAAAAGACAGGGATGTTTTTCTTAACGGCATATTATTATCTACGAATAAACCGATGCTTTGGTTTATGAGGACACTACTGTTTAAGCCATTTTTTGACGCCTGTTAAAATACCAGTACACAGGTATGCCCAGCGCCGTAATGGCCAGTCCAAACAACGAGTTGATAATGGGTGCCTTGCCGCTGCTGTAATTATTAATATCGTTCCAGACCGTGCTGACTACATAAAATGCGGCAAAGGCGATAAATACAACCGCCAGCAAAGGATATCCCCAGGCTTTATACGGGCGTTCGGTATGCGGCATCTTTTTTCGAAGTATAAAGATGCCGACGGCTCCCAGCAGGTAAGCTATCCACGAAATAAAAGTAAACATGTCTGCCAGCATATCGAAAGATCCGCTCATGATCAGCAAGACAGTCCAGCCACCGTGCAGCACCAGCGCATTGCCGGGGGTACAGAAGCGCACATGCTCCCGGCCCGTCCAGGATAAAAAAAGCTTATCGATACTCATGGCATAAGTGACCCTTGCCACCGACATGATATTCCCGTTGATGGCGCCAAAAGTGCAGATGACCACCATGGCTGCCACGATAGCCGCACTGGTGGTACCCAGCGCCACGCCAATGGCATCCGATGCCACCAATGAAGAGGATGCCACTTTTTCTACCGGCAACACGTAGAGGTAAGCCTGGTTCACTAAAACATAGATGATCATACAGGCGAATACACCTGTAAACAGACTCCGCGGTATGGTTCGTTGAGGGTGGCTGATCTCGCCGCCAACAAAAGTGATGTTTATCCACCCGTCGTAGGCCATAAACGCGCCGGTGAGGGCACCCACCAGCCCGCTTAATAAACCAATGCCTTTTTGCGGATGCAGGGCATGAACAAAATTTACGGGAGCGCCTTTGCCGGAGAAGAGAATACCCAATACCAGGGCCCCGATCACCAGCATTTTTATGGCTGTTGAGACTACCTGCAATGCATTGCTGGTCCTGGCACTGATATAGTTTACAGCTGTTAAGCCTACTACCAGCGCCACCGCCAGCAGTTTAACACCCAGGTTTTCCAGCGGGTAAAGATTGCCCAGCAGCGGAATATGCCAGGTAAACATATGTTCTGCCGCAGCCGGCAACCTGGGCAGGTGCAGGAAATAATCTGCATATTCTGCGCATACAAATGAAATGGCGGCAACGGCAGCTGTATTGATAACCGCAAAGGCAGACCAACCGTATAAAAAAGCTCTACACCGGCCATACATATGAATGAATGATATGTATTGCCCGCCGGTCTCGGGCAGAAGCGCACCCACTTCGGCATAAATGAGTGCACCCGCCAGCGAAAAAAAACCGGCTATGATCCAAACGGCGGTTAGCCATAAAGGTGAGCCCAACTGTTGAGCCATGGTAGCCGGCTTCATAAAAACACCAGAACCAATGATACTGCCAATGATAATTGAAACAGCCGGCCAGAAGCCAATGGTCTTTGAAAGACGGGGTGCATCCATATTGCTGCTGAAGATAGGAAACTGCCGTAATAGTTACCGCCGTGTTTTATCTTGAAAGCAACAGCTTTTAGTATCTTCCGTTTTATGAACAGCCTCTTATCTAAAATTATTACCAACACCCTTTACCGCAAAAGAAATAAGGCCGAGCCTTTGTCTGCTTTTGAACTGGCCCGTGGCTGGCGGCAGCTGCGTTTGTATGTATGGCGACAACTGAAAGATGTCATGTTCATCTGCGCGGGCATTGGCTGTGCCGGTTTTGGACTGGAGAGTTTTTTGCTGCCCAGTAAGTTTATAGACGGTGGTGCAACAGGCATCGCGCTGATGATCTCGGAACTGGCTTCCTGGCACCTCGCGCTGGTCTTAATCGTTATCAATATCCCGTTTGTATTATTGGGTTTTATTGTAATAGACAAGGTTTTTGCTGTAAAAGCCGCGCTCTCCATTATAGGCCTTGCCTTGTGTACGGCTTTCTTTCACTTTCCGGAAGTCACCCACGACAAATTGCTGGTGGCCGTCTTTGGCGGCTTCTTCCTGGGTGCCGGCATCGGGCTTTCTGTGCGCGGAGGCGCGGTACTGGATGGCACCGAAGTACTGGCCATTTTTATCAGTCGTAAAACAAGCCTTACCATCGGCGACATTGTACTGGGCTTCAACCTTTTTGTTTTTTTGGCGGCGGCCCTGCTGCTGTCGGTAGAAACCGCCCTGTACTCGATGCTAACTTACCTGGCCGCCTCAAAAACGATCGATTTTATTATTGAAGGCATTGAAGAATACACAGGCGTTACCATTATATCGGTTAAAAACGATGCCATCCGCAAAATGATCGCAGACGAAATGGGCCGCGGCGTTACCGTATACCGCGGGAAAAGAGGTTACGGGAAAAGCGGCGATACCTATGATATCGATATTGTATATACCGTTGTTACCCGGCTGGAAGTAAGTCGGCTGAATGCTGCCATTGAACGGATAGACCCCAACGCATTTGTTGTACGGAATTCGGTAAAAGACACCAAGGGCGGTATGATAAAAAAAAGAAGGCTGCATTAAATAAAGCCGCTCACCAGCCGGTACTTGCCGGTATTTGCTACCTTCAGGGAACCAACTATTTCCTTTACTAAAAAAAAGCGACCGATGCATGCATCATCAAGAAGAGAGGCATTAAAGACCCTGGCCCTGGGTGGCGCCGCCCTTGCCTTTTCGCCAGGTTTGTTACTGAAGCAGCCCCGTAAGAAAGAGAAGTTGGGTGTTGCACTGGTTGGACTGGGTTATTACAGCACCGACTTACTAGCGCCCGCCTTGCAGCAAACCCGGCATTGTTACCTGGCAGGTATTGTAACCGGTACAGCTTCCAAAGCCGTTGCCTGGAAAGCAAAGTACAACCTGCCGGAAAAGAATATTTATAACTACCAGAATTTTGACAGCATTGCCAACAACCCCGATATAGATGTTGTCTATATTGTTTTACCCCCTTCCATGCACCACGAATACGTGATACGTGCTGCGGCGGCCGGCAAAGAGGTATGGTGCGAAAAGCCCATGGCCCTGACTGTTAAGGAATGCCAGGAAATGATAGATGCCTGTAACAAGCATAGACGCTCCCTCGCCATCGGGTACCGGCTTCACCACGAACCTAACACCCAGCAATACACGCGCATTGTAAAAGAACAATTGCTGGGCAAAGTTAAAACAGTGATTTGTGCGGCCGGTTACCGCGATGACCGCACGAACCACTGGAAACAAAAGCGCGAAATGGGCGGCGGGGTATCCTACGATATGGGCGTATACGCCATACAAGGCGCCCGCCTGGGTACCGGTCTTGAACCCATTGCCATTGTAAACGCACAAACATCCACCACCCGGCCAGACATTTATAAAGACGGGCTGGATGAAACCATGATGGCAAGACTGGAATTTCCGGGGGGCGTTGTGGCCGATATAAAAAGCACTTTCGGCGAAAACGTCAATTTTATGAATATCAGCTGCGAAAAAGGAGATATCCGGCTGGCGCCTTATTCCGGTTATAACGGGCTCAATGGAACCAGTCCGCTGGGCCCGATCAATACCGCTTACGAAGTACCCTGGCAGCAGGCCAAACAAATGGATGATGACGCCCTGTCCATTATGCAGCGAAAACCTATGCTGGTACCCGGTGGAGAAGGCCTGCGTGATATCCGCATTGTAGAAGCCATCCACCAGTCGGCTGCCACCGGAAAACGCGTTGAAATATAACCGGTCATGAACAACAGTTCCTATCCTGGTATTTACCTGTACCGCCGCCTGGTACAGGCCAAGCTTTTTATAGACCTGCATTTTGACGATGCCATCAACCTGGATGCCATTGCTGACGAAGCCCATTTTTCACGTTTTCATTTCTTGCGGCTGTTTAAAAAAATATACGGCCAGACACCCCATCAATACCTGGTTGGCGTACGCCTCGAAAAAGCAAAACAGTTGTTGCAGTCGGATATTTCGATTGCTGCTGCCTGTTATGCCTGCGGGTTTGAAAGCCTTCCTTCTTTTACAACCCTGTTCAAAAAAAAGAACGGTTGTACCCCAGCGGAATACCGCCGGCAACAGCTGGCTGTACAGGCAGACTGGCTGTTACAACCCCTGAAATACGTTCCCGGCTGCTTTGCGGAAAAAATCGGATCTACAGAGAATAGCAATTTCCAATAAGCGGATATGCTTTGTATACAGGATGTTTGTAAATTCATCAAACAAAAGAAATAATATGATCACGAGAATAAATCATGTGAGCATTTTTGTGCTCGACCAAAACAGCGCCCATGATTTTTATGTAAACAAGCTTGGCTTCACCGTTCATACAGATGCCAGCATGGGGCCCGGAAAAAGATGGCTGACTGTTTGTCCGCCGGAACAGCCGGACCTGGAGATAACCCTGATGGCCATCGAGGAAGGTATGATGTTCAAAAAAGAAGCCGCCGCTGCCATGCGTACACTGGTCAGCAGTGGCACCTTTGGCTTCGCCGTTTTTGCCTGCAACGATCTGCTGGCCACTTACGAGGAGCTGACAGCAAAAGGGGTTGAATTTACAAAACCGCCTACCAAAGAATTCTATGGTTTTGAAGCGCTTTTCAAAGACGATTCAGGCAACTGGTTTTCATTGGGGGAAAAGAAATAGCCGCACGTTTGATTGCTGCTGAAAAATAAAATGTCCGATTGAATCGTATGTACCGCCACCCCTTAAAACAGTTTCCATGAAACTCCAGGATGCCATTGGGCTGATCCAGCACCCCGCAATTACGCAACAACCTAAGCCCCAATGGGCTGATCTGGGTTGTGGCGACGGCCTTTTTACCTATGCACTGGCTGGCTTATTACAGAAAGGCGGTATCATTCATGCCATCGACAAATTACCGGTAACGCTGCAGCGACATCCCCTCCCACAACATATTTCGATCTATACAAAGCAATTGGATTTTGTGCACCACATACTCCCATTTAACCAGCTGAACGGCATACTGATGGCCAACTCACTGCATTTTGTGGCCAATAAGGCACATTTTATAACCACTGTTGCCAAACAACTGGTTACCGGTGGCCTGTTCCTGGTGGTAGAATACGATACGGACACTGCCAATCCCTGGGTACCTTACCCCGTTGGTTGCGCATCGCTACAGGCATTGTTCGCAAAAGCCGGTTACCCGTCTTTTGTACAACTACAAACAATACTTTCGCTTTATCATACGGGAAATATATACGCAGCCCTTATAAAAACCGGTCAGTAAGAAAGAAGTAGTGTAGCAATGAAAAAGCACCTATTGCCAGCATAATAAAAGCCGGTATTTTTTGATTTTTTCTGTTGTAGACTGAAGCAGCTGCACTATCTTATCGGCCAAAAAAGCCACTTATACCAGCAAAAAGAAAACGTGCGGTAAAGCACCCGCCAGGCCCCCTACTCTACTTTTTTATCTGCGGCTTTCCAAGCTTTTATACCGCCCTCCAGGTTGACCACTTCTTTAAACCCGTTGGCTGCCAGCCAGTCGGCTGCCTTTCCGCTTCGTACACCACTCAGGCAATACAGGTATACAGGTGCATTTTTATCCAGCTTTTTTGACGCTTCGGCAAATTTTTCTTCATTCTGCCAGTCGGCATTCAGGGCGTTTTTTATATGGCCGTTGATAAATTCGGACGGGGTTCTTACATCTACCAGCTGAACTTTTTTGCCCTGTATGGCTTTTTCAAATTCATTTACGGGCAATGCCCGTTTTTGTTGCGCCATGCAGCAGGCAGGCAGCAACAACAGCAGAGCCATCCGGAGAAATTTTTTCATATAAATAAATTTTCTTTACCCAGGCAGGCTGCACCGGCATGTAAACTTACTGATTTTTAAACAGTCTGCCACGGCAATAAGCAGCATCCACAAAAAAGAAACTATTCGTTTCAAAAAGTCTACTAAATTTGTAGACAATAAAAATGTTGTCCTTGGAATGTTTAAACGGAAAATATTGCTGTTTATCAGCCCGAACCGGTTAATTTTGATGTCCGGAAGAAAGTCCGTTTATCACGTTAAACTGTTTCCATGCAAAAGATCTATTTAAGCGATTCCGGGCCTAAAGTATCGCCGGCTATTTATGGTTTTTACAGGTGGACCACTGAAGCAAGGGATACACAGGCTTCCATGGAAAAGATTGTTAATCTTTGCCTGGAGCTGGGCATTAACACATTTGATCATGCGGATATTTATGGTTCCTACCAGTGCGAAGAAATATTTGGCAACCTTATCCGCGCAAAATCTTTTAAACGGGAAGACATTGTGCTGTTCACTAAATGTGGTCTCCGACTACCCGATGCCAGTCAGCCCAGCGTTCGGGTGAAGCATTATGATACCTCGCGTGAGCATATTCTTACCAGCGTAGACAATTCCCTGCGCAAACTTAAAACGGATTATATTGATATTTTCCTGCTGGACCACCTTGATCCTTTGTCGAGCCTGGAAGAAACCGCGTTAACCCTGTCGCAGCTAAAAGATTCCGGTAAAGTAAAAAATATTGGTGTTACCAATTTCTCTGTCTTCCAGCACCAGTTGCTGGCTTCCTATTTAAGGGTACCTATTGTAACCAATCATATTGAGCTGAACCTGCTCAATACCACGGCGCTCGACAATGGCCAGGTAGACTATATCAAACAACGCTATATGCGCCCCCTTGCTTCCGCGCCGCTAGCTGGTGGCCGCATTGCAACGGGTACAGATGAAGATGCCATCAGGGTTCGCCGCAAACTGGTCGACATCGCCCAAAAATACCATGCGGATATAGAATCCATTGCAGTGGCATGGCTGGTAAGATTCGGCGCCCTTCCATTGATTGGCACTACCAATGAACAACGCATCCGGAATATTGTAAACGCTTTCAGCATTGAGTTGGACCGGCAGGACTGGTATGAACTGTACGCCGCTTCAAGAGGAGAGTAGAGCAACCACCTGCAGACAGTTTTTTATCCCCCTATACAGCAGCCTCTTCTGAGATCCTATTTTGCCTGGCAGATAAACCGATGCTGGAAACGGGTTCCTGTATTTGCGATCTTTTAACAGTAAGATCGGCTACCTTCCGCTTTTATACACGTCAACAGGAACAGGCCACCTGCCCTGTTGTATAATTGATGCAGCATGCAGAAAATATGGTATGGCGCCTTGTTCCTGTTCTTTTTTTCCGGCAGCGGGCTCGCCCAGGATGGCATATCGGAAGCCCGTTGGCCGGCTAAAAAAATAATTGCCGACGGCAATAACAGTGAATGGAAAAAGCCTTTGAATTTATATGATGCTATTACAGGCCTTTTTTTTACCATGGCCAACGACAGCAACTATCTTTATCTCTGCATCACCAACAACGATGAAAGAAAAGTAACCAAACTGATGAAAGCCGGCTGGCGTATTGCCCTGTCTTCTAAGGAAAAGAAAAAAAGATTTGAAACCAGCATTGCATTTCCGGGCGTACCAGCCATCAGCGAGCCCGGCAAAGACGAAGGCGTTACACAGGTTGAAAGTGCCGCTTTTAAAAGCCAGGTGGCCCTTTACAAACTAAGCGTACAATCGGTAAAGACCAGCGGTTTTGTATCGGCCAATGGCGATATTGCCTTGCAGAACAACAATGGAATGATCATTGGCATTGGTACCGACAGCTCGCAAGAGATAATTTTTGAACTGGCCATTCCTTTAAAGGAATTGTTCCCGGATAACAATGCCGCCCTGCACGAAGAAATGACCCTGGGCATGACGGTGCACCCGTTAAAAAAACCAGCCTATCATGGCGACCCGGATGGCCGCGACCTGGTAGGCAAGGGTGGTAAAGGCGGCGGAAAAAGAAATGGCCGCAGTGCCGGTGCATCGGAGAACGGGGTTTACCCAACAGACAGGAGTTACCTGTTTACTGAAATAGACTTTAAACAAAAATTCAGGCTAACGGCAAAATAAGATCCTGCCATCCGTCTTTATTTATGCCTTCACATAAATAGCGTGTTTTAATACATAGCCCTCTGTGGCATTACCGGTAACAGTTGCCAGTTCATTGGCAATACTGTCATTAAAAACATTATCTGTAGTATTGCTGGTATCGGGCAATCCATGTGCAGCGTATACCCCTTGCCGGTATACCGTTTTACAAATCTCTTCCGGAAAGGCAACCTGTGTAACCAGCAGCGAATGCCCGGAAGCCTGGTATACATGCACATGAATATGCGGCGCCCGGCCCGGGTACCAGCCCGGATAGATAGAGTGGAAAGCCGCTTCGCCGCTGGCATTGGTGCTTTGCCGCCCACGCAAAAAATGAACCTTACTATAATCGGTTG
>CAXTMV010000060.1:0-22923 GCA_964245425.1 uncultured Flavihumibacter sp. | reverse complement strand
CATTTCAGGGTCGATATTATTAACCACGGTTGCTCTGTATTTTCCTACATAAGTCATGTTCGTTGATTGGGTGATGAATGGATCGGTTGAATGGGGAGCCGGTAACCAGGAATGGATATTTGGATTGCGCTGCTTTTTTAATGTTGACCTTTTACTTTTGCATTTGCTAGAACCGGTACAATGCTGCAATACCATGACTGCTTTCACCTGCAAAAGGCAGCAGGCTGAGATGCTGCTGGTTGAACAGCTTACTTTTATGCAGGGAAGGGGTTAACAGGCCTGATAAAGTGCCTACCAGCGTACCTACCAGTATATCGGAAGGAAAATGTTCACCGGCTTTTTGTCGCAGGTAGGCGGTAAGAGCGGTAGTAGCACCTGCTACGCCATAAAACACCCATTTAAATTTCGATTCGGGATGATAATCTGCCAGTACGCGGGCGGTAAAGAAAGTGGAGGTGGCTACAAGGGCTACATGACCGGCAAAAAAAGCTTTTTTTGAATCAGATGCGAGCCTTTTATTCAAAGGACTTTCTGCATCGTATACAAAGGGCCGCAGGCGATTGGTATATCCGGCAGCAGAACTGTACAGGGTACCGGTAATCGTAAGTGCTTCGAGGTATAAAAAACCCAGTTTAAAAAAATCTTTCCGCAATTTTTTATCCAGCGCCAGGAAAAAAATCGGCAGTGGCATCGAAACATAAAAAGGAATATAGCTCTGGTTATCCGCGTTCTCATTATACGGACGTACACCCCATCGGTCGAACCAGTTTACGTCTTTCTTGCCCAGGCTTTCTACATAGGTTTGGTCGGAAGCGGTCTTGGCAGAGATCCGCGAGAAATTATATCCTGTAAATGCCAGTCCGGCCACTACCAGTGGCAATTCAACTTTCAATTTTAGTTTGTACTGTGCGGGCGCGGGTTTTTCTACCGGTGCCGTCTGAGCGGCATTGTCCTGGCTGAAAACAACGCTGTATAAAAAAAAAGTACAGAGCGTCAGAAGGATGGTTTTGTTTTTCATACTTAAATGTAAGAAAATAAAGAACGCGGGCGAATGCCTGTAGGCGGCTATTTTTTTACTTCTCCCGGCTTCCTCATCAAAACAACTGCCTGGGTATGGTTTTTCAACAGTTCAGTATATTTAGGTAAAAGATATGCATTTGCAATTGTCCAGTATTCAGCATGTAGGCATCCCGGTTACCAACCTGGGCCGCTCCGTTCTGTTTTATAAAAGCCTCGGGTTTACTACTGTACTAGAATCTTCGTTTATGCATTTGGGTGAGATGGGCCGGGTGGTGATGATGAAAAGCGGCGATATCATTATGGAATTGTACCAGTTGCCGGAGTCGGCGCTGTCCGAGATCAGGGAACGCAAGACCGGGCACATCGATCATATTGCCTTTGATGTGGCCGATATTGATGCGGCGTTCAGCGAGCTGCGCGAAGGCGGCTTTACCATTTTTGAGCCGGCGCCGGTATTCCTGGCTTTCTGGGAGCATGGCTGCAAATATTTTAATGTTGAAGGACCGGATGGGGAACGATTGGAGTTTAATCAACGCCTGAAGAGATGAGCCGGCAATTTTCGCAGCTGTCATCAGCGGGGGCTGCGACTGACGATGGTTTAATATCCGCCGCATAATAAATAGCCACGGCTTTTATAATGCAACAGTTTACGAGCCTCCCTATTCCTCCTTCGGGGGTGGGAGAAGGTTAACGCTTATTTCCCTATATTTGCCGCCGTTACAGGTTCCTGCCGGCATGTGTTCAGCAGGATTAAAAGGGAACCCGGTGTAAATCCGGGACTGTCCCGCAGCTGTAAGAAGCCTCACGATAGTGAAACAATTTGTTCTACAGGCCACTGTCCGCCCAAGTGCGTGAACGGGAAGGCAAACAAATTGGCTTTAAGTCAGAAGACCTGCCGTAACGATCATTAGTCACCCGCTTTCGTGGAAAAAAGCTGGAACAAATTATACCCGTCGGGCCGATGCCCGTTTGTTCCTGTTTTTCTATGCAAGGAAATTCTATGGCCGACTTATAAAATGGCATCGGTAATCATCCATAACCAACCGGTTTATTTTTCAGCAATCCTGAAACAGGCTTTCTGCTGCCTCTTACCCATGATAATAAGTGTGGCTATTTCCGCGCAAAAGACAGATACGGCAGGGCTATTGCAAACGATCCACATAGAAGGCGTGCTGAAAAAAAATAATTTCAGCAGCCCTACCCCTGTACAATCCCTGGACCGCGAAAGCCTGCAGCAGATCAATGCACCATCGGTGGGTGATGCGGCCCGTTATTTTTCGGGCGCCCTGGTAAAAGACTATGGCGGCATCGGCGGATTGAAAACCATTTCCGTCAGGAGCCTGGGTGCGGCCAATACGGGTATTGTATATGATGGCATACCCGTGTCCGATCTGCAGACCGGCCAAATAGATCTAAGCCGATTCTCTACCACTTTTTTACAATCGCTCGAACTCCGGCAGGGCGCCGTTCAGCAGACACTGCAACCAGCCAGAACCTATGCCGCCGGCGCCTCGCTGCTGATTAGCACCAACACATTTGCAGCAGTCAATTTTTTGCAACCCCAATGGCAGGCGGGTATCCATGGCGGTTCGTTTAATACCTGGCAGCCTTTTGCAGGTCTTTACCAGCCATTAAAAAAGAATTTGGTCGTCAGCATCAACGCAGAAGCGCTGTATTCAGATGGCAATTACCCCATTTATATTGATAATGGCAATTATTCCGGTAAGACAAAACGCAGTAATGCCGATATCAAATCCATCCAGGAAGAATTGAACCTGCTGAAACTATTCCGCGACAGTGCCACCCTGCAAGTAAAAGCGGGCGGTTATCATTCGGAAAGAGGATTGCCTGGCGCCATTGTTTTTTTTAATGATCGGTCAGCGCAAAGATTGGGGAACGCGGACTATTTTTTACAAAGCCGCTACCAGAAAAAAATCAATGCAGCCAACAGTATATTGGCCGCTGTAAAATACAGCCATGACTATACCCGCTATATTGATCCGGATTACCTGAATAACCAGGGCGGCCTCGACAATCGCTATACACAACAGGAGCTGTATGCAAGCATTGCCGGCAAGCATGCCTTCAATGATCAGTTGTCGCTCTCGCTTGCATCTGATATGGCCCGGAACTGGCTGGATGCCAATACGGATGATTTTGCTTTTCCAAGACGTACCAGTTTTTGGGAAAACATGGCCCTGCAATACAATCGCAGCCGCTGGCAGCTGCACACCGATCTATTGTACACTGGTATCAACGATCAAACAATAACAGGCAACGCCGCCGGCAATAAAAATAAATTTACGCCGGCTGTTTCGTTGGCTATAACCCCCTCGGCGGCCAGCCCGTTCCTGTTCCGTTTTTTTTATAAGACCATTTTCCGGATGCCCACGTTTAACGACTTGTACTACCGGCTGGTGGGCACGGTGGCTCTGCGGCCTGAATTCGCTAAACAATACAATGCCGGTATTACGTATACAAGGCAATACCTGGCGGGAATAAAAAGATTCAGCATCAGCGCCGATGTTTACTACAACGAGGTGAAAGATAAAATTGTGGCGGTACCCAACCAGAATCTTTTTGTATGGACCATTGTGAACCTAGGTAAAGTAAGCATCAAAGGGATGGATGTAAATGCGGAAGTGAAGGGTCGGCTGTCTGAAACCGTAGACTGGTTTACAAGGATAGCTTATACCTGGCAGCAAGCCCTGGATATTACTAATAAATCAGGCAGCACCTACCATAACAGGATCCCTTATACGCCGGATCATTCGGGTTCGGGATTATTGTCTTTCAGTTATCATCAATGGGAGGCCGGCTACAACGTATTGTTTTCCGGCAGCCGGTACACGCTGGGCGAAAACAATGCGGCTAATTACCTGGCCGGCTGGCTAACGCAGGATATTTCGCTGCTGAAAACCCTGCCTTTTCATTCCTGTAAACTCAGCATCAGGGCAGCACTTAATAATATAACGGGCGCCAGGTACGAGGTGATACATTATTTTCCGATGCCGGGGCGATCGTTTAAAATCAGTTTGTTCATTAATAATTTATAAATCATAGCATGAAAAAGATCAAGTTATCCCTGTTCGTTCTTACTATTGCCGCCCTGGCGGGATCCTGTAAAAAAGACGATGCACCTGCCACCACGGTTCCCAAAGTAACAACGGGATTGTATGTGCTGAGTGAAGGTGGCTTTAACCAGAACAATACCACGCTCAGCTATTATAATTTTGCTACCAATACGCCCACCACCGATTTTTTTGCCAATACCAATGGCAGCAAACTAGGCGATACCGGCAACGACATCGTTCTTTACGGAGGCAAGATCTATATTGTGATGAATGTTTCCAGTTATGTGGAAGTAGCCGATGCCCTAACGGCGAAAGAGATTAAAAAAATTGATTTCAAGAATGGCGCCGTTGCGCGCGAGCCGCGCTTTGCAGCAGGCTACAAGAACAAAGTGCTGGTGTCTTCATACGATGGCACCGTTGCGGTGATTGATACTACTTCGCTGGCGGTAGAAAAATTCATTACGGTGGGCAGCAATCCGGAGCAGATATTGGTATCCGGCGATAAATTGTATGTGGCCAATTCGGGCGGACTAAATGCCGTACCCGATTCAACTGTTTCTGTTATAGACCTGGGTAGTTTTACCGAAACCAAAAAAATTACCGTGGGGCTGAACCCTGGCAGCCTGGCCGCCGATGAGGCCGGTAATATTTATGTGGGCTGTACGGGCGATTATGGATCGCATGGCCCCAAACTGGTAAAAGTGAATACGGCCAGCGGCACGGTTACAAAATCTGCTGATACTGCGGTGGGCAAAATCAGGTTTTACAACGGACTTTTATATGCTACCGGTGGTTACCTGGGCAGCAGTTATGTAAGAACGCTGAGCACAACCGATTTTAAACAGACGAGTGCCAATTTTATTACCGATGGCACCGCGATAACGACACCTTATGGACTTAACATCGATGCTGCTACCGGTGATGTATATATTACCGATGCGGTAGATTTTACGGCTACCGGTAAAGTGTTTTGTTTCGACAATACCGGTAAGAAGAAGTTTTCTTTTTCGGTGTCGCCGGGTGTAAGCCCCAATACCGTGGTTGTTATAAAACAATGATAAATAAATAATTTTTGCATCGGAAAAAGCCTGGTTTTGAATGCTGAAAAGGTAGGCTTTTCGGGCATTCAAATCCAGGCTTTCATGTACAGCTGTGTTGCGGCAAACCAGCTTTTGATTGTTGACTTGGAGATTTTTAGTTAATAATATACTGCAATGCCCTGGGGTCTTACCATATTGCTAACCGGCAACTGCAATGGTTCGGTGGGTTCAGACAGTTGCCCGTCTGCTGCCACCGTTAATACATGCAGGTAATTAAAATTGCCATTGCTGAAATCGGTGCTGGTATGCTGGTTAACAACATACAGGAATTTATCGGCTTTGGAAAAACCCAGTCCAAAAGGCTGGCTGGTAGCTGAATTGTTAGCGCCGACCAGCGGTCCTGGTATCTTCATCGGAAATTTCTGTAGGGCGGAGGGTGCAGCTGCACTGGAGGTATTAAAAATTGAGATGGTATTTTCGCCTGAGTTCAGCGTGTACATACGGGAGCCCGTGCTATTGGTCCTAATCCAGCAGGCGGCGGGTCCGGCATCCACCATTTCCTGGAAACTCAATGCTCCATTGGCGTTATTAATAGTATACACACCTACTTTACCCTGCACCGGAAAGCCCACATACAATACATCTGCAGCAGGATGCTGCCACAAACCCAAAGCGCCACCGGCGCCTGGTATAAAATAGGGCGAGCCGGCAACAGCTGTTAGCAGTCCATTGCTGCCAATGGTAAAGGAGCGCAGGGTACCAGCCGGTATTTTTTCCATAAATCCGAGGAAATCGCTGGTAAAAAGGAATTTTTTATTGCCAGAAACAAGTACCTGCGAAGGAGAGGCACCCACAGAAGTTTCAAAGACACCATGCGGAACCTGTGTAAGCGATCCGTTGCCGCCGATCTTCAGTACATTATAATTGGGAATACGTGTATTGCCGTGTATGGGATCCTGCGCCTTGTTGGCAACATACAGGTAATCGCCGGATACCGCTACGCTTTGCGGGGTTTCACCACCAGATGAAAAGGGTGAACCCGGAACGGTTTGAAGACGGCCCTGGTCATCAATGGAGAAGGCCGCAATGGTATTGCTGCCGGCGTTTACCGCAAACAAATATTTCTTGTTAGCGGAAAAAGCAAGCGGCGTTTCCTGGTCGTCTGGCCCCAGAATCTGTTGGGGATTGCCAATACCTGCACCACCGGTTTTGAAAGGGCTGCCGGGCAGCGGCGACAATTTACCCGTACCATCGTTGTAATAGGCAAGAATGGCATTTTCGTTGCTGCCATATTGGTTGCTTTCCAGGTAAACAATATCGCCGGGGTTGTCACTGGGGCCGCCAGGATTTTTGTTACAGGCGGCGAGGAGCAATACAAAAGAAAGCATACCAGGCAATAAAAAGCGGACTGTTTTTTTGGAAAGCGGCATTGAAAGGTGCTGTGTCATAAACTGTTTGATTAATAAATGAATAGAATGAATATGCAAACGATGTTATAAAGCCTTTACAGGGTATTACATTGCCTTGTTTCCGCTGTTTCGGAAAGGGCATAAGACTTCCATCCGGGCATAGCCGGTCTTTTACTTGTCTGTAAGATAGAGGGATGTCTGCAGGATATACCGGTAATGCATATTCGCAGTATATAGGTGGTTCCTGCTACAGGGATGGGCAGCAGGCAGGCCAGGTTGTTGTACGGATGTAAAGTTAACGAGACAAACCGGATGGTATTGTCGGCCGCATGACAAGTGGCAAATTTCTGATTGTTGATTGTAATTTTGTAATGCCCGATGTCTTTCACAGGGTCAGGCAAATCGGGTATCAGCCCTGGCTAAACAAATGTCTGTTCTAATTGTAATATTAGCATTGGTATCCATAAAAAATAAAAAAATGAGTCAATCAGCAGTAGAAAAAACATTTACAATAGGGGGCGCACTAACCGTTCAGCGATTGGGCTATGGTGCCATGCGCATTACGGGTAAAGGCATTTTTGGACCGCCGGCCGACAAAGCGGAAGCCATTCGGGTATTGAAAAAAGCAGTAGCACTGGGCATCGATTTTATTGATACAGCTGATTCTTACGGGCCAAATGTGTCAGAAGAACTGATAGCGGAAGCGCTTTACCCTTATCCGGCCGGACTGGTGATTGCCACCAAGGGCGGGTTGCTGAGGCCAGGGCCGGATCAATGGACGCCCGATGCGAGCCCCGCACACCTGCAAAAAGCCCTGCACGGCAGCCTGAAAAGACTGAAGCTGGATGCCATTGATCTGTACCAGCTGCACCGCATCGATCCAAAAGTGCCTGCGGAGGAGACCTTTGCTTTTTTGCAGCAACAGCAGGCAGCGGGTAAAATAAAACATATCGGGTTATCTGAAGTAACGGTTCAGCAAATTGAACAGGCATCCAAATTCTTCAAGGTGGTATCCGTGCAGAATATGTACAGTGTAGACAACCGGAAATGGGAGTCTGTGCTTGATTATTGCACGGCGCAGGGTATTGCTTTTATTCCCTGGTATCCCTTAAATGCGAATAATGTAAGCAGCATGGCGGTGCTAAAAGAAATCGCAGCACAAAAAGTCGCCACGCCCCAACAGGTTGCGCTGAGCTGGCTGTTATACCGGGCCAATAATATTTTGCTGATACCGGGTACCTCAAAAACGGATCACCTGGAAGAGAATGTTAAGACGGCATCGCTGCAACTAACAGAAGATGACCTGGCAAAGCTGTCGAAGATTTAAGATATAAGATATTACTATAAGCTGTATGGTTTTGCGGCGGACTTGCGCAGCAAACAAACCTTACAGCTTATATCTTACACCTTATGCCTTCCTACGTTTTCCTCGCATCGGATCCCTCATTTGGGCTTTTTTCGGTTGGTTTTACAGTAGAGCGTATCACCATGATTTTATTCAGTGCATCGAACCAGAACGGGGCGCCCAATGAAATGGCCAGCCCGGTTACCAGCCAGCCAAACACTTTAACGGCCCAGCCAAAGGGGCTTTCAGGGATGGCGGCAATATTTCTTACACCGATGGGATTAAAATGATGTTTCCAGCCCCAGCCCAGCGGCAATCCCATGCCTAAAAGCGAGTTTACATTATCCTGTATTTTCTGGGTATTGGTTTTTGTTCCGTTGATGACCGTGTCTTTTATATTACTGGCCTGGGCAACAATGGCATTCCGCAAGGGCCGGTCATTGGCCAAGTTCCTGAATAAGGCAATGCTATCGGCATTCAACACAATGGCGATCACAAAACCCATTACAAATACAATTTGCTGCACCCTTCTTTTGTACCAGCCTGAAACGCGGTCCATGGCGCTATTGAACCAGTTCTCGATTCCTTCGCGGGCTTTTACCGCATCACCACCGGCGGCGTCGATAATAGTGAGCAGGGCGGTCCTCACTTTTTCATTGGGTTGAAGCGCCACGGCATTCCGGAGCGGAAGCAAGGGATTCGGGGTTGCTTGCCCATCTAATGAGGCAACAGCGCCCAGTGCAGAAGCCGAACCGCTGGCCGTTAATTGCGCGGGGGCGACAACGGTAGTGGCGGCGGCGGTGTCAGCCGGGCGCGTGGGTAGCAAAACGTCCATCAAAGCCAGTGCAAAGTTCCGCGAAGGAATATAGGAGGGTAGATCAGAGCCTCTTGAGTAACGCTTGTTTTTGTTATCGGTATCTTTATTTTGGTTCCTGATATCGCCCGCTTTGTAATCACCCCTGAAAAGACTGTAAATAAGCTGGTGGTTGTATACCTTGGCCACCAGTCCATCGCCGTTGGGGTCGTTCAGCAATTCGCGCAGGCCCTGCTCAAGGTCAACCGCCCTTAATTTAATAAAGCCTTCAATAAATTCATTAACGGCCGTACAAATCAGGCTGAGCAGCAAATAAATAAAGATCATACCGATAACTACGTCGAGCATGTCTAAAGCCATCATAAAAAGAAATTTAATGGTTACAATCGGGCGAAAGGTCTTTCATGGAAAGGAGGCGAAAAGGATCGGGCACCCGTTACGAACGGAACAGTTGTTGGTAATAAAACGGGCTCAACTAACCAGGCCGCAGGTCATACACATCGCATCAGCCCGGGATCATTTGATTGCTTTCAGCAGGGGAGTGGAATGGATTATCTAATATACAGTAAAATCCTGTTGCCGGTTATAAATTAATTTTGCCATGGCAGCAGGCAGCGCTGTAAGCAAGAGACGGCCGATCAACCACCCGATCTTTTTTCAAAATACTACAAAGCGGGTAGACGTATTCTAAAATAAAGTTCGATATTAGCACTTAATCCGTTCCCACCTCGTTGCTACCTCATCTTTACCAGGCTGGCCTGTGCAGCCGTTAGGTTAATCATATATACCCATGTGCACCTGGTTAAAGACTGCCGTTGTGCTGGTACAGCCCTTGTTTTATTATTCACTTTAAACATAGAAATAATGAATGCGCAAAGATCGGTTGGCATTTTATTGCTGCTCATAACAGCTGTTTTTATCCAGTCCTGTTCCTATTCTATTATTGTGTCTAACCAGAAAGGCACGGCAGAACCCGATCTCCTGAATACGCAGTTGGGTTTTTACAACGGCAAAAAGGTAAATGTATTAGATACCGTAGTAAAACTGGGCATCGTTGAGGCCAACACCATGATCATTCCTTCCTGTCCTTCCGGCGGATTTCATTCTGTTGAATATAAAATTACTTTCGGTGCCATGCTCCGCAATACATTCACCTTTGGTAAAAGAAAATCAATCAAGGTAAAATACGTGTGCCTGAAAGATCAAAATTAATACTATACTTATGGCTAATCTAACCATCCACCATGTAACCGAGTGGAACAACTACCATTTGAACGGCCCCTGGCCAACCGGTATGCTGCTCGATATGGATACCAACCGCACCATTGTCTCACCGTTAGACCGGTACAATGATACAGCAGCGGCGATACAGGCACAGCTACAAGATTGCATCGACAACCACCAGCGTTTCAGGGCCTATGGCAGCAGCTGGTCGCTGTCGGCGGTAGCCCACCAGAAAGACCGGATGCTTTTTAACAGAAGCCTGGATATTAAAATAGATATTGCAAATGCCCAGCTGCAAAAAGGGACTGCCTATAAAGCGGAAAACCTTTTCCTGTTTCAATGCGGTATCAGTATTAAAGAAATCACCGAATACCTTTTTAAAAAAGGAAAATCATTGCAATGCTGCGGTGCCAGCAACGGGCAAACCATTGCCGGCGCCATCTCTACCGGTGTACATGGGGCCGCCATTGATGTGGGCAGCGTACAGGATTGTGTGGTAGGGATACAGCTGATAACAGGTCCCGGCCCCGCCGATATCCTGTACCTGGAACGTGCCAGCAAACCTGCACTGAACGATACATTTGCCGCATCCATTCATGCGAAAGTTATCCGCCATGATGGACTGTTCAATGCCGCGCTGGTGAGCCTGGGCTCTTTTGGCGTGATACATGGCGTGGTGGTGGAAGCGGAAGATCTCTACCTGCTGCAGCGGTATGTAAAAAAGATCAGCAAGGCCGATGCCCTGCAGATTGCCAGCACCATGGATTTTACCAATGCAAATTTTAAAATAGCAGAAGAAGTTAACAATGGTGTTGTGAACAGGCCTTATCATTACAAACTCTACATCAACCCCTATAATCCTGCAGAAGATTATGTAACAGAAATCATCTATAAAAAACCTTATGTGGCGGGTTATCCGGACCCGGTTCCTTTTGTACAAAATGCCATCTTTAAAGACATCCCCAGTTGGATAGCGGCTTTTTCCGCAAAATTCAAACGGATCATTCCCCTGATGATAACGGCTTTGAAAGGACAAATTTTCCCTATTGTAGACGATAATATCAAAGGAACGCTGGGCGAGATTTTCTGGGATACTTCTCAGTCGAGCCCCGCCTACGGCTGCGGATTTGGCATGCGCAATACCGATGCACCCAAAGCGGTAGACCTGTTTGCCGGCCTCATGAACAAACTGGGGCCGATCCCGGGTATCATTTCATTTCGCTTTGTAAAAGGGTCATCGGCCACCATCGGTTTTACCCGGTTCCCGGTTACTGCTATCCTGGAAGTAGACGGGGTGCCCTGGGAAGGTAACCAGAACATGATCGGACTGGAAGATTTTTTATCTGAAGTAATAAAAACCTTTACAGCCAACAATATTGATTTTACCCTGCACTGGGGAAAGAATGGCCCCTGGACATTCCCGAACCTGGTAGACATCATGTACGGGAATGCCGATGATGAATGGAAAAACATGCGAAGTACTTTGCTGACCAAACAAATGGCGGATGTATTTTCAAACGATTTCCTCAGCGATATAAAGCTCGACGATTACCGGGTAAGCCTGCCAGGCGATCTGGCTGCTATCCGGAATTCAATTGGGAGTAATAGTGATAATAATAACGTAGCGTAAATTATACCAAGGCCAAGGTTGCTGAAGACCAGGTGTTGATTCCTATGGATCAGGGCCTGGTTTTTTTATGGGTTACCGGTTGGGCCGCGTCTGTCCGTCTTTTATTTTGTTGTATATTTCAGCAGCTGTTGCCAGGCGACTGGCGGTTTGAAGCGGCATCCGCTATAAAAATGAATGATGAAAAAATTCCTTTTTTTTCTGCTGATCCTGCAGTATGCAGGCTCGCAGGAAACCAAATCACAGTCATATATAACCGAAAAAAATAATCGCGCCATCAAAGTTAAACCGGTGGCAGATATACAGGCTTATGCTTTTAACCTGTCGGCGGTTCGTTTAACAGCAGGAAGCCCGTTTAAAAACGCTATGGACCGTGATGCAGCCTACCTGCTGCAACTGGAACCCAACCGCCTGCTGCACCGGTTTTATGCAAATGCCGGCCTGCCCACCAAGGGCGATGTATACGGCGGGTGGGAGAGTGAGGGCTTGTCGGGCCATACGTTGGGCCATTATTTATCTGCCTGCGCGATGATGTATGCGTCAACCGGTAACCGGCGCTTCAAGGACCGTGTTGATTATATCACCGGCGAACTGGCAGCCTGCCAGCGGGCCAGAAAAACCGGTTATGTAGGCGCCATACCCAATGAAGATTCTATTTTTGGCAAACTGGCAAAGGGAGAAATTAAAACAGGTGGTTTTGATCTGAATGGCGGCTGGAGCCCCTGGTATACCGTACATAAGGTAATGGCGGGATTACTAGATGCGTACCTGCATTGCCATAACCTCCAGGCACTGCAGGTAGTGGAGGGAATGGCAGACTGGACCGGTAATACGCTTAAAGATCTGTCACCGGAACAATTGCAGAAAATGCTTCGCTGCGAGTATGGTGGCATGAACGATGTACTGGCCATGTTATATGCCATAACCGCCCAAAAGAGATACCTTAAGCTGTCGTACCTGTTCTACGACAACTTTGTTATGCAGCCCTTGTCTGAAAAGAAAGACCCCCTGCCCGGCAAACACTCCAATACCAATGTGCCAAAAGCCATTGGCAGCGCCATGCAATATGAAATGGCCGGGCGCGAAAGCGATAAGACCATCGCATCTTTTTTCTGGACCACCATGGTACATCACCACAGTTATGTAATTGGTGGTAACAGCAATTACGAATACTGCGGTGAAGAAGACAAACTATCGGACCGTTTAAGCGACAACACCTGCGAAACCTGCAATACCTATAATATGCTGAAACTGACCCGTCATTTGTTCTCCTGGCAACCTACAGGTGCGTTGGGCGATTATTATGAAAGGGCTCTTTACAACCATATCCTTTCTTCGCAAAACCCCGAAACGGGCATGATGTGTTATTTTGTGCCGCTCCGGATGGGTACAAAAAAATCTTTCAGCGATTCTTTTCACACTTTTACCTGTTGCGTAGGCACCGGTATGGAAAACCACGCCAAATATGGCGAGGGTATTTATTATGAAGGCCGCGACGGCAGCCTGTATGTGAACCTGTTTATCCCTTCCGTGCTGAACTGGAAAGACCGAGGTATCACCGTAAGCCAGCAAACGCTTTATCCGGAATCAGGCAAAACAAGCCTGCGTTTTAAATTGACAAAACCGAGTTCTTTTGCCCTCCGGATTCGGAAACCAGGTTGGATAAGAAATGGCTATGCCCTTACGATAAACGGAAAAGCCGTAGCCGCAGTGGAAGAGAACGGATTTATCATCCTGCGGCGCAACTGGCATACGAACGACCAGGTTGAACTATCGGCACCCATGAGCTTGTACACCGAAGCGATGCCCGATAATGCAAACCGCGTAGCTTTTTTGTATGGACCGCTGGTATTGGCCGGGCAATTGGGCAAAGAGATGCCCGACCCCGTGTACGGCGTGCCGGTATTGCTCACCAATAACAAGAACATCACAGACTGGATAAAGCCGGTAGCAGGGCAGCCCCTTCATTTCGAAACACAATCTACCGGTAAACCCTTCGACGTGCAACTGAAACCGTTTTATCAGACCTACCAGGATTATTACAGCGTGTATTGGGATTATTTCAGCAATGAACAATGGTCGGCCAGGCAGGAAGATTATGAGAAAGAGAAAAAAGAACAAAAAGACATAGAAGACCGCACCATTGATCATTTCCGGATAGGCGAAATGCAACCCGAGCGCGACCACCACCTGCTGGCAAGCGAAAAATCATATGTCAGCGACGCAATGGGTGTCAATGGCCGGGAAGCCAGGGCCGGTAATTATTTTTCGTTCGAAATGAAAGTGCAGTATGCCGCCGGTGCCGGCAACAGCCTGGTGCTAACCTACCTGGGTGATGACAAGGACCGTAAATTTGATATTATTGTAAATGGCCGTAAGATTGCAACAGAAGAATGGAACGGAGGTGTTACCGGGAAATTTTATAACAAAGTGTATCCATTACCGGGAGAACTGATAGAGCACCCGGAAAAAATGACCGTACGCATTGAAGCCAATTATGGCAAAACAGCGGGCCGCATATTCGGTGCAAGGGTTATTAAAAATTAAAGTTGCTTTCACCGTGCGGCATGAAACATTCGTCGGGAGGCATGAGATACCAGTCGCTGATTTCAACGCAGATGATCTTCGCCCTAAACCGTATACCTTTCGCCTTACAGCGCCCCAAATCTTCACTATAATAAACATGAAAAAAAAGTTTTCCATTCTTATTGCCAGCGTCTTTTTGTTATTCGTTTGCCGTTGCCCGGCACAGACAAACGCCAGCACAGGCCTGTATGCACAGACCAGCGAAATGGCCGATATCATGATCAAGTACGATGCTGATAAAGAAAGCATCCTGCGTTTTTATGCTACCGGCGGGTCAGACGACGACTGGTGGCGGCGGTCCGGCAGTGATTATAATTCGCCCGACAGAAGGGATCGCCGTCAGCAACTGATCCGGGAATACCTGCAGCAGATAAAACAATTGCCTTTTGAGCACATGAATGTAAACGGCAAAGTAGACTACCTGCTTTTCAAGCGTAACCTGGAAGACGAAGCGTACCAGTTGCAGCAGGAGCAGCAATTGTACGGAGACATTGCAAAGTACGCGCCTTTTTCAGACAGTATCTATGCCTTTCAGAAAACAAGGCGCCGCGGAAAAGCGGTTGACGGCGCCAACGTGGCCCGGCAGCTGAACGATATCAACAAACAAATCAGTGCAGCCATTAAAAACATGGCAACGACTGACAGCATGGACATGCGGCAGGCTGCTTATGCCGCGGAAACAGTGAAAGCCCTGCAGGGTGTGTTGAAAAATTATTATGGCTTTTATAACGGTTACGACCCCCTGTTTACCTGGTGGGTGCCAAAAACCTATACAGCAACCGACAGCCTGCTGAATCTGTATGCGGCTGCACTCAAAAAGAAAGGGCGCTTAACCACTGCGCAAAAAGACGATGGCAGTGGTATCATCGGGCACCCTATCGGGCAGGCAGAACTGGTGCGCCAGCTGCAACTGGAATTTATACCTTATACCCCTGAAGACCTGGTGGCCATTGCCAATAAAGAATTCGCCTGGTGTGATGCGGAAATGTTGAAAGCCTCGCATGAGATGGGTTTCGGCGACAACTGGAAAGCGGCACTCGAAAAAGTAAAGAATACCTATGTAGAACCCGGCCAACAACCGGAAGCCATGTATAACCTGTACCAGCAATCGGTTGATTTTTTAAAGCAGCACGACCTGGTAACCATTCCGGCGGAAGCAGAAGAAACCTGGCGCATGCAGATGATGTCGCCCGAACGCCAGCGCGTAAGTCCTTTTTTCCTGGGGGGTGAATCCTTGATCATTTCTTACCCCACCAATACGATGACCTATGAGGAAAAGATGATGAGCATGCGCGGCAATAACCCGAACTTTTCAAGGGCCACCGTACACCACGAACTGATTGCGGGTCATCACCTGCAGCAATATATGAATGAGCGGTATAAAACCTACCGCCACTTTGATACGCCTTTCTGGGTAGAAGGCAATTCATTGTATTGGGAAATGGTCTTATGGGATTTGAAATTTCCCCGCACACCGGAAGAAAAAATAGGGATGCTTTTCTGGCGGATGCACCGCTGTGCCAGGATATTGTTCTCCCTCAATTATCACCTGGGCAAGTGGACACCCCAGCAATGCATCGACTTCCTGGTAGACCGGGTAGGGCATGAGCGGGCCAATGCAGAAGGGGAGGTACGCCGATCCTTTACCGGCGGCTACGGACCGCTGTACCAGATTGCTTATATGATCGGCGGCCTGCAATTCAGGGCGCTGGAAAAGGAAATGGTGGGCAACCACCAGATGACGAATAAGCAATACCACGATGCAATTTTACATGAGAACAGCCTGCCGATAGAAATGTTGCGCGCTATCCTGACCAATCAGCCACTAACCAGGGATTTCAAAACCAGCTGGAAGTTTTATGATAAATAAGATCTGCGTGTGCGAACATTTTTTTTCACATTTTTTTCGACAGCAGGCGAATGGTAACCAGACAGGTGCTATAGTAATTACCTGAGCTGAAACGAGGGTCATGGTATTCCTCGCTACTGTAGACTTGCCCAGCTCGATCTTTAACCCCTTCAGGGTTTTTATTGCAACCATTGCGTACCCGGGTTGTACCCGGGGCTATTAACATTCAATCCTTTCAGGATTGGATCGCTTTCAGGATTGATAGCTTCCAGTATTGATCACTTTCAGGATTGATCGGTTGTGACCATAATCTATTTATGCCGCTGCTGCAATGCTAAAACAAAAAAAAAGAAGGTAAGACTGTCTACTTACCACTTAAGACTTCTTCCTCTCTGCGCTTTCCAAATCAAACAGGAACTGGAACAGGTTGACATCTGTTGGCAGCTGTAATTTTTTCCGCAGGCGGTAGCGGCTTATTTCAACCCCCCTTACCGAAATACTCATCAGGTGGGCTATCTCTTTGCTGGATAAATTCATGCGCAGGTAGGCGCAGAGCTTCAGTTCATGCGCTTTTAAATCGGGATATTTTTCTTTTATCACCACCAAAAAATCACTGTGCACCTTGTTGAAATGAATGGAAAACTGCTCCCATTCATCGCCCAGGTTCTCTTCTTCCGACAAAGACCGAACAATTTTCTTCAGTTCCGATGGCTCAATGGCTTCCTTGCCGGATTTATTCAGCTGGTTTATCTTGTTCAGTCCGTCCTTGATTTTTACCAGGAATTCTCTTTTCTGTACCAGGTTCATCGCAGTGGCCGCCAGCTCTGCATTTTTATATTCAATTTCGGACTCCAGCTTTTCATTCTTCAATTGCGCCAGTTCTTTTCCGGATTTTTCCAGCGCCAGCTGGTGCAGGTAAGCAATGTTCCGCTGTTCTTCTTCGTTTTTTTTTCTTTCTTCCAATAATTTTTTTTCCTGCTTTGCGTGAATATTTTTTTCCTGTTGTTTGTACAGCCAGTACAGCAACAGGATAAAAACGATGGCATAGACGCACCAGGCCCAGACATTATTATACCAGGGTGGTTGTATACGAAATGCATAGCTGCAAACCGGCGATTCTGTATTTAAATTGTTCCTCGATTTGATGTTGAACCGGTACGAGCCGGCCGGCAGGTTGGTATAATCCTTTTCTGTTTTCTTTGTCCATTCAGACCAGTTCCGGTCAAAGCCTTCCAGGTAACAACTGTACTCAAGGTTAGACTGCTGTTCAAAAAAAGGCGAAGCATACTCAAAATGAAAGGAATTCCAGTGATAGCTCAGCGAAGGGATGTCCTTTTGCGATTGCTCGCTGTCTGCATTTGCCTGGCCAAAATATCCGCCGAACACCAGCTTCTCTTCTTCATTCCTGGCTTTCACCGTTCTGATGAATATCCGCAGGGGGCGTATGTTTTGTTTGTATGTTTCATAATTGATATGATAAAAACCCTGTTCACCTCCCACCAGTATATTGTTCTTGTTGATGGGGTAGATATTCTCGAACCCGCTGAGAATCCGTCCTTTTAATTCTGGCAGGTAAATGATCTGCGGATGATCGCCCCCTTCGCTAAAATCAACCACTCCGGTTGCTTTCTCATGTACAAACCATATATTACCTTCCGGGTCTTCTTTTAAATAACGAACACTCAGTGTATCAAAAATAGGCTTGTAAAAGGCGTCGGGTACAAAGCGATCGGTGGCCGCATTGTACCGGTAGATGCCTTTCTCCGTTGCAATAACGATATGCTGTCTTATCGTATATACATGGTTGTTCAGGGTAGAAGGGAGGCCATTGGCCTGGGCATATAATTTTATGCTGTTGCCATTGCCGGCCATGTTTATTCTATACACGCCCCTGTAGGGATGAGATACCCATATGGCCTGTTCTGCACTGTCAACCGACAGAAAGCGGGCAGATGTATTCAGGTTGGGGATGGCGCTCTTGGCGGTGAACACACCATTTTTCTCTTCAAAGAGTTTTACGCCCTGGTAATTACCGGCGGCAATCAACGAGTCCTTGCCTGGCATTGGCTGAAATATCCAGTAACCGGTCGATCGGTCAAGGGGCACCAGCACGCCATCTGTTATACGGAAAACGCCGTCTTCTTTTCCTGCCAGCAGGCGGTTGTTGATAACGGCCAGTTGCCAGGACTGCCCTTCAGCCACCGTTCTAATGGCATTCTTTATATTGCTCAGGTCTTTGCTAAGCTCGAGCGGCAAAGTATAGATACCGTTCGACATCGCAAAATACAGGTTGTTGTGATAAACGACGGAAGCATATCCACCCGCATCGTTAAATGCAGGCGGGTTGATGTGCTTGACGGCATTTACAAAAGGAATAAAATCGATGCCATTGTCGAGCCCCAGCCAGATATTATGGTTGTTGTCTGCAAAAATGCATTTTACATTGCTGTTCTGCAATCCCTGTTCCTTTGTAAAATGCTGGATGATATGGCCGCTGCTGTCTACATGGTAAAAGCCATTGGTATAGGTTCCGATTAAATAATTGTCCGCATCAATCTGTACGGAACTGGTAAAATGCTGCAGGGCATTAATGGGCATGCCTTGCAGAGCAAAAGGCTGCAACGAATCTCCTTTCAGTAAAAAAAGACCGTTTTTTGAAGTGCTGACAAGGCTACTGCTGCCAAAAGGCGTCAGCGAGGTGATGTAGAAGCCCTCTGGCAGACTGCTCTTTTTGATAAACGATTCCCATCTGCCTGCCCGGTATACGAGCAGGCCTTTTTCTTCGTCGTGCGCCAGCAGATCATGCTGGTGCATACCTAAAAATACCCAGGCCTGCCAGGGCTGGTATACCGTGATGCTATTATTATGGTACCGGAACAGCCTGGTATCGGATCTGAAAAAAACATCGTTGCCAACAGCTACGATATTCCAGATATCCGCAAATTTCTGGTCGCTTTCTTCTATCAGGTCTTTAAGTGAGTGGTATGACAGATTGCCATTTTTGTCGGGAGAAAAATAGCCTATTTCATCCTGGCCGCCTACATAAAGACGATCGTCTTTTCCGAAACAGATAGACCATACGATGGTTTTATTGGGCAGGGGATATAACCGCCAGAAAGTACCGTCGTAAGTAAGCACGCCTTCATTATTGGCAAAATAGACACGTCCCTGTTTGTCCTGCCTGATATTCCAGTTCTGTTTGCCCGCATTGTATACCTGCTTGTTAAAATTAAGGATTTCCCTTTGCCCTATAAACGACTGGCCTAGCCCTTTACCGGCATATAAGAAAACCATTACGAACAATAGTAAGTTTTTTATCATACGTCCGGGAAAAATAGGCAGCATTATTTTCAGATGTAGTACTGATGTAGTAAAATGAAGCTAAATATAAGGCTAATTTATGTCGTAGTAGTAGTGATGTGGTAAAATATTTCCGGGTCAGTTAAAAGGAAGTTAGTTTTATCCCCGCTATATGATTCTTTTTTTTGCTTAAGAAAAATTATAAAATTGCTTGCTATGTGTCCAATCATTTTCATGGGTAAGAACAGAGCCGGTTTGCCGCCTGCAAACAGCCCCAGTCGCCAGTATGCTGGTATTTTAATTTATCTACTCCTATTTGCCGGGCACCTTTCTCCGGCGCTGCTTACAGCAAGCAGCAATTATTCAGGTAATAGGTACCGCTTTTATCATGATTGATATTGCCGGCTGGATTTTATACCGGCCTATTTTACCATTTATACAAATACCATTATGGCATTGAATGTTTTTATTTTTCAACCAATTTAATCACTTGCATATGAAAGTAAAGATCAGGTTTTGCCTGGGGATGGTTTTGCTGCTGGGCTTTCTGTTACCGGCCCAGGCGCAAAATCTTCCGGTTCAGGGTAGGGTTATCAACAAAACAACCGGGGAGGCATTGGCCGGCGCCACCCTTACGGTAAAAGGGACCCATATTAGTACAGTTACCGGCAGCACGGGTAATTTTAGTATCAATGTACCAAAAGGAAAAACCCTGCTGGTATCGTTCATCGGCATGAACAATATTGAACAGGTTATCCAGGGCGCGGGAACCCAAAACTTTGCGTTGGAAACCAATACCAGCACGCTGAACGATGTAGTGGTAGTAGGGTATGGTACGCAAAAAATAACAAAGGTATCGGGTGCCATTTCTACTATTAAAAGCGCTGATATCGAGAAGGTGAATGCGGTACGGGTGGAAGAAGCCATACAGGGGCGCGCATCGGGCGTTAATGTGATCCAAGGTGGCTCACCCGGTTCATCGCCCACGGTACTGATCAGGGGCATACCCTCTTATGCGGGCGCTGACCCAACGGTCATTATTGATGGCGTACCACAAACACTGGTCGATTTCAATTCCATCAGCGCCAGCGATATTGAATCCATCAATATTTTAAAGGATGCCGCCACCACTTCCATTTATGGGGTAAAAGGCGGTAACGGCGTTATTGTGGTTACTACCAAATCAGGTAGAAAAAACCAGCAGGCAGAAATTACTGCCAGCGCCAATTATGGCCTGCAGAAAGTCATGAATACCATCGGCGTGCTGAATGCCACCGAATATGGCGCTATTATAAACGAAGGCAGTACCAGTTCCGGCGGTAATATTGTATTCCCTAATCTTTCTGCTTTGGGGGTAGGTACCAACTGGCAGGACCAGGTATTTAAAATAGCGCCTATTCAGTCTTACAATATGGCTGCCAGGGGTGGCAGCGATAAGATGTCTTATTTTTTATCGGCCGCTTACCTGAACCAGGGTGGCATCGTTGGCGGAATGGACAAGTCTGATTATACCAGGGGCACTTTTACCGCTAACCTGAGCTTTGACCTGGCACCCAAACTGAAATTTATTTTGAATACTACCGGCGTGGTGCTCAATGCCAGAGGCATACAGGAAAATTCGTTCAACAGAATCATCGGCAGCGCCCTCAACTTTGCCCCCACGGTGCCCGTTTACAATACGGTTACCAATACGCCGGGCAAATACGGTTTCAGTAATCTACTGTTGTCTGAAGTATACAACCCGCTGACCAAACTGGATAACACCTATAATAAGAATGTAGGGTTTAAGCTGTATGGCAAAGGCGAATTACAGTATGATGTATTGAAAAACCTGAAACTAAGCTCCCGCTTTGGCTATACCAAGTATGATAACAACGATAAGTCTTTCAATCCGCTGGTGTTTTACGGCCCGCTTAATGTAGACAACTCAATGAATGCCGATGGTTCAACGGTTACGGGCAAACACAATTCTGTGAGCCACGATAAGAACAGCAACCTGAGCTATACCTGGGAAACATTTGCCAATTACAATGTAAATGTGCTGCAAGACCATCATTTTGATGTGGTAGCCGGTATCTCTGTGGCCAGGTCATCGGGCAACGCCGCCGGTGCTTCCCGCCAGGATGTACCTTTTAATTCCTGGCAGTTTGCCGATTTCAGCGCAGCCACCGGTACCAACACGGCCACTACTACCGACGCGCTGTCTGGCTATTACTATGAATACTTCAACCGCCACCTGTCTTATTTTGGCCGGCTGAATTACGATTACAAGGAAAAATACCTGGCTTCGTTTACTGCCCGCCGTGATGGTTCCTATGCCTTTGGCATCAGCAACAAATTCGGTAATTTCTATTCCGGTTCACTGGGCTGGGTAGTGTCGAAAGAAGATTTTTTTCATGCTGGTTTTGTTAATTTCCTGAAATTGCGGGGCAGTTATGGCTCTACCGGTAACGATGGCAATACCAGCCCGCAATATGTAAGCATCACCACCGGCGGACCCAATTACGGGCCCACTGCTAACAGCAATGGTTATACGTTCGACAATGTATTTTACCCAGGGGCCACCGTTGGTTCAGCCGCCAACCCGGCACTGGCCTGGGAAAGACAATTGCAATGGAATGCCGGTTTTGATGTAACGTTTTTCCATAATAAATTTTCCCTCAACGCCGACTATTTCCAGAAAAATGTGAACGGGTTGTTGTTTACACCCTCTACTTCTTTGTACTTGGGTACCGTACCCATCCCCACGGCCAATATCGGTTCCACCAGTACCAAAGGCCTCGATGCAACGCTGGGTTTCAACGATAACATCACAAAGGATTTCCACCTCAGTACATCGGTAACTTTTACCACTTCCACCAACAAAGTAACGGCTACCAATACCGATGGCACCGCAAAGATTTACGGAGGAAGTTATTTTAACGGACAGTCGCAAACCGTAACTGTTTTTGAGAAAGGACAAGCGCCGGGTTATTTTTACGGATACAAAACGCAGGGCTTGTTTCAAACGGCCAGCGATATTGCAAAAGCACCCACCCAGGCGGGCGCACAGCCCGGTGATATCCGCTATGCAGATGTAAATGGCGACGGCGTTATTGACGATAAAGACAAAACCAATATCGGCAATCCATTCCCGAAATTTACTATGGGCTGGAACCTGACCCTGGCATACAGGAATTTTGATTTCAATGCCTTTACCTATGCATCACAGGGCAATAGTATCTACAGGGCTTACGAGCGCAATGCCAATTACACCAATAAATTCAGGAGCATACTTGGCAGGTGGACAGGGCCCGGCACTACCAACGATGCCAAAGACCCGCGCTATTCCTTTACCGATCCCAATAACAATGCGCGGGTATCAGACCGGTATGTGGAAGACGGATCCTTTATCAAAATCAAGAGCCTGCAGCTGGGCTATACCTTCCCCGCTTCTATGACACATAAACTGTTGAGCCGGCTGCACATCTATGCACAGGTGAAGAACGCCTTCAAGCTTACCAAATACACGGGCTTTGATCCGGAAATTCCAGGTGGCATTCTGAATACCGGTGTTGATTATGGAGCCTATCCGCAACCCCGGACTTTTGCCGCAGGCATCGACATAAAATTATAAATCGTATTAATTATACAGG
>CAXTMV010000059.1:0-23008 GCA_964245425.1 uncultured Flavihumibacter sp. | reverse complement strand
CGTCAGGGCTTGTTGGTGAAATGACTACCTTACCTATTACGGCATTATTGACTGGAAGCTGAGGTTGTTTATTTTTTTATTAAATTTTTTTTTCATCCAGTACCCTGCCTTTGGAAGCGGGATATCCATTTTGATGCAGATCTTTCGTGGCCCGACATCGAATGTATCAATTTTTTTGCAAGGCTTGTCAATGGTTGCGTCCAAACCATGTTGTATAATTTCTTTCGGGTTACTTTTGTCTTACAGCCTACCTGACTCATATAAATTTTATAAATAAATATGGTCAAGATATATGAAACTGATAGTATAATACAATAGAAGGCAGCATATTTTCTAGTTGAAGCTGAAAAACTAACCTGCCTTTCCATTCAATTGGAATACCATCAACTTGTTTGCATATTCTTTCTTCATTTCCTTCTCAAAGCTGTCCAGGTAATTTTCTGGGGTTTGAATAGTGATATGCCCCAAAGCTTCCCGGATAAATTCTGTACTTACACCTGCTTTCTTTAAGACGATTAAAAAGGTATATCTCGATACATAGGTATTTACAGGCTGTTTATTTTCAAGCACCTTACTGATTTTGGCCATCCAATCGTTAACTGATCTTGCAAACAATCCCAATTGTTCATATTGCACCAGGGCGGACATTTCTTTTGTCAATACCGTAAATATGTAGTCATCGGACCCTTTATCTTTGGTTCCCCAATCTTCGATGATGCGTTTCATATCCTCGTTTATGAATTCAGAGATATAGATTCAATTTTCCCTGGTCGCTGCGTCTGTCTTTGCGCGCGTAGACACAATAAATTCTTCATCAATGTTTTTCCATTTAAGGTGAATGATATCTTTTGTATTGATACAATTGCCAAAATAAGAAAACAGCCAAATGTCCTTCGCCCATCTTTCTTGGGAGCAAGTCGGTATGTAATGATAGATTTTGGCGACATCCTCTATCGGCAACGGCTTCTTAATATTCTTGGAATTGGGCAGTCTATATTTCCGTCGGCCAAATGGATACCATTCATGTTTCTTAAATATGGCAACCGATAAATAAATGCACCTGCTTTTGTGCCTTTTGCATTGGGAATAAAAATTAATTCAAAGCTATCCCTGTTGATCATTTCTAAAACCTGGTCAATTACTGTTTCCTGGTCTAAATTTTTTCGAAATTCCAATATGGCTTCATTACAACACTCGACGTCTGCTTTGGTTTTCACTTTGATAGCTGTTAAAAAATATAATTATTTTACCGGTTACATATTCAGACCGATAACCAGCCCGTTCCATGAATAGACACTAATAGCTGCCATAACCAAGTAAGCTGTTTTCTGCACGCCGAACAGCTCAATCGTCCTGTTATAAATTCGTCGCTGATGCCGTGGTTACGGATATGTGTAATTTCTTCGGTAAATTGCAGAATGGCCTATTGTTGTTCAGAAAACAAGTCCTTTGCCTCGCGCCAAGCGCTGCGCACGTTAATACACTTAGGACCTTCTTCATGCTTGAGGCTACCATTGCAATGTATGTTTAAACAAATGCGCAGCGCTTTAGTTGGGACAATCTGAGTTTGATCAATTCGAGATCAGCGGCGGTATGAAAGCCTTTTTTATTAAAACATCTATCTCCCATAGCAACTTACTTTTTCAGAAAATACTTCGTTCGTTTTCAAGCTGCTCATATTCGTTGTAATTATGCTTTTTTAATTGCAATATATTCATCCAGACTCCACTGATAATGGCCGATGCCGGACAGGAGAAGGGATGCTCCAGTGAAAACAAAGACGGGGTAAGCGAACGGTGCACCAATATTTAAAAATATGGCCATGCTTAAGCCAAATCCAAGTGTTAAAGCAGCGGCACCTAATCCAATGTATTTGATTTTTAGACCAATGATCAAGCAAACGCCAAATACTACTTCGAAAACTGTAGCAAACAGCCCCATAATATTTGCCAATGGTCTGTTTAAGAAAGGCATTAAAGTATTTGAATAGTCAATAAAATGTTTCCAGTCACCCCAAGCAACCCCTTTAGAACCTTGCGGTCCAAGCCAGCCTATCCTGTCCATCACAGGCAATAAAAAACCCAGGCCAAGTGCCAGGCGTAAAAACAGTTGCGCGATACCTGAAGAATTTTTCATTTGTTCTAATTAAGAGAAGCAAAGTTAAAGAAGGCAGATTTATATTTAGGGACCAGTCTTTTAGAATGACGTGGTCCAGGTGAAAATTAAGCTATTAAATATGAGAATACTGGCCACGACGCTTCTTTAATGCAGCCTCCAATCGATTATTAACTAAATTGTATTTTTTAAAGCAAACTTAACACCTTATATCTTAATTTGAATACGTTGCCTTTCCAAAACTTGATCACCCCTTTCAGAGGCAAACGCTTGCCTGTTATAAGCAGATTACCAACAGGCTGGTTAGCATGATACAAGAAGGAACAATTTAGCCGGGTAATTAATTCGCAGGAACCCGGTAAATGGCAGAGTCGCCTAAAGTGAAAGGCAAGACAGTCATCAATGCATACCAAGAACTATCATCCCAGGAGTGGATTTGCTAGGCTTTCATAATCAATTAATTATGATAGTTTTGTGCCCCTTTTGTATATCTTGACTTTAATGGTGAAAACTTCTAAAAAAAGTTTGCGCCTGACAATATGATTATATCCGTATAAGTTGTCATGACAAAAATATTATAGCAACTTCGCTTCTTAATTTGATTGTGTGAATACGTGTGTACGGCATTTTGAAATGATTTAGGTTGGGTCGTCCCATATAGAAACTTAACAATTAAAAGCAGATACAGATGGCCTGCAAGTACGCATGACAAAATGCAGTTTTCGATGAGCAAACCGGCCGCCCCTCCTTTTAAATAGCTTACTAGCTTCCAAAAAATAAACTCCAAAATCTTATGCAATCCCTCAAGTAGGTACAAGTAGGATACGTTTGCAGATCGTACTTATATTTTGTAGTATCAAGAAAAATATATTTTCAGTTGTTGAGATGCCGCAATTTAATCTAACTTGAACGCATTTGATTGTCAGGGTTCTCTGAAATAGAAAAATTTAGTTATCCAAAGCGTTTATAACTAGATATCGTAAAGCCAATAGGCTGCTTTAAGTATTGGTTATTTCATATCACGGTATAAATTTCAAATAAGGATAATAATTATAACGCGCATTGCCTATATGCTGATTAAAAACGCCACGGCCACTTAATTGAAATAGTAACCTGCCTATTTAGAATCACACACCTTTTAAATTTTACAATAGGGCAGTTTTGAACGGTCGGTTTTTGGTTAAAAAAAGGTAATTAGAATATAAGGAGCATAGTAGCAGAAAGTTATCAGTTTCGATCCTCCGAAACTGTTTGTTGATTTGCCATGAATAAAAGGTTTCAATAAACCATAAACCATAAACCAGTAAAACATTTTGATTTTTATTGTAATTTGATAGCTCACAAATGCGCGTCTCAATCACAAACCCAGGTTTAATAAGAATCAGCCTAAATTAATCCAATTATAATTAACCGGCGTGTAAATTAGTCTGAAAAAAATGTCCACTTCGTTATATTTTAGATTTATACATACTATATTGATCGGCAATTGAATACACCCAAAAAATGTGACTGGGGTTGCGAAGCTGTGTCGCCAGCTTTCTTCCTTTTAAACATTTTTCATCGATTATAAAAAAACAAATTGTCCTAATAACAATACAAAATGTTGTTCAATATATTGTTGATTGCCAATGTTCTAATTTATAGCCCACTTCATTTAATAACATCAATCAACAAGTTGCGCACCATTATTGCTTCAAAATTAGTTCCTTGTTTAAATCACGACAAATACCTACCTTTGACGTTAGTAATCTAGAACGGGAGTATGATTATTTCATTCGGTAATATCGACACGGAAAAAGTTTGGAATGGAATCCGGGTTAAAAAGTTGCCAATTGAAATTCAAAACATTGGCCGACGAAAGTTAAGAATGTTAAACAACTCAGTAGACTTGGTCGACTTAAGAGTACCGCCCGCCAATCGTTTGGAAAAACTATCTGCTAATTTAAAGGACTTTTACAGCATTAGAATAAACGACCAATGGAGAATAATCTTTAAATGGAACGCAGGAAACTCATCTGGAGTGCAAATAATTGACTATCACTAAACATTTGACAATGGCAAAACTTAAAAACATACACCCCGGAGAAATACTTTTTGAAGAGTTTTTACAACCATTCAATATCACCGCATATAAACTTGCAAAAGACATTGAAATTCCACAAACCAGAATTTCAGAAATAATAAAAGGTAATAGGAGAATTACAGCTGACACTGCGTTAAGACTAAGCAGATACTTTGGAAACTCTGCCAAATTTTGGTTGGGTCTGCAAGACGACTTTGACATTGAAGCTGAAATCGCCGTAAAGGGGACAATTCTAGAATCTATCAAATCATATAACTCCAAAGTAGCATAACGGCGTGCAACAAGCGGTTTGCTGCCAGGCTGGACGTTGGAGCAATCAGCAGCAGTTATAAATGAGCAGCATCTATGGGTCGACCGTTTCAAAACTTAGATTTTGTTAAATTCCAGTTCAATTTATCAACCTGGTTCAGTAGCCGGGCCCGACGTTATAAATGCCGCCCGGCAGCAAGCCATCTACGTTGGCTGCTATATTTTACCAAAGCTCGGCAACATTCGCCCGGCCGCGACATAGGGGCAACATAAATATTAACGTTGCTTGTTATTAAAAGGACTATGAGGTATAAAAATGAAATATCCCCAATAGTAAAAAAATTACATTTGTTTCATTCATATTTATTGTTACTTGGACAAACTTAATCGCTATTTGCGACTTTATTGTGTGGAAGCAAATACGCCAAATCACTTCTCTCTTTTACAAACCAGACACAAAGCAAGAATGTAACGCGATGGAAGCAGTGCATTATCTTGACAACTGCAATGGACTAGTCTTGATTGAACTATTACTTACAACCATTATACTGGCAATTATCAACCGTAAATATATTTGATATGCATTCACCGGATTTTGACTCAATTGAAAGACAATAGTTTATAAATCGGCAGGCAATTCAATAAAAAAATACTGTCTGTCTTCGAACACTTACTGCACGGTTTTGAAACAATCCAAAACCCTAATGACAATCTGCTTGCTTTTTGAATAACAGGATAGAATTGAAAAAAGTGATTAACAGAAGTTTTGAAACTCAAAATTTTAAAGGCCGTGTGACCATGTACACCCAAAAGAACGAATCTCAGAATTAATTTTCAGGAACTTTTATAACAACATCAAAATAACCTCTATAATTCCTGTAGTCAATTGCGTTAAGGGCAAGTACCAGCGGGCCATCTTTGGCAGCCGTGTAGGTACCCGCTGTTCCTATAAATTTCCAGTCATTTGCATCTTTAAGACCTGCTATTACGGAACTACAGGGAATTCCTTTAATAATAGTGTATTCCTGCCAGCTGTTACCGAGTCCATCTGCATTGGCCAGACCAGATATCATTCCTGTTGATACTACACCATAAGAATTGATAGCAACGGTCTCGTTTTGTTTTAAATAAAGATTTGAAATGAAATGCGAAGACACCGTGCCACCGTAGATTTTGAAACCATTTCTCTTACAAATATATTCCAGTCCGTCAATCAATTGTTGCTGATTGCTGTAATAAGAAAAAGCCGCGCCCAAAATACCAGTGCATATTCCATTAAAAAAACCGTCGTCACCGTCACGCAGATAGTGTCCGTATTCATCTACATACACATAGCTTGGACTGAAGTCGGCGTATTTCCAGAAGTTTAAAAAATTATCTGCTTCTGCATTTATTCCTGTCTGATCCGGCGTTGCAAAACCATTTACGGCAGCCTGGTTGTACCAATAGCGGGCAGCTATAATGTTTTTTTCAGTCACCGTTCCTTCGTTGTAATATTTTGAAAGAACCCGCATTGCAATGGGAGAACCGAGTTCGGCTGCTTTCTTTATCCAGAATAAGCCTGTTTTTTCATCTTTCGCCATGCCAGGCAGATCACCCATATAGGCTATACCCAGTGAAAACATTGCTTGCCTGTCTCCAAGTTCAGAGCCAGCTTTAAACCATTTTAAGGCCGCTGGCATATTTCGTGCAATGCCGTGTTTTCCGTTGAAATATTCCAGTCCTAAAAACACCATTGCTTTTGTGCAATTTTTTGCAGCGGCTGTTTGCGCAAGACTCATGGCTTTGGCCATGTCCGGCGGGGTATCTTCGTAACCGTTTGCGCAGACCGCTGCAAAGGAAAGCGCAGCGTCAGGATCGCCAAAGGCAATTCCTTTTTTAAACCAGTCGACGGCTACTGCAATGTCCTTATTTGTACCATAGCCCTGTTCGTACATCTTGCCAATAATATTCGCTGATTTTTTTATGCCCGATGCGTATGCTTTTTTTAAGTAATCCAATGCTTCGGTGTAGTTTTTTTGTTCCGCCATTGCCAGTGCATAGTCGTATACTGCTGGCATAAAACCTTTCAACGCCGATTTTTGCAGAAAGTTTTTTCCGTACGTTCTGGCCGTTTCTCCTTCGAGCCCCATCTGGCAAGCGTAAAACATGAGATAAGCAGCTTCGGCATCTCCGTTGCGTGTCTTTTCTTCAATGAAAGTAAGGTCGGTTTTCGCAAGGTTGTATCCGAGTGCCTCGTCAATTTTATAGCCGCCATAGCCCATTGTCAGAAAAACAGCTTTCCAGGCTGAGGCCATCTTATCGCTTTGCGTAGCCAGGGGATCCAATAGTTTGGGTGCATCACCATACGGGGCATTGGTAAAGCCATAATAGCTTGCCACCGCTTTCATTCTTGCGGAGGTATATTCAGGAGACGTAGTATTTGATGTTTTGTAAAAAGACTCCGTTGCTACTTCTATTGTTTTTTGGCTGAGAATTATACCATCCATTGAAAACACGATGTTAAAATGTATTTTACCGGGGGGCACAGAAAAATCCGTGTTCAGGCTTAATGGCAAACTGATTTCACTGTTTTTTTGAATATTAAATATACTATATAGTTTATCAGGGTTGATAAATCCATTGTCCTGTTCCAAAGTAGTGACCTGTCCTTTGATATTATTAAATCCAATGTCGGCATTGTTTTTTAAAGAAAGTAAAAGCTGTCCCCGATCGTTGAATCTAAGCACCGCTGCGTTGTGGGAATTTTTGAACAAAGGATCTTTTATCTCCAATGATTTGTCATTGAGTACAAATTTCAGATAATCTGCCGGAAAAACCGGGTTGGTACGCTTTAAATAAAATTTCCGGTTGGGTTGATTTTTATCATTATTAATAATAGCAGCGGTTCCATTGTCATTTATAAACTTAAGATTTTCGGCACTCAGCCCCCATTTGTTATTTTCAATTCCCTGAATTTCTTTAAAGCTGAACTGGCCATTATTAAAAGTGCCTATAAAACTTTTTTTTCCGTTGGGTATTTGTCCCTGGGCGTTGGTTACGGGAGTGTGATCGATATTTTTTTGCCATTCGCAGTAGTTGAATCCTGAATAGGTTGTTGCATTAATCTTATTCAAACAAAGCTGGTAATACATAATCAGGTTGCCATTGCTCTGTTGGCCTTCCCATACACCCGAAATGTCCTGGATGTCAGCCACAGAAAAATTTTCCGCCGGGCGGGCATTAAATTCCAAAACCGCAGCTGTATCCCTTCCCTGCGATTTTTGAACCTTGCCATCTGTTTTTTTAGAAAATTTATCGACAAGCATTTTTCCCGCAAAAAGACCTCCGGCAACCTTTGCTGCCGTAGTATTATTTTGCGCATTGACAGCAAAGGATATACCCAACAAATAAAATGCAAAAAGTCGTATGAAACCTTTTTTGCGGCTAATCTTAATTGAAAAATTTGATCTCATTGGTTGCATTTTGTATTTTGAATTTAATAAACTATCTGTTAACCGAATATTATTTTTACCCACAGTGAACAATGCTTACATCGTTTTAAAACGAAAATTGCCATTGTCAAAAGATGATGAGCCGGACAGATTCTTCGGAAAATAACCCGATTGTATTACCGGGTGTTGATTGTATACCAGCTGTTATTTACCAAACGTAACGGGTAAATCAAACTGCCCGTTTGCAATGGTTTCTGAAGCCGCAGATGCTGGAAAATTTTTATCCCCTAGCAGCAAACCAGAAAACATGCCCTTAATCTCAGTGTTGGTAAAGGATGTTATTGTAAGTTGAAAGGGTATTTGGCCAGCGCTATAGTTGCTTGCCGAATCGCTAGAATGATAACCGGTAAAAAGCAACGGGGCCGTAGCTGTAGTAATAGTGTGTGAGCAGCCAATTACCCCGCTGGTTGGGTTAACGACTGAATATCCATGTGCTAGATTTGACAAATCATTGGCTATGGAAGCTATCTTTTCAAAGCCCGCACCCGACATCAGTATTGCATCGCTTTTGTTGAGTTCTGATAGCCTTGCACCAATTGAGATTATCCAATACAGTGTATCGTTTGAGCCAACTGAAAAAGTATCCAGCAATATTGCAGCCTTTCCATTGGTGAAATTTTTTGTGATTCCGTCAATGTCTGCTTTGAAATAGTAAGGAGATAAGAGTGTGTCTTTACCACCCGTGGCAATATTTCCGACTGTACCCGATGAAGCATTTCCGGTAGAATTGCTCTTGCTGCAGGCTGCTAAAAGCAATATTGAAAAGTAAATAACTGTCTTGCATTTTCTCATTGGAATATATTTTAGTGTTAACAATTTATAAATTTGACACAGCTTTTTTTGATGATTAGTTTCCGAGCAGGTAATTGGCATAGTCGGCATTCAGGGCCAGCATAGCCCAATCTATGCCACTCCAGTTGGCCAGGTCCGTATCGACGTATTGTGCTAATTTTGTTTTAAGCGGTTGAGTGTTTGGGGATCCGTTGCTTCACAAACATCCATTAATAGAGTACTCCCTAATTTCAATCCCCAAAATGGATGAAAAAAACCGCCCTGTGTTTCAGAAAGAACAGTAATGTTGCTGAAGTACAAATCGCCGGCGCCCCTATCAACCCTTAATTTAGTGGCGGGACCTGTGTAAGTATTATTTTGCTTGTTGTAATGATAATAAATGCAGATAGTGATGCCATTGCTCTGTGGGTCAAAAGTCCAGAAATACGGATCTTGCGCATCAATGACATGGGCGGCTCCGGCTATCATTCCGCAACCGCGTGTTCTGAAATAGTCAGGCATGTTTTTTTGTGCATTAACGGTTATCGTTATCAGCACAATCAGCAGTAAAAACAATAATTTTTTCACGATGTGTAGTTTTAAATGAATAATAAAACAATAAAATCCGTGATGATAATTCTTTGTACAAGTTCGCCAAAGCCTGTAATTTTAATGTAGCCAGGCTGGCTACAAACTCAATTCCATTGAAAAGTCACACAGCATATTGCCTCCTTTATTCTATAGTGCAAAAAGACGTTCGAAAATCTATTGCACTTTCCACCTTTTTTTTCGGCAGCACAATGGACACAGATGCGACAAGAAAGTGACTCTGCAGAACGGCTTGATGAATTACTGACAATGCTCCTGCCCCCGGCGGGTTTTTATCCACCCAAGGTAAGCAGTGAATCACAGGCCGGACGTTTACAGAAGCTGGATGAATTTATCCAGGATGAAAGCTTTTATGTAGTCTTTAACCTGTTGACAAAAACGTTTGACCATGTAAACGGGGTCAATAAGTGGCTGGGCTATCCAAACCAAACTTTTACCCCCCGTACCTATTTGCACATCATTGATCCACAACAGGCAGTGGTTCATAACCTCGTTGCCAACAGCATGTACCGGTTGTTATGTGGTGGAAATTTTAAACTGCAGTTTGCCAGTCAGCGTTACATAAGCCGGATTGCCCTGCGGCACTATAACGGGTCTTACATTGAATTCAAAAAAACTACTTCCATCTTTCAATATGATGCTAATAACAGGCTGCTGGCGCAATTAAATGAATTTACAAAGATAGGAAGCTACCAGACTGGTATGCTTGACCTTCGTATTACTGAGACAAACGGTATCAGGCAAAAAGATATTTTTGAAAAGCAGGTTTTTGAAGGTCTTGTAAGATCCTTTTTACAGGAAAAATATTTTTCCAAAACCGAATTGGAGGTATTGTCAGTTTATGTATCACAGCCTGGTATCAGTTCCCGCGGCATCTCCGAACGGCTCGGCCTTGCTCCCGCGACGGTAAATGAATTCAATAAGAGAATACTGGCAAAAGCAAGGGAAACTTTTACCCGGTTGTTCAGTACGGCAAGGGATGTGGCGTTTTATTTAAAAGAAGAGAAATTAATATAAGGTAATTATTGAGTGTGCAGTTTGGCAAGTAATAATACTGCCTGTTTTTTATAAGCCGAAGATGACCGGGCAATTTCTTTCATCTTTTTTTCGCCGGCATTAGTATCATTGGCCTGCAGCAAAGCGATCGCACTGAACCATTGCACTTTGTTTGTTAGCGCAGTGGTTTTGTCGGGAGATTGCATGACCCGGCTGAACCAGATAAAAGCACTGTCGTTTTGCTGCTGGCTTAAATATGCAAGACCTTTGTAAAAGTGAAGATAGTCTCTTGCCAGCGCATCCTGGATGCTGGCGCCCATCACCTGCACACCCGCATCGGTTAAATGCTGCAGGCTTTCAAACTTTTTATTCTCATAGTACGCAAAAGCAACGCTGGCTTGCTGTGGATCGTCACCTGTTTTTTGGTAAGGTTTGTTGAAAGCGCGCAACAGGTCTGGTAACTTTTCATGGACTGCGGGCAGTTTGCCTTTTGGCTGAACAACCAATGCAGCACTGTCCTTTTTTGTAGCATTTGGATCTACCGTAATTGGTACCGTGGGCACACTATCTCTAATCAACTGATTGGTTTTTACCACAGGTATCTTATCGTCTTGTTTCTGGCGGCTTTTAAAGAAAAAGATGGCTGCAGCAACCAGGCAAAAAATGAAAATGGCGGCAATGGCGCTGTAGCGGCGCCATAGTATTTTAAGGTTGGATTTTGTTGTCATTGCCTCCGAAATCATACCAATGTGTTCATCTGCAGGCTGAAAAGTGATTTCGGTTTGTTCATTGGTTGTCTCAGCATCGTCGCCCAGCAAAGATTGCAGCAGAAGTTCGTCTTCGTATTGCCCGCGCAGAACCCCATCTGTTTCCAGAATCCGCATAAAGCCCTCTTCCTCTTCCGGCGTCATTTGGTTTTGGAGGTACCTGGCAATCAATATTTCATTGTCGTCAAAACTGGGCATATCATATCCGTTTTTCATGAATCAGGCCCTTTTTTCCTGTCTCGAAAATTTAAGAGGAAAGTTTGTTTACAGGCTGATATCATTTTTGTAACGTTTTCCAGCCGGATATTACGACTTTGCGCAATAACATCGTCGGTTAATCCCTCACGAAAACGCATGGTCAGCATTTCGCGGCAGGTGTTTGTTGATTGTTTCAGCATGTCCTGGATGACGGGTGAATCAAAGCCGAGCATCCTGCAGTCTTCATTTGTTAAAGGGTTATTTTCTGGTGACAACCTGGAAAATCCTTTTTCGCCCTCATTCCTCTTAAGTTCTTTACGAAACCGGCTGATAAATTTATTTTTTACTATACTGCGAAAATACTGGGTAATTGAATTAGCAATAATTTGCACCTTTCCCAATTTTCCATTGTGATTAAATGATATCCATGCATCGTGAAAAGCGTCCTCAGCCAGCTCTTTCATTTTTTCCATCACAACTTTTCCCTTATCAAAAATTAAGCCCCTGAAAAAATGGCTTTCACGGATTTTGTAAAGACATTGGTACAACCTGCCCGAAGTCTCCAGGTCGTTTGTCTCCCACATTTTTTGAACAGTAGCCGTCAACAAGAAATAGTCGCAATGCTTTTCCATTAAATACGTAAACCTATTTGCTTGTTTCAAAACTACGTTAAATTGTGTTTTTGCCGGTGCAGAAGTTGAAATATTTCGTTCCATATTTTGCTCATTATTTTTTGCAACATGCAGTAATAGAAAAAGCGGCCCATGCTGAGAAAGATATTCTGCAGGTTAACAGGTATAATAACCACAACACCCTGCTTTTGCCTGAATGCAGGATTTATTTGCAGGAAATATAGAATGTTCCTGTTTTTACTTGTGAAGATGCGCTCCTGTTCTTTTATGCCAATTGACACATCAAAATGAAGCTCCACTACAAATTCGTTCTTTTCCCTTCGGGTCAACCGCTGGCTTTTTAAAAGTTTGTCTTTCAACTGAACGATATGTGGAGGCGCAGGTGCATTTCTACGCGGATAGGCAATGCCAGTATATTTACAAATCATTGCATAAATTACAGGATTGGCAACATAGGCGGAAAGAATTATTTTGGTGAAAGGGTGCCGCAACCAGTAACGCATATACTTTCTATAGAGCTGCCATTTTGGTAAACTGTTTCCCTGGTAAACCGGCAATATACCGGTGGCTGCGCGGCCTATGGTGTATTTGCCGTTATTGATCAGTAAAGTATAAAACGCAGCTGCGCAAAAACCGATGGCTTCATTGCCGGCCATCACAAGGGTAGCATCTATGTATTCCAGTTTGGCTGAACAATAGTATTGCCTGAATTCGGCAAAGCGCATATCTGGCTTCAGTGTAGCCCTGAAAATGACAAACAGTCTGGCAAAATCGGTATTGACCCCCGAACAATCAGTGATTAATAGCCTTTCATAACGAATAGAATGTTGCATAAATGATAGTGTGTTGGTGACAAGCCATTGGCAGCTCTTAATCATCAGTTCTTTTTCTGCGGAAAAAATCTATCACGAAAAAGAAATATTTAAAAAAAAATGTAGTTAACTGAAAATATTGCGTTTATGAACCTGTTTAAGCAATTATTGGGAATTTCTTTTTTGCTGTTGATTTGTTTTGAGGGGCTGGCCCAATTCCGGAATTATACAAACGGACCGGAAGAAGGTCTTTACACGCCAGATCTGAATGCCCGTTACCAAAAAGCGTTGCATATTTTAATGTATGTTAATGAGCGGGAGCAATGGAAGCAAAACGATAGCAGCCGGTTTGCAGAACTTGTTGGGATGATACAACAAGTAGGCAGTGTGGAAGGAAATTATGCCGGGGAATTGACGTTGCTGGAGGGAAAACCGGGCGCAGATATGAAACTGCCGGACAATACACCGTTTTTTAATTGTCAGGAAATAATAAGCCATTTTACCAAAACGCCTGTTGCACTTTTTTGGCAGGCAAAGCTGTTTGAATTACTATCAGATATTTTTGAGCAAACTGGCAACCCGGAGAAAAGCCTGCTGTATCAAAATAAATCCCTGAAAATACTTGAGGGGATGCAGGATAAGCACCAGTTGGATTATTTGCAAGCCATGGTTCACCTGGCAAGAATGGAACTGGCGGCAGGCAACAATGAACGCAGCCTGGGGCTGGTTGAAAAAATTCAAATAAGACCAATTGATAATGGAGGTTCGGTTTTATATCTGAGGGTAAAGCAATTAAAAGCATTGCTGGCAGAGAAGCAGAATGATCTCCTGGGAGCCGTACGTATTTATGAAAAGTCATTTGCAGGAATAAAACTTACCAGCGCAAACTGGGATCTGTATTATGAAGCCAGGCTTCAATTAGGACGTCTTTACCTGCAACTGGGGCGCTATGGGGCAGCTGATACCTTATTTCTTCGCGGCATTGCTACACTCCGAAAACATCTTTGCCAGTCTGTTGCCTATGAAAGGTTTTATGCAGGCTATTGCGAAAGCCAGTTGTATCAAAAACAATATCCTCAATCTTGGAACGCCCTGGTTGCGCTGAGTCATTTAATTCTGTTTCAAACCTATAGAAATGGCGCGGGTATGTCAGAGGATGATCTTATACATTTTGCGGCACGGCTAGATGATATCTTAAACTTGATGTATAGCATAATGGTAGAGAATACAAACGAAAAGATGTTTGACATGTTGTTTGTATCGCTGCAGCGCAAAAGCCTCGTTTACCTGAACCGCCAAGAGTTATTGAAACAAACAAAAGTTTACTGGAATACAGATTTGCCAATGCCTTACCGGCCGCTTAAACGCAACCGGCGTCTTATCGACAGCTTATATGCAGTTTCTGTTAAAGAAAGAAAATGGGATGCAGACAGCCTTACAGAAGTGGCTAATAATTATGAAAGACAAATAGCAAACATTGGTTTTTACACCAGCCCAGACGACAGCCGAAGGCGGGAAGTTATGGTTGGCATGAGAGACGATGATCCGAATAGCGCCAGCGAGCACATTGAGTTTGTACAATTTAAATATAAAACACCCGTCAATAACAGCGGGCAAAACCGGTATGCAGCTTTTGTATTTGAAAACAGCTTTAACCGTGCACATTTTGTAAATCTTTGCAGCGAATCAGCGCTGCTGAACCTAATGAGTAAAGTAAACAATTCCTCACTGAACAGCAACTCTTTTGGCACAGATGTGTACAGCGCCAATTCAGCGGCAAGTGCGCAACTGTACCGTTTTGTATGGCAGCCGCTGACACCTTATCTGCAGCAGGCCGGCAAAATTTATTTTTCTCCTGCCGGGCTCATTAATAATATTTCAATGGATGCCATTTACAATGGAAAAAATTTTCTGATGAAAGAGTATAATTTGCAGCGGGTTTTAAGTTTTCTTGAACTGACCAATCCCCGTGAACCTTTTACTAAGCCTGGTTTTGTGCGTGTGTGGGGTAATATAGATTATGATTCGGTTTATTATACGAATGATAGCATACCGTTGAGAAAAATACAGTCTGTAGACAAACCTGCGTGCAACCAGGAAGTGCAGGCTTTGGGCACTGCTGAAACAGATTCGTTGATAGCTGCTTGTAAAGCCAGCAAAATACCTTTTTCGCTTTGTCAGTCAACAATGGCCACGGAGGAGGCATTCAGGCAATCATTTGCTTTTCCTGAAGAAAAAGCTTTTTACGGCAGGGAGATGGATTCGATCATTACAATGGTTGCGGAAGGGAACGACCCACCTGCTGATACTACCGCGCCAGATACCAGCGCCGATTCGCCATTTGGTGGAGTATTGCATATTTCTACGCATACCTTTTATATGCCCTACGATAAAAAATGGCTGCGCGATTCGGTACCATGTGCCTATTCCGCCGCTACTCCCAACCCGCTCTTGCGCACCGGGCTTGCATTGGCTGGATTCAAACTGTACTGGTACAGCGGGCAAACACAAAAAAATTATGAACATCCGGTATTCTCCACCATTCAAAAAATGCTGGGTGCTTTCAAGCCTGAAAGACACGATAATGGCTTTTTAGATGCGTATGAAGTACAACAGCTAAACCTTAAAAGTATTAGGCTGGTAGTATTGAGCGGTTGTGAAACCGGGCTGGGCGACTTGAGCCGCAACGAAGGAATTTTGGGTTTGCAACGATCTTTTAAAATGGCGGGTGCGCAATATTTGCTGGTAAGTCTTTGGCAGATTAATCCCCAGGAGACTGCCCGGCTAATGTCTCTGTTTTATAAAAATTGGTTTGCCGGTGCCAGCCTCAGCAACTCGCTCCACATGGCGCAGCAAACACTTCAAAAGGATGGGTCACCACCGTTTGTCTGGGCTAGTTTTGTGCTAATTGAATGACACATACTAGTAATATTTTAATGGACACTATATCTTTAAAAACTCGTGTTTTGAAAGAGAAGCTCAAATTGTCAGAATTTGAAAATTAATCGAAAGAGGTTTCTGCTTAGTAAGATCATAATTTGAATTAATATTTCCCCTTTTGTCACAGTATTATAAATAACAGCAAGAGTGATTCTTAGGTGACAAATGATAGAGTAGATTGGTTAAACTTTGAATTTTGTAAGTTCATCAACATAAATGGAAAGAAAGATTTAGTGACAATGTTTACTGCCTTTTATATTGACTCCCCTGTAAATTTGTAATTAATGGGAATAGATTTGTAATCATCCAAACCAGATATAAAATGTTCTCTCTTTACAAGCCCTTTAGCATAAGCCGTAATTTTGGAAGCGGTTCAGCCTTTAAAAAACTGATTGTGGATTTCACGCTTTCGACAACGCCCAAATATGCGCCAGCCTCCCGGGTAGGGGAGCAGCAGCCATTGCCCTGGCTGATAAAGTTTGCGATGATGGATTGCATTAGCGCGGAAGGGTAACCCAAATACCCCTAAACTGCCGCACTGGCCTGTATTTAAGCTGCAGGACCGTGCTACCATGGTAATAGCAGCGAAATCAGGATGGTAAACGATCCGCTAACGCAACAGCGGATAGCTATGTTCCGGGCTCTGCACCTGGCCTGAAACGCAGGTATGGCGGGTATCCTGCACAAACCATCTGTTTAATCAGCTGGATATAAAAATAGCGTTGCTGTTATTATACTTCATGGTTATCTTCGGTAAAAGGATTTTGAGCGTGAAAAAGAAAGTGTTATCTATCATTGATATTGCCAAACAACTGCATCTTTCCCAATCTACCGTTTCTTTTATACTAAATGGAAAATCAAAAGAAAAAAGGATAAGCGACGAAACAACACAGAAGGTGTTGAAGTTTGTAGAGCAGGTTGGCTACAAACCCAACTTGCTGGCAAGAAGTTTCAGGACCGGTAAAACCAATATTATCGGGTTGATAATAGAAAATATTTCCAATCCATTTTTTGCCCGCCTGGCCGGTTTTATTGAAGAGAATGCTTACAAAAACGGCTACAAAATTCTATACTGCAGTACCGATAATGAACCTGCAAAAGCCAAGGAACTGATGCAATTGTTTAAAGATCGTCACATAGACGGGTACATCATCACACCCACCGAAGGTATTAAAGACGACATAGATAAACTTGTGAATACCGGCACACCGGTTATACTCTTTGACCGGTATTTTGAAGGAGGCAAACACGATTATGTTATGCTTGATAATTTCCAGAGTGCTTACACTGCGGTGCAGCACCTTGTAGACCAGGGCTTCCGGGAAATTGGCTTTATAACCATTAATTCTTTGCAATCGCAGATGCAGGATCGTTTGGATGGCTACGAAAAAGCAACAGACGTTAATGGTTTGAAGCATTATGTTAAAGAAGTAGGTTTCAATATGAGTGATGATAACGTGGTAGAGCATATTGTTGATTTCCTGACAAGAAAAACGAAGCTGGATGCGGTCATTTTTTCTACCAATTACCTTGGGATAAATGGTCTGAAAGCGATCAAAAAAATGGAACTTGCTATTCCTAAAGACATTGCCGTTATTTCTTTTGATGACAACGTCGTGTTTGAATTGCATACCCCGGCCATTACTGCAATAGAGCAACCTATTGAAGCCATGTCGGTACAACTGATCAATATTTTGCTGGATAAACTAGCCTCCAAAAACATCATAAATCATAAAGTAACGGTTCCGGGAAGATTAGTTATCCGAGAATCTACTACCCGCGATGGTTAGGTTTTTTTATAATTATAGCTAAATCGTTATAGCGAAAAGGGTAGGTTTAGGACATTAATCACCGAAATAGTGTTGCTGGCCGTCGGCTACCAGCCCGAGATGGCAAAAAAATAAGGCGATTTGAATTGGTTTGAGCAAACAGTCTCGAAGGGTGAACTAAAGGGCTTCTTTTTAAATCACTAAAAATCAACGGGTTGATTTCTTGTGATGGTGGCTCAGTTACATTAGGTAAAAAATAGAAGAAATAAATTGCTAAAACGTTTTTTCTAGCTATTTTAGCCTTGCTAACAATGTTGCGGCATGCTGGCCAACGATTGGGAGGTGAACATTTATTCATTGCCAAACCTGCTACGATGAGAAGGTTTTTTCTGAAAAAGGGGTTTTTTTATTATGTTGTAATAGTGGCGGCATGCTTGCCGGCTATTTATTCCAGGTTAACATACAAGTGCAGGGCGTTTGCAACCCGCAATTATTCCATAAAAATATCCGCTTTTAAAAATTACAATAGCTGTTATTGCCACTGTTGCGGCAAAGCGCTTACATCGTCAGTAAATACAGTAGTGAAATATATAATTCCTTTGATGAACCATAAAATGCAAACCGGTTAATTTGATGAAGCAAGGGATTGAAAAACGGTGACGGATAAGTTTCAACTCCTACACTTTATAACGGTTACTTGTATGCTGAAAATATTTAAAGCCGATATGAAACCAGAAAAATACCTGCTTGTCATTTTTTGCTTTGTTACTTTTTTTGCTACTGCACAAGATGTTGAAAAAGTAACTAACCCCGTAGAATGGATTAATCCATTGATGGGCACCGATTCCAAATTTGATCTCTCCAATGGCAATACCTGCCCGGAAAGCAGTATAGCAACAATTAATTTTATCATACTGTGCTTACACAAGGTGCTGTTGTTAATTCCGTTATGGCCTCAACACCTAATATACAACGTGGTACTGCTGCTGAAAATGCACCCTATTCCTTTTCCAATGAGAAATAAAAAACTAATTAACAAAAGAATTAAGGACCTGATTATTTTATATAGTAACACCATTTATGCCCACACCCATGCTTAAAAAAAACATTGCCTGCATTTTAATGATTGTTTGTTTTGTTGTCAGTTATTCAACAAGCTTCGCATTTCAAATACCTAAACCGGACACGGCATTTGTGCCCAAAGAAATTGAGGATCCTGAAAATATTGGAATTAATAAAGAAGCCAGTCATGCTACACTGATGCCTTATGGTTCATTAGCAGAAGCTCTTACAGCCAATCGCCGTGCTTCTTCACTCAGCATAAGTTTGAACGGGGTTTGGAAATTTAATTGGGTTGACTGGCCACAGAAACGCCCGCTTGATTTTTATAAACCTGAATACAATGTGTCTGGCTGGAAAGATATTAAAGTACCATCCAACTGGCAGGTAGAAGGATACGGAACCCCTTATTACAGCAACTTCAATTATATTTTTCAAAAAGATTTTCCGAGGGTAATGAGTACACCACCGGAAAAATTTACAGCGTACAAAGAAAGAAACCCGGTTGGAAGCTATCGCCGCGATTTTACAGTGCCTGCAACATGGGGCGGCCGCCGCATCTTTATCAGTTTTGATGGGGTAGATGCTGGTTTCTTTATTTGGGTGAATGGAAAAAAAGTTGGTTATAGTGTTAATAGCCGCAACGTTGCAGAGTTTGATCTCACCAGTTATGTAAAACCAGGAAAAAATGTATTGGCCGTTGAAGTGTATCGTTTTACAACCGGCAGTTACCTGGAAGACCAGGATATGTGGCGACTCAGTGGCATTTTCAGGAATGTAACCTTATGGAGCAGCCCACAGGAACATATCCGCGATTATTTTATAAAAACCAATCTTGATAAACAGTTCCGCAATGCCGAACTATTGGTTTCCGCCAAAGTAAAAAACTATGGTACAACTGAAACCAAAGCACGTGAACTGCAAGTGTCGTTGTATAATGGAAGCACGGTAGTAACAGGCGTAACCGGTAAACAATCAGTGCCTGCATTAAAACCTGGCGAAGAAGTTACTGTTGGAGTAAGCATCAAGGTAAACAATCCTGAAAAATGGACGGCAGAGACGCCAAAATTATACACAACTGTTATTACATTAAATGAAGGAATTAGCAAACTGGAAACACTTTCTTCGCGCACTGGCTTCCGCCAGCTAGAAATAAAAGATCGGTTATTTATGGTAAATGGCGTGCCTATAAAACTGAAAGGAGTTAACCGTCATGAAAACTGGCCCAACGACGGGCACGCAGTAACAGAGGAACAAATGATTAAAGACATTGTTTTAATAAAGCAGGCTAATTGCAACCATGTGCGGACCTGTCATTATTCAGATGATCCAAGATGGTATGAACTCTGCGATGAATACGGTATTTATCTTGTTGCAGAAGCAAATCTTGAAAGTCATGGCGCATGGGATGAATTTAATGAAGAGCCACGCATAAAGGCAGCGCTTATCGACAGGAATGTTGCCAACGTAGAAAATTTTAAAAATCATCCATCGGTTATGATATGGTCTTTGGGAAATGAATGTGGTAGCGGTGGATCAAATTTCAGGGCAATTGTAAAAGTGATCAAAGAACTTGATCCAAGTCGCCCTACGCATTACCAGGGTTTTGGAACTGGCGAAAAAAATCCAGCCGATATGGATAGTGAAATGTACACCAATGTTGTTGACCTGGAGAAAAAAGCAAATGATAACACGCTTACAAAACCATTTTATTTATGCGAATATGCACACGCCATGTTTAATTCAATGGGTTCTGTGGATATCTACAATGATCTGTTTGATAAATACCCGCAGCTTTTAGGGGGTGCTATTTGGGAATGGCAAGACCAGGGCATCTATAACAACCGCAATGCGAAACATCCTATTATAGCTTTTGGTGGAGGCTTTGGCGAGTATCCCAATGATCAGTATTTTATTCACAAAGGCGTAGTGTTTTCCGATCGATCAGAAAAACCACATTACCCTGAACTGAAACATGCGTATCAGTGGATCAGCATTCGCGAAAAAGATTTCAGCAGCAAAACGTTTACTATTAAAAACCGCTACCAGTTTATTAGCCTTGCTGGCACAACAGCCAAATGGGAACTGAGTGAAAACGGGACCGTTATCTTATCTGGTAATTTGCCGATCGGCGCCCTGGCGGCCAATTCGGAAAAAGAAATAAAAGTACCTTACAACGTAAATCCGAAGCCGGGTGCTGAATATTTTCTTCGTGTTTCATTTGCACTGGCAAGCGATAAGCTTTGGGCAAAGAAAGGTTTTGAACTGGCGTGGCAACAAATTGCATTGGCTGTAACTGTACCGGCTATTACAGAAAAAGCACCAACTGGCAAATTGATATTGACAGATACAAAAAATATTATCAGTATAAAAGGAACTGATTTTAGTCTAGTATTTGATAAAACAAAAGGTAGTTTTTCAGCAATAGAAAAAGCAGGACAAAACATTTTGCAGGAAGACGGTGGGCCAAAATTGCACTTGTGGAGAGCGCCGCACCAGAAAGATGATATGTGGGCTTACGAAGGTTGGGAAAAGAATGGTTTAAAATACCTTGAATGGGGAGCAGAAGATGTAAACGCAACGCAAGTCTCCCCGGGTATTGTTGAGATTAAAGCAAATTTAACTGGAACAGGTAAAAAAGATTTTGTGGTGCACCACCAGGTAGTCTATACAATCAGTGCAAACGGCGTTATCAATGCAGCCAACAGTGTAAGTTTTAATGGTGATTCCAAACTGGTATTGGCCAGGCTTGGTGTGCGGTTGTTCCTCAATAAAAACTTAGACCAGTTTGAATACTTCGGCCGTGGCCCAATGGAAAATTATGGAGACCGGAAGCAGGGGTTTGATATTGGTCATTATGCAAGTAGTGTAGCCAAACAACAAACACCCTATGAAAAGCCGATGGAATGCGGCAACCATGAAGATGTACGATGGGCAAAGATTAGCAGCGCAAAAAGTGCAGGAATAACTATTAAACAAGCGGGCGATTTGTTGCAGGTTTCAGCATTGCCTTATAGCGATGAAGAAATGGAAAATGTAGAATACAAAATTGATTTACCCAAAAGCAAAGGAACAGTCGTCTGTATCAGCCATCAAACGCTGGGTGTGGGATCGAATGGGTGCGGACCAAGGCCCTTAGAGCAATACAGGGTATATGCAAAAGCAACCAGTTTTAGTTATCAGATAGTTTTGTCCCGTTAATATAAATCTACGTTTTCTTCATATAGCAATAGCAATCTAATGAAAAGGACGGAGGATGTTTCTACATTTTTCACTTTTCATTTTTTTCACAGGCTTGTACATAAGCAGTTTAAATTCGCATGCACAACGAAATTATAATTTATGACTGCGCAGAAAAGCTAAACTTATCCCCTCTGCCGGGGACTAAAAGCTGCGTACTAAGATCGCAGCGGCTTTTTTTCTCGTCGCTGGGTTTGCAAATCATGATGATTGTTGGCATCTAAGCTGGGCTTAAGTATATATAAAAACCAAGTGATGTGTTTAAATGGATTACGTAACCAGCGCCCCATATGCATGATGACCTGTTGGGTGATCAGGTTTTTCTTCAGTAAGGATAGGATACCTGATCGCCGCACCTCATATTGTTAAAAAAGCAATTCACATGCGACGACTGATTGATCTGCTGGTGATAACTTTATTAAAGATATACTTGCACAGATGATCATTAAGGGCGATCTGAGTCGTCATCAGCAAATTTAATAAATTATATTCCCAGCGATTTGACCTTATTTGTGATCTTTTAAACAGAAAACTTAGCATGCTGTTGAATTTATCAAGCCAGATGGCGGTATGGCCGTCTGGCTTCGGTTTAACGACAAGTTTTAAATTAAAAAGGTGCTTGTTGATGCTGCGCATCACGGCTTATGGCGCTGATTTAAGTTGAACGGCAACACCACACCATGCATCATTATTGCCACCCTCAACGTGTATATGAATTTTAAACGAATTGCCATTTATTTGATAATTCCAATCTGCATTTCCAGCCTTTGTCAGTTCTTTTACACTGCTAATTAAATATCCAGTAGGGATATCAAATGTCTGGTCAATATCAAATGCGTTTCCATATGTAACACTATTGCAACTTGTGTAAAAGATGCTTTGGTCCAAAACTTCTACACTCCTTGTTTTATCATTGAGATCATCTCCTACATAAGCATAGCCACCGGGAGAAAAATCGCCTAACTTATCTCCATAGCATTCCCAATTATGAAAAAGTGTCACATTTAAACCAAAAGGTACTTTCAACGAACTAACTTGATATTCTCCAAATGATAAATTTTCTCCACGATATTTACCTGGCTGAAGAGACTGGTAAGCCCCGCCAAAATCGGCATCTTGAAAAATAGTTGCAAGTAAACTCATTTTTTAAGCTTTATGAAACGAAAAACATCTTTTAGTAATATAAAACCAATTTTCGCATTTGCCTGACAGGATGGTTGCTGAACTGACGAATTTCATTTTATTATGCATGCTGTTTATAGTTTTTCAGTAGC
>CAXTMV010000058.1:23077-23343 GCA_964245425.1 uncultured Flavihumibacter sp. | reverse complement strand
TTAGTTATACCCAAATGTATAACTAATTATTTAGTTACAAAAAAATAATTGACTTTTTTTAAAAATAATTTATCATCGATTAGGTGTCTGCCAGACACTTCTACCCATTGGCACAATTGGTCTCAACGTCAGTATTGGCGCAGGTTACAGGCCTGCGTACTTTTTATCATGCTTGCAGCCTATTGCTTTTTGCAGGGTTTGTTTGTCTTTTGCAATCGCAGTTTTTTGGCCAAACGCTATGACTTCTCAACTATAAAATTTAATTT
>CAXTMV010000058.1:0-22997 GCA_964245425.1 uncultured Flavihumibacter sp. | reverse complement strand
AGGCTTAACAGCCCTTTTGCATATTACCTGCAACGCCCGCCGAACATTATTTGTCCTTAGATCGTTACTAATCGTACCCACCCTGGTATCAACATTTTTATACCTTAAGATTATTCATGAGACAGCTAAAAATCGCTACACAGATCACCAATCGTGACTCGCAGGCAGTAGAAAAGTATCTGCAGGAAATTTCCAAAATTTCCATGATCACACCTGAAGAAGAGACTATCCTCGCACAGCGTATCAAGATGGGTGACCAGAGAGCACTGGACAAACTCGTGCAGGCCAATTTGCGTTTTGTGGTATCTGTTGCTAAGCAGTACCAGCACCAGGGCCTTTCCCTGAGCGATTTGATAAACGAGGGTAACCTCGGTTTAATTAAAGCCGCCCAGCGTTTCGATGAAACAAAGGGGTTTAAATTTATTTCTTATGCGGTGTGGTGGATTCGCCAGTCCATTTTACAGGCTTTGGCTGAGCAGGGCAGGCTGGTAAGGCTGCCGCAGAACAAGATTGGCACCTATAACAAGGCAAACAAGGCCTATATGGCTTTTGAACAGGAGCATGAAAGAGAGCCCTCTACCGAAGAGCTGGCCGAATTGCTTGAAATGAGCGAAACCGAAATCAACAATATTTTCCAGAGCAATACCCGGCATACTTCTTTGGATGCACCGGTACACGAAGCCGAAGATGTGGCCATGGGCGATTTGCTGGAAGGCGGTGATGACACAGATGATGATGTTATGAAAGATTCCCTGCGCAGTGAAATTCGCCGCGTACTGAAATCACTCAGCCCCCGCGAAGCAGAGATCGTAAATGCCTATTTTGGGCTGGATGGCGAGAATGGCGTTACCATTGAGCAGATTGGCCAGAAGTATGATCTGACCAAGGAACGCATCCGCCAGATAAAAGAAAGGGCCATCAAACGTTTACAGAAAGCGCGTTACAGCAATGCACTGAAAGCTTATTTAGGATAATACGTGGTCTGGTTATTTCGTGCGATAGAAGACATCAATCGTGAGGCCTCAACCCTGCAAAGGATTGAGGCCTTCCTGTTCGTGCCAGCCGTTCACGGTTCGCTTCCCAACATTAAAATCCCGTAATTTTGTTCCATGAAGCAATGGATATTGACCTTCCTGTGCGGTTTACTGTTCTGCTCCTGCGAAAAAGCCATCAGTTTCAAGCTCGATCCCAGCCAGTCTTCGCTGGTGGTAGAAGCTACCATCGAGAATAACCAGCCACCCGTTGTGCTATTGTCGACCAGCTTCGACTATTTCAGTAATATTTCAGCCGACCTACTGGCCAATTCATTTGTGCACAATGCCGTAATCACCGTTTCAAACGGCAGCAAAACCCAGCAGCTGAAAGAATATTTTTATACCAGCCCGGCCAACCTGAAAGTATATTATTACAGTGCCGATTCTTCCAGCCCGGCAACAGCTTTCGCCGGGGCTTTCAATACTGCCTATAGCCTCAACATACTGGTGGGCGGTAAAACATATACAGCCACTACCACCATACCCGCACTGGCAAAAAAAATAGATTCACTCTGGTGGAAAAAAGCCCCGGATAACCCAGACAGTAATAAAGTGGTTTTGGTGGCAAAAGCAACAGACCCGCCTGGCTATGGCAATTATATCAGGTATTTCACCAAAACAAACAGCGATCCTTTTTACCCCGGCCTTAATTCTGTTTTCGATGACCAGATCGTAGACGGTACTACTTATACCGTTGATGTGGAAAGAGGTGTAAACCGCAATGAAAAGCTTGACCGGGATAATTATTCCTTCTTTGAACGCGGAGACACCATCACACTCAAATTTGCGAATATCGATAAGGCAACTTTCGATTTCTGGCGTACCATGGAATACAGTTACAGCAGCATCGGTAACCCTTTTTCATCGCCCACCAAGGTATTGGGCAATATCAATGGCGCGCTGGGCTACTTTGGCGGGTATGCGGCGCAGTACAGCACCATCATTGTGCCTAAATAAAAAGATTATTTTTTCCTGCGAAAAATAACAGGCACCGCAAACGTTTTCTTGAGGGTCAGCGAATCGCCCGTAACCGGTCCGTCAAAGGAGAATTGTTGCTGGCAGGAAATAAGCATCCAACCAACAAAAAAAGGAAACAAATGCACAAAATGTTCTCCTGGGCTTAATTTGTCAGCCAGTGAACCGAAAATTACAAAAATTGTTTGTTTATTTGCCGCTACCTTAAAAAGGAAGGCAGAAAATATGGCTACAATAGAAAAAATACATTGCCTGATTATTGGCTCGGGTCCGGCCGGTTATACCGCTGCTATTTATGCTGCCCGTGCCAATATGAAACCTGTTTTATACCAGGGCATACAGCCCGGCGGCCAGCTAACGATTACCACCGAAGTAGAGAACTACCCGGGTTATGCCGATGGTGTGCAGGGGCCGGATATGATGGTGCATTTTGAAAAACAGGCAGCCCGTATGGGAGCTGATATCCGGTTTGGCCTGGCTACCAAGGTTGATTTTTCCAAACAACCGTATAAAATATGGATAGATGAAGACAAGGAGCTGGAAGCAGATGCCGTGCTGATTGCCACCGGCGCCTCTGCCAAATGGCTGGGGCTGGAAAGCGAACAAAGGCTCAATGGGTCCGGTGTAAGCGCCTGTGCAGTATGCGATGGCACTTTTTTTAAAGGAAGAGAAGTGGCTATAGTAGGCGCCGGCGACACTGCCTGCGAGGAAGCTCTCTACCTGTCTAAACTTTGCAGTACCGTGCACATGATTGTACGCAAGGGCGAAGAGGGCATGAAGGCTTCTAAAGTGATGCAGGACCGCGTGAAAGCGACTTCCAACATCATTGTATACTGGAACAGTGATACAGAAGAAATCGTTGGACAGTTTAAGACAGAAGCGGTTCGGATCCGGAACAATAAAACCGGCCAGGAACAAACCATCCCCGTCAGCGGTTTTTTTGTGGCCATCGGGCACGAACCCAATTCAGCTATTTTTAAAGAATGGATTGATATGGACGAAGCGGGTTATATCAAAACCATACCCGGCACTTCAAAAACGAATATAGAAGGCGTGTTCGCCGCCGGCGATGTGCAGGATAAAATTTACAGGCAGGCCGTAACGGCCGCCGGCAGCGGTTGTATGGCCGCACTGGACGCCGAACGGTATTTGTCTGCGCGGGAGCATACCAGTTGATGAGTGGAGAAGTGGATCGGTTGCGTGGTAGAGAAATCGGTTGCCCACAAAAACCAGGCATCATTACATCACACCTCAGCCATTTTATTATGCTAACCGTTCATTTATCAGATCTGCGTTTTTTTTCCCATCATGGTGCCTATGACGGAGAGCCTGAAACAGGGGGCGGGTTTGAAGTGCAACTGAAAGTACGCTACGAAGAAAAGAAAACCAAATTCGACAGCCTGAAGAACATAGTGAGTTACGAGGATCTTTTCCATATCGTAAAAAAAAGAATGTCGATGCCCACACCGCTGCTGGAAGCAGTGGCGGAGAGCATTATCGGTAAAATAAAACATGAATATTCCTTTGTTCAGGAAGTGAGTGTATCCATATTCAAACTTCACCCGCCGATAGAACATTTCCAGGGTAAAGCCGGCATTACGCTGGTGAAGAAGTTTGATGATTAGGAATTAAAATTAATAAGTAGTAATTGTGTTTGCCCATCTGGAGAAAACTATTAATTTTTAATTGCTGTTGGCCGGATAAACTTTTAATAGATTGGCCTCGGGCCGGCCAGGCGCTCGCAGCCTTTTCGATGCTGCGTTTTGCTTTTAGGAGGTAACTCAGCATTGTCAATTGTTTCAGCCGACACATTATTCAGCTGTGGAATAAAGCTGACGCAAAGCCGAGGCATCTTAAAGGCCGCTGATGTCCATTTGTAGAAAACCACGCCGCGGAATTTGAGAATCAATGAAAACTTTGTTACATATGCCTGCGATTGACAAAAATTATTTTTATCCAGACAACAGTATTTACAATTACTATTATCAAATGACTTTTCCTTTCCACCTTCCGCTGCGCAGGTAAACAATGGCAAGGGTGAAGGTAGAACCCCAGTATATCCATTCACTTAACCAGCCAACGGCAACAGATAAATGCAGGTGTTCCAGCACCAGCCATACATAGCTGCAGTACAGCACAATGGTCACAAACTCTATCAGCAGGCTTATATTTGTATTACCGGTACCAGTTACTGCGCTGATGCATACCACAGAAAAAGACATCATCACCAGGGCAGACGATACAATTCTTACCACCGGTATGGCCTGGTTCACCCAATCAGTACTTTGCCCGTAAACAGAAAGAAAAGCATAGGGAAACAAATTGAGCAACAGGCAGATCAGCAGTGCCATACCCGTGCTTATTTTTACGATTTTCCATATCAATAACGGCACCCGGTGCTGCAACCCCTGGCCCATAATATTGCTCACCATGCTGCTGCAGGTAGCAGCCAGCGCCCATGAAAACATTCCAAACAAACCAAAAATATTGCGCATGGTATTGCTGATAGACAGGTCGCGTGCTCCGTGGTGCTCTATCAAAATATAAAAGAATTCCCAGCTGATGATACTGATGGCGTGTTGAAAAATAAGGGGCGATGATTGCCTGGCAATTGAACCGGCAACAGCCCCATCGTACCGGAAACTGCTGAACAAGGCAAATCTTTTGCCAATGCCTTTGAAATGAATGACCGCAAATACCACCGCCATTCCGCAAAACTCGGCAATGATGGAAGCAACGGCCGCCCCGTTAAAACCCAGCCTGGGAAAACCAAAATGCCCGAAGATCAGGCTGTAGTCAAAAAAAATATTGGAGACCGCTTCAGCGGCGGTGCCAACAATCAGGTATTTACTTTGATTGGTGCCTACCAGCAAAGCATTGCGCATCTGGTATACATATAAGAATGGAAGTCCCCAGATACGCATTTTCAAAAAGGAGACCGACTGTTGTAAAAGCGCCGGCTCGTGGATGCTGAACTGCAATACCCAGGGAGAAAGCGTATAAGTTAGTACAATGCCCGCAGCAGCGATGCCCATCGACATGCCAACGCCATGAATAAACAGTTTCCCGATTTCCATTGGCCGATTCTCGCCGGCACGCCGGGAGATAAGCGCCTGCAAGCCGTTGTTCAACCCAAATCCGATGGCCGCAAAAATTAAATAATAGACACCTGTAATGGCACCTGCGGCCAGCGATTGTTCGCTTAGCCTTCCCAGAAAGACATTGTTGATAATAAAATTGAACTGCGGCACCAATATGCCCAGGCTAATGGGCAATGCAATGCCAAGTATCTGCCGGTAACTGATGCCGACCTGTAATGTATTAGAGGGTGCTGCAGCTGTCATTTTTGAATGGCTGCAAACCTAGCAAATATTATTATCAATCAGCAGTTGTTTGCTGTCCAATTGTTTTTGCCGCAGCTGCTAATGCGGCATGCCGTAATAGAGACCGGCCTCCTGGTAAAAATAGTTGCGGTACATCTCCGTTGCGGCACCAAAATATAGTATTTTGCAACACTTTATATTATGGCCAGAATATTATTTGATATTACCGCCGGTGCCGCCCCTTTTGAATGGTCTCATTGTAACCTGGTAATGGAATTAGGCCGTTCTGTTTTTTCTTACGCGGTACTGGATGCTGAAAAAAAGTTGCTGCAGCTTCGTTTTTATGAGCTGGAGGCAAAGAGTTATCATGAGCTGCCGGAAGAATTGCGTGGTATTATAGACAGCGATCCGGTCTTAAAAGAAGAAGCCGGCAAAAAAAACCTGGTGTATAATTTTCCTGAAAGCCAACTGGTGCCTGAAAAATACTTTCAGGCAGGTATAGGTGCAGACCTGTCTGCCTTATTATACGGCGATCTGAACAATGCCCTTACATTCAGTGAAAAAATGGAAGGCCTGGAGCAATACAATATTTACCAGGTGCCGGCCGGGGTACATCAGTTGCTGCAAGACCGCTTTGGCAATGCCGCCTATCGCCATTACTACAGTACCTGGATGAGCCTCAGCAAATATCCCGCCGGCGAATTGGCAGCTGCCATAACGGTATTGTTTTATCCCAACCAGGTACTGGTAAGTGTCATAAAAAACGGCCAGTTGAACTTGTTGCAGCGATACGGTTATGAAGCCGCAGAAGATGTTGCGTATTACCTGTTGAATATTTGCGGGCAATTGCAGTTGTCTTCGGCGTCAACGCCGGTGATATTATCGGGTATGATTGATGCCTCTTCTGCCCTGTATACAGAGATATACAAATATTTCGGGCAGGTTTTGCTGGAAAGTTTTCCGGCGGCTGCTACGGAACCGGCGCTGGCAGATTACCCGGATCACTTTTTTTCACCCCTGCTGAAACTGGCGGCATGCGTATCATAAGCGGTTCCCTGGGCGGACGGCGTGTAAACCCGCCGGCCAATATGCCACATACACGCCCCACCACCGACATTGCCAAGGAAGGACTTTTTAATATACTCCAAAACAACCTGGCACTGGAAGGCCTAAAAACCCTCGACCTGTTTGGGGGCACCGGCAGCATCAGCTATGAGCTGGCATCCCGCGGGGCTACCGATCTTACCATTGTAGAGAAAGACGATAAGATGCATGCTTTCATCAGCAATAATATACAGGCATTGAAAATTGAAAACTGCCAGGTAATCAAATCAGACGTGTTCCGGTTTATGGGTCAATGCACGGAACAGTTTGATTTTATTTTTGCCGGCCCGCCTTATGCCCTGGCCGCCATTGATAAACTGCCGGAATTGGTAGCGGAAAAAAAAATGCTGAAGCCGGGCGGCTGGTTTGTACTGGAACATACGCCGCGCAACAATTACGAAAAATTTGCTTTGTATAAAACCGCCCGGAATTACGGCACCACTATATTTTCTATTTTTATTGCGCCGGATCCGGCGGCTGCAAAATAAAACTGAACTTTCATGTCATTTAACTGTTTAATATGACACCGATATTTGTAACCGGGACCGGTACCGATATCGGTAAAACAATTGCCTCTGCCGTGCTGGTGAGCGCACTGGATGCCGATTACTGGAAACCGGTGCAGGCCGGTAACCTCAACAATACCGATACAGATTTTGTGCGCGATCACCGGACCTCTTCGGGCCGGTGTTTTGATGAATGCTATTCTTTGCAGCTGGCCGCATCGCCCCATATTGCCGCCAAAAATGAACAGGTGGTTATCAGCCTCGATAAAATAGCCGCCAGTTACCAGCACATGGCGGCGCATTCGTCCTCTTCCAGCTACCTGGTAATAGAAGGTGCCGGTGGACTGTATGTTCCTTTAAACGACCAGGAATTTGTGATCGACCTGATAAAGAAGCTGCAGGCAAAACTGGTGCTGGTGAGCAGGAATTACCTGGGCAGTATCAATCACTCGCTAATGACCGCGGACATTTGCAGGGCAAATAACCTGGATGTTGCCGGATGGATATTTAATGACGATTATATGGGATATGAAACGGATATATCCGCCTGGTCTGGTTATCCGATAATTGGTAAAATACCCGTGCTGGAAAAAATTACCCGTGAGACCATCTATGGCCAGTCTGTCTCCATCAAAAAAAGATTAATGGAACTATTACCGGATGAAAAAAAATGACCAAAAAAGAGCTCCGCGAAATATATAAACAAAAAAGGACCGCCTTGTCCGCACCCGAGCGCCTGCGGCTGAATGACCTGTTGCTGATACAGTTTCAGCAGCTTTACATTCCGGCCCCTGCAACCGTTTTGCTCAATTACTGGCCGCTCGATTTGCACAATGAGGTAAACACTTTTTTAATGGCCGATTACCTGCAGTTTCGGGTGCCGGGCCTGCAGCTGGCTTACCCGGTTGCCAATGTAGACCATCATACCATGCAGGCCATGCTGGTAAATGATGAAACGGATTTTGCCCTGAACCGGTACGGCATTGCCGAACCCGTAAACGGAATTGGTATCGAAGCCAGCGACATCGACATCGTATTTGTTCCGCTGCTGGCATTTGACCGGCAGGGATACCGCGTGGGTTATGGTAAAGGCTTTTATGACCGCTACCTGCCCGCCTGCCGGCCGGACAGCCTTACAATAGGATTTTCCTATTTTGAGCCGGTAGGGACGATAGACGACATCGGTCAATTTGACGTACCTTTAACAACAGGCATTACTCCTGGCGATATTTATGAATTTTAATTTTCCTCTTTTAAAGCCCATACGAATTCTGTTGTTTCCCCTGTCGTTTATTTATTTCATTATTATTTTTTTGCGGAACCGTTTATACGATAAAGGCATTCTTAAATCGGCTTCGTTCAACCTGCCCCTTATCTGCATAGGCAATATTGCCGTAGGCGGCACAGGCAAATCGCCTATGACGGAATACCTGATAAAAGAACTGAAACCGCAATTCAAAATTGCGGCCCTGAGCCGGGGGTATAAAAGAAAAACAAGCGGTTACACACTGGCCAATGAGGGCAGTACTGCCCTTGAAATAGGGGATGAGCCGATGCAGTTTCACCTGAAATTTCCCGATGTGCCCATTGCCGTGGGTGAAGAACGGATAGAAGCCATTCCGCAATTATTGCACGACCGGCCCGACACGCAGGCTATTATACTCGACGATGCCTTTCAGCACCGGTCTGTAAATCCTGGTCTTAATATTGTACTCACCGATGCCAGCAACCTGTATACCCGCGACTGGTACCTGCCCACCGGCGACCTAAGAGACGAAAAAGCAAGCGTAAAAAGAGCGCAGATCATTATTGTCTCCAAATGCAAGCCCGGCTTATTAGTAAAAGAAAAAGAAGAAATACTGCAGGAGATCAGGCCGGCGCCCCGCCAGGCCGTTTTTTTTACCAGCATTCGTTATGGCCAGCCTTATCATATTTTAACAAACAAACCGGCCAGGGTATCTGCCGATGTGGAAGTATTACTGGTTACCGGCATTGCCAACCCGGGCCCGTTAAAAGACCTTTTACAGGAGCGATCGAAGACTTATTACGAAATGTCTTACAATGATCACCATATTTTTACCATCGACGATTTAAAAGATATCCAGAAAAGGTTTATGGCCATACAGGCACCCTATAAAATAATACTGACCACCGAAAAAGATGCCGTACGCCTGGTAAAATTTGCGCAGGAACTGGGTGGCATGCCCTTGTACGTGGTGCCCATCGAACTGGAATTCCTCTTCAACGACGCAGGCCGGTTCAATGGATTAATCGGTACATTTATAAAAGACTTTGCAAAAAGATCTGAGACAGATAAACATATACACAGCAGCAAAGATCTGCTGTAATTAACACGCCGCTGACGGGGCAGATCGCTTTTTTTGAGCGTACCAGCCTGTACAAAAGAACTGCGGATCGATAAAAAACAGCAATAACAATGGCTAAAAAAACAGATAAGAAAAAAAAGAAGAAAACATCATCGGAAGTTTTATACAAAGGTAGACTGGATGTAACCCGCTCAGGAATGGGCTATGTGATCGTAGACAAACTGGACAATGACATATTGGTGCGGCCCAATGATTTTAACACCGCCCTGCACGGCGATACCGTTCGGGTAAACATCACAGGCGATCAGAACAAAAGTGGCCGTAAACAGGGCCAGGTAGTGGAAGTAGTGGAACGTAAACAAACAGAATTTATGGGCCGGCTGGAGCTAAGCCAGAATTTCGCTTTTTTTGTTGCCGAAACAGAAAAGCCTATGCCGGATATTTATATACCGCTGGAAAAATTGAACGGCGCTAAAAACGGTGATAAGGTAGTGGTAAAACTGCTGAGTTGGGAAAAGAACAAAAAACCAAGCGGGGCCGTATTGGAGATCATGGATGCCGGTAATACCAACGATGCGGCCATGAAAGAAATCATCATGGAAAATGGCTTTCCGCTCAGCTTCAGCGACGACGTGCTGGAAGCATCCGAACGCCTGCCCGATACACTGCCGGCCGAAGAGATCGCAAAAAGAAAAGATTTCCGCAACATACTCACTTTTACCATTGACCCGGCCGATGCAAAGGATTTTGACGATGCCATTTCGTTCCGCGTATTAAAAGACGGCAATTATGAGATTGGGGTGCATATTGCCGATGTCAGCTACTATGTAGAACCGGAGTCCGTGCTGGACGAATCGGCCTACCAGCGGGCAACTTCCGTATACCTGCCCGACCGGGTAAACCCGATGCTGCCGGAACGTATTTCTAATGAACTCTGTTCACTGCGGCCCAATGAAGACAAATTTACCTTCTCTGCCATTTTTGATATTACGCCCAAAGCGGAAATAAAAAGCTATTGGCTGGGTAAGACGGTCATCCATTCAGACAAACGCTTTGCTTACGAAGATGTGCAACAGATCATTGAAACAGAACAAGGCGATCTGAAAGACGAAGTGCTGATCCTGAACAGCCTGGCACAGCGTTTTCGCAAGCAAAGATTTAAAAAGGGCGCCATCAATTTCTCCAGCCAGGAAGTACGCTTTAAGCTGGATGAAACCGGTAAGCCCATCGGCATTGTGGTAAAAGAAAGCAAGGAATCGCACCAGCTGATCGAGGAGTTTATGCTGCTGGCCAATAAGTTTGTGGCGGAGCATGTAGCAAAAATAAAAGTAAATAAAAAGCCGATTCCTTTTCCATACCGTATCCATGCCACACCCGATGAAGAAAAACTGCTTCCCTTTGTAGAATTTGCCAAGAAATACGGGCATAAGTTTGATACTAAAACACCCGAAGGCATTGCAGCTTCCTTTAACCAGATGTTGCAGGATGCAGAAGGAAAACCAGAGCAGCATGTGTTGCAGCAGCTGGGCATCCGAACCATGGCAAAAGCCATTTATACCGAAGAGAATATCGGGCATTATGGATTGGGCTTTGCCGATTACACCCATTTTACATCGCCCATACGCCGTTACCCCGATGTAATGGCACACCGCATTCTCGAAGAGATATTGAACGGCGCCCTACCCATCGATAAAAAAATGGAAGCAAAATGCCGGCATTGCAGCGAGCGTGAACGTGCCGCCATGGATGCCGAACGTGCCGCCAATAAATACAAGCAGGTAGAATTTATGCAGGATAAACTGGGGGAGGAATTTGAAGGCGTCATCAGCGGGGTATCGTCTTTCGGGTTCTGGGTAGAAACGGTGGAACATAAATGCGAAGGGCTGGTCATCATCAACAGCCTGTTCGACTACGACGACTTCCGGTACGTAGAATCAGACTATTGCCTGGTGGGCAGAAGAAGTGGCCGGGTATTCAGGATGGGCGATAAGATCAGGATTAAACTGATTTCCGCCAACCTGGTTAAACGCCAGCTGGATTATGAATGGGTGGTAGCACCCATTACCGGCATTGACGATAACCCGGATAAGGAGAAAAATAAAAAGAAAAAAAATTGAGGGTGTTAATGTGATAAAGGTGGCAAATGTGATAAGTGGCTGCCAGCATTTTTACTTTTTATTGTTAATTTTTAATTCATATTCCTGCAAAAAAGAAACCAGGCATCCTCAAATCAGACACCAGAAATAAACATGCATTCATTTGAAGAATTAGCGCTCTTATTCAACGAAAAATTTCAAGTACCCCATTTCCCCGCAACGCCGGCAACGCTCTATGGTCCCAATAATTATTTTCTAACGATCGGGGGCAAGCGCATCCGGCCGGTGATGTGCCTGATGGGCAATGAGCTGTTTGGTGAGCTGGAGCCGGACGTATACCCGGTGGCCATAGCCATTGAACTGTTCCATAATTTTACGCTTATTCACGACGATATCATGGATAAAGCGCCGCTGCGGCGCGGCATGCAAACCGTGCATGAAAAATACGACCCCTCTACCGCTTTGCTGGCCGGCGATGTAATGCTAGTGAGGGCATATGATTACCTGAATAAGATCAAGACTACCCATATTCACCAGATCTTGCATCTGTTTAATAAAACCGCCAGAGAGGTTTGCGAAGGACAGCAGCTGGATATGGATTTTGAGCAGCTGGAACTGGTTAGTATGGATGAATACCTGCGTATGATCGAACTGAAAACGTCGGTCTCATTGGCTGCGAGCCTGCGTTCAGGTGCCATACTGGGCGGGGCGGGCGAAGGCAACCAGCAACACCTATATGAGTTTGGCCGCAACCTCGGTATTGCCTTCCAGGTGCAGGATGATTACCTGGATGCGTTTGGCGATCCGCAAAAATTCGGCAAGAAGGTAGGCGGTGATATTGCAGCCAATAAGAAAACTTTCCTGATGATTCATGCACTGGAGATTGCGCCTGCGCCGCAAAAAGCGTTATTGCTGCAGTTAATGAGAGAAAACCCGGATGATAAAATCGATAAAGTGCTGGCTATTTTTAAAACCACCGGGGTAGATGTCTGGGCAGTGGATCTGAAAGAGAAATATACCCGTATTGCTTTTCAGCACCTGGAAGAAATAGCGGTCATGAACATACGTAAAGAGCCGCTGCGCCAGTTGGCAGCTTACCTGCTGCAAAGGGAGTCCTGAGAGAAAAGAAACATTCAACAATAAAAATTCAAAAAGCCTTTTTAGTTGCTTATATCCATTACAAATTCCGCGGGTTCTTCCATTTCTTTTCCAGCCGCTCCAAGGTGCCTTCCACCCTGGTTTTGCGCGTAGCTTCCTGTTTGGCCGTTACAATCCATTCCACATATTCTTTTTTGTTGGAAAAGGATAGCGTCTCAAAAAAACCGGCGGCGCCCCGGTTCTTTTTTAATACCTCTGCCAGGTCATCCGGCAGGCGAACGGTTTTGGCGGCAGCATCAACATATTGCAAAATGGGTCGTTCAGTGGTAACTGTTTTTTTGGGTTTATCCGGCTCCGTTTTCAGCCGGAAGGAAAAGGCCGACCAGGTATCATCGAAAGAAACCAGTACCAGCCAGGCCAGTGAATCGCCAGCGGCCAGCAGGCTGCTCCAGCCTTTATCGCGGGTAAGATCAGTTTGTATGCCTGAACTTCCTTTCGGAAAATAGGCCCAGCAAATAACGCCCTCTTTCAGCATCGATATTACTTTCCTGGCCTCTTTTTTTACCTGCGCTTCATTGGTAACAAACCAATGCAGCTGGCTATAGATTTTGCCGTCGCTGACAATCTTCACCCCCGCTGGCAACGGCCCCAGGTTTTTTTTGAAACCGGCGGGGGCCTGCAGGGTTAACAGCACATCACCTTCCTTAATTTTTAATTTCTGGGCAGTGGATAATGGCATAGCTGATTTTTGAAATAAATATAGGCCGCAAAAACCAAAGCTCATTATCAGATATTGCTTTTTAAAAAGGCAGTTACCCGTTAAGCCTGACATATGTCCTTAAAAAAATATCCACTTCGTCGTCATAGTCGTCCGCGTATCCCAAAGCGCGGGCTTTTTTCAAATCGGCCTGGGCCTCCACTGGTTTTCCCTGTTGTATGTATACCAGCGCCCTGTTTTTGTAAGCATAGGAATTAGAAGGGTCAATTTCAATCGACTGGTTTATTTTTTTGAGCGCTTCTTCCGGGTTGTTTTGTAAGTGATATACATGCCCCAGGTTGTTCAACGCATACGGGTGGGTAGCGTTGATTTGCAGGGCCACCAGCAGATTGTTTTCAGCTTTGCGTAATTCACCGAGTTTGCTATAATAAAAACCAATATTGTTGTACAGGGTAGCATTTCTTTTGCCCAGGTCTACCAGTTTTAAATTGTCTTTTATGGCGGCTGCATAATTTTTTAATCCTGACAGGGCGCTAGCCCTGAAAGATAAAGCAATACTGTCTGCAGGGTCGTTTTCAAGCACCTGGTCGCAATAGTCAGCGGCCTGCTGGTATTGTTTCAGTTTCAGCTTTGTTTCTGCCAATGCGCTGAGGTAAAAAAAACTGCCCCCATAAATTTCATTTGCTTTCAGGTAGGCGGCTTCTGCCAGGTTAAATTCTTTGCGGTAAAAATGTATTTCGCCTTTGTTGTACCAGGCCTGGTGATTCACCGGGTCTAATTCAACGGCTTTGCCAAGGTCTTGCAGTGCTTCCGGAATTTTCAGGATTTTATAAAACGCTATCCCCCTGTATTCGTAAGGTTCGGCAAGGTGGGGATCCAATAAAATGGCCCTTGAAAAATATTCTATAGCTTTCTCATATTTAAAGGTGTCCAGGAAGCCTGTTCCCAACTCGATCAGTTCTGCGGCAGACATTTGGTACTTTTTTCAAATCTAAAATGAATTAGCCAGACGTCCAATCAGGCGCCGGCAAATCTGGCCGGCAACCATCCTTTTTCATGCACTGTCTCTTTTTTGCCTATCTTAAAACCCTAAAACCAACCGGTCATGTCCAATTCTCTTTTCCGTACAAAAAAGATTGCTTCCATATTGGCTGAGGGGTCGGATGATAGTCATGGCGGAGCCGGGCTGAAGCGCGTATTGACCCTGCGCGATCTCACTTTTTTCGGCATCGCGGCCATCCTGGGTGCAGGCAGTTTCAGCAGCCTGGGCGGGGCGGTTTTTCATGGCGGCCCCGGTGTGGTCATATTATTTGTAATTACCGCCGTAGCCTGCGCTTTTACGGCTTTCTGCTATTCGGAATTCGCCAGTCGCATACCCGTGGCCGGTAGTGCCTATACCTATGCATATGCTTCTTTTGGAGAATTGTTTGCCTGGATAATCGGCTGGGCGCTTATCATGGAATATTCCATCGGCAATATCTATGTGGCCTACAGCTGGAGCGACTATTTCACTTCTTTCCTGGAAAAGATTCATATTCACATGCCGGAATGGCTCTGCACCAGTTATATGGAAGTAAAGCATGCACTGGCAGATGGCAGTACGGCGCCCGATGTGCTGGCAGCATGGAACAACGCACCCATTGTTGCCGGGCTGCATATCATTTTTGATTTGCCAGCCCTGATCATCAACCTGTTGATCACCTACCTGGTTTTGCGCGGTATAAAAGAAAGCCGCAACTTCAGCAATGTAATGGTGATATTGAAAATGGTGGTGGTGGGCCTGGTGATACTGGTGGGGGGCTATATTATTTTCTCCGGTGGCCATACCAGCAACTGGCTGCCCGCCAATGATGCCGGCATTCATTCTTTTATGCCCAACGGTTTTGGCGGGGTCATGGCCGCGGTGAGCGGTGTGTTCTTTGCCTATATCGGGTTCGACGCCGTGAGTGTGCTGGCAGAAGAAAGCAAGAACCCGCAGCGCGATCTGCCAAGGGGGATGATACTTTCACTGGTCATCTGCACCGTGGTATACATATTACTGACCCTGGTGCTCACCGGCGCCGTTAATTACCGGAAATTTGAAGGCGTAGGCGATCCCCTGGCTTTTATTTTTGAAAAGCAAAACCTGAACGTCAGCTGGATGCAATTTTTCGTTTCCATTGCTGCGGTGATTGCCATGACAAGTGTGTTACTGGTCTTCCAGATGGGGCAACCGCGTATCTGGATGAGCATGAGCCGCGACGGCCTGTTGCCGCCTGTTTTTCAAAAAATACATCCCAAATACAAGACGCCCTCTTTTTCTACCATTGTAACTGGCCTGGTAGTGGGCATCCCCATTTTATTCACCGACAAGACTTTTGTACTTGATTTTACCAGTATTGCCACCCTGTTTGCTTTTGTGCTGGTATGCGGAGGCGTCTTGCTCATACCCAAAAAAGAAAAACAGGCAGGTAAATTTCATATACCGTATATCAACGGGCAGTTCATCTTTCCGGGTATCATACTGGCCAGCCTGGTCATTTTGTTTTCTTTCAATCATCATTATGCGCAGGAACTGTTTCAGCTGGGGCTGACCGCAGACGAAGGCAAGGCTGCCACGGCCGGTATCGATTCGCAAAAAGGCGAGCTGTTAAAAAATGCATTGGACAATGCCTCGCTGGCAAAAGCAACCATCAATATCTCCACCATTGTTTTCTGGTTGGTTTGTGTTGTAATCAGCGTCCTGGCATTTGTAAAAAAATACTCATTGATTCCCCTGCTGGGCCTGGTAACCTGCCTGTACCTGCTCACCGGTATGACAGCCCGCAACTGGGCCTGGTTCTCCAGCTGGCTGGTACTGGGTCTGATGGTATATTTTTTATACGGTTACCGGAAGAGCAAGTTGAATGGGGCTGAAAATTCCTGAACAATCAATACTTTTGTGTTGAATTTGATTATTAACAGCATAATTTTCCGTTCAGGGAGGCAGGGGTATGAAATTCGAAATTGGCGATAAGGTAACCATCATGCATTCTAATGAAGATGGAGAGGTTGTAGACATTATCAATGATAAAATGGTGATGGTAGACGTGCGGGGCGTTAAATTTCCGGCCTATACAGATCAGCTGGATTTTCCCTATTTCAAACAGTTTACCCAGAAAAAAACGGTCCCTGAAAAAAAAGCAAAGACCTATATTGACCAGGTTCCCAAAGAAAGAAAAGTGATTGCTTCTGCCAGGTACCCGGCCGGTGTTTGGCTGATGTTTCTGCCTAAATTTGAAACCGATGAATTTGGAGATGATATTGTTGATCTACTGAAAGTACACCTTATCAATGGCAATGACACGGCTTATGGATTTCACTATAAAGTAAACTATGCCGGCGAAACCGGGTTTGATCTGAAAAATGAATTGCTGGTAAACCAAAGTTTCTACCTGCACGATATACCCTTCGACAGCCTGAATGATAACCCCACGTTCTCCTGCGAGTTTACCTTGCTGCAGCCGGATAAAAAAAAGGCCGAATATTATGAAACAGCGCTCAAGCTGAAAGCACAGCAGCTGTTCAAGAAAATCGAAGAGATAAAACTAAAGGGTGAGCCAACCTTTTCTTATAAACTGTTTGATCTGTACCCCGCCCGGCAGGAAGAGGAGAAAATGGATGTATCCCGCTTAACAGCCGCCGGTTACAAAGTGTACGAGGCATCAAAAGCCCGGCAGCACCTGCCGCCTGCCAGAACCGTGGTAGATCTGCACATAGAGAAAATAACAGAAGACTGGAAGAAACTAAGCAACTTTGAAATGCTGACCCTGCAGCTGAAAGAGTTTGAGAAATACTATGATCTGGCGGTTGCGCATCGCCAGTCTGCCATCATCTTTATTCATGGCCTTGGCACGGGCAGGCTGCGCGATGAGATACACGAACAGCTGCGCCTGAAAAAAGAAGTGAAGTATTTCGTAAACCAGTACCATGCTTCTTATGGCTATGGTGCCACCGAGGTCTTTTTGCAGTATTAGGTTTATTTTGCCCCAACTGATCAACCAATCAACCAGTCAACTGACCGGCCAATCAACTACCTTCGCGGCAACTACCAACCGAGCTATCGATCTTATGGCAACATAAGGTAGGAAAGTCCGGACAGCAAAGGACAATGCACCGGTTAAGCGCCGGGTGGTGGAGCGCAAGCTGCACCAACAGACAGTGCCACAGAAAATAACTGTCCTGGTCCAAAAGATCAGGATGAGGGTGAAAACGTAGGGTAAGAGCCTACGATGGTGCACAGTAATGTATACCATGGGTAAACCTTGCATGCTGTAATGCCACGTAAACCAGCGCCAGAGGGCTGTCCGCCCGATGCTGGAGGGTAGGCAGCAAGATCCCTGCAGTAATGCCGGGGCCAGATAAATGATAGTTTAGAAACAGAATCCGGCTTATGAGTTGGTAGTTAATTTAGCTAAAAGAATAAAGAGATAAAAACGGACTAAAAAAAGAGAAAAAGAACGCGCCGCACATTCTTTTTCTCTTTTTTTCTTAGCGCTTGTACAACCGGCCGAGGGTGCCGCCCAGTTCCATCATCCACGCAATACCCAGGTGCACCATAATACCACCGAGTATAGATTGTGTTCTGCAGGCAATAATACCCAGCAACATGCCACCGAAGAAGGAAGAGATGCATTCAAATAAAGGCTTTCCAAAATGGATGCTGCAGTAAAAGACTGCCATCGGTAAAACAGCATCGGCACCTATATAACGCACAAATGCAAATACCAGGAATCCGCGGAAAAATAGTTCGATGGTAAAAAAATCAACGCCGTAAGAAAGCTCGTACAATAATTTGTACCAGGCAGGATGTTTAACCACTCCATCCATAAAAGCCACCTGTTTCAGTTTAGGATAGGTATGCAGGAAATCGGCCTGGGTAGAGGCAAAAGCGATCAGGGGCACCATAACCAGCAACATCAGCGCATACGGGTACCAGTTAAAATTTTTTGTGGTAAGACCCCAAAAAGGACCACCTGTTTGTTGCCGCCAGTAAAATAGCAACAAGGGTACCAGCTCCAGTAATAAACGAGCGGGCAGGTTCACGATGATGGCCAGGTAACGGCGCTGTATATCCTGGCTGTTACCTGCAATCCATTGGGTAAGGCCGCCAAAGCTTACTTTCAGCGCAAAGATGGCCGGGGCCAGCAACAATAAAAACCAGAATTGCGGGGCGCCGATGGCCTGCCGGTGTTTGGTGCCTGCCAGCACCAGGCACGGTAGGATGAAGGCAATGGCATACATGCAATAAAAGCCAAGAAATTTCTCATACCGGTTACTGATGCCATACAGCCATTTGGTCTCTATGCCAAAGCGGAAGTTGAGGGTTAAAAAAACAGCCGCAAAACAGGCGCAGAAAAGAAGCAGCCATTTGTCAACATTTCTGAAATAATCCTGCAGGTATGAAAAGAGGAGATTCATGGTTTCAGGCGTTGGGAAGGCCTGTAAACGAAGCTTTCATTTTTGTCATCAGGTCGGTTTCGATCATTTTGGCCGCCACGGCAATCATATTCTTGAAGGCTGTTTCCTGTGAAATGCCATGCCCGATGACCACCGGCTTTGCCACACCCAGTACCGGTGTGCCACCGTAGTACTCAAAATTGAAACGGTCTAAAAACTCGTGTTCAATTTGTTTGGAATGGGTAATATCATAAATGGATTCAGCCATTTTAAGGATGATATTACCGGTAAATCCCTCGCAAACCATTACATCGGCCTTGTCGAGCAATACATCACGGCCTTCGATATTGCCGATAAAATTGATTTGGTCGTTTTGTTTCAGCAGGGGGTAGGCTGCCTGTGCAAGAATATTGCCCTTTCCTTCTTCCTCACCCACATTCAGTAAGCCCACTCTTGGATGGTCGATACCCAGGATATGCTGGGCGTATAAAGAACCGAGCAAGGCAAACTGGTTAAGGTTTTCCGGTTTGCAGTCGGCATTCAGGCCTACATCCAGGAGTATGCCGGCGCGGCCGTTTTCTTTTGGCATCATGGTTGAGATGGTAGGCCGCAGAACGCCTTCTATTACTTTGATGCTGAACATAGCGCCTACCAGCATGGCGCCGGTATTGCCGGCACTGATAAACGCGTCAATTTTACCCGTTGCCAGGTATTTAAAACCGACGGCGATGGAAGACTGCTGTTTTTCTTTTAAGGCTTTGGTAGGATGCTCATCCATGCCGATTACCTGGGGGGCATGCACTATTTTTACCTTTTCCGGTGGGATGCCTTCCTGTCCAATCAGTGGCGCTGTTTGCAGTTCATCGCCGAATAAGAAAAGAGTAGTACCAGCCGGGTGTTCAGATAAGTACAGGCGGATACCCTTTGCCGCCTCCAGCGGGGCATAGTCGCCACCCATCATATCTAAACCTATATTCATAGTCATTGCAAAAAAAAATTCCAATATCCAAAGGATCACGCTGGTGCGTAACCGATGAATGCCGGAATCCGGGAATGAGGAATGATTATTTTACAGGAGCTTGCTCAGCTACTACTTTTCCCTTGTAGTACAATTTACCTTCGCTTACATGGGCGCGGTGGCGAACATGTATTTCACCGGTAGTGCTGTCTTTGCTCAGCGTAATAGAACTTGCCGTGTAGTGTGTCCTGCGTTTCGCACTACGCTGCTGAGAATGTCGTCTTTTGGGATTTGGCATGGCTCAACTATTTATTGATTCAAAAAAAATTTATATACTTTATTTATATGCGTTTCGGTATTCTGTATGCTAATTATCCAGGTCTTTCTTAATTTTCTCCAGGCCTTTCCAGATCGGGTTATCATTGCCATTGGGTTCGTCTTCACCTTTTTTAAGCATATCCAGTACGTCATTGTTGCAATACTGGCTGCCCATTTTTTCTTCGCTGCACATGCGCTGCATGGGTATACTCAGGTTTACAAATTCGAATATCCAGTCGGCAATGTGCAGGTGGCTTTCGCCGCGGCCGATGTAATATACATCGGGGTCTTCTTCCTGTTCGTTCATCGAATCGGGTTCTTCTGCCAGTTTTACCACCACATTAAACTCATCCCAGAGGTTCATGGGTAAAACTGAGCTGCCGCAACGATCGCAGGTGGTCTCCAGCACGCCGCCCACTTCGAATTTCAACAGCATAAAGCCGTTTTGTTTATCGAGTGTCAGCTTTATATTTGCGCTGCAATGGCGAAAATCCTGCTCCTGGTAAGCCTCAAAGAACTTGTCATTTACCTGGTAGTGGTATTCATGAATGCCCTGCTTTAAACCTACAAATGCAATATCGTAATCCCGGCGCCCCATGTCTACGAACTTTTAAAGGTTGGCAAAGGTAAGATAAAATAACGAAAAGCACACGGAAAAAGAGAAGATTTGTGCAGAGACTGGCTTTGGGCAGTGCGGGACCGGCAGAATGCACCTGACCGGCGTAACCATCCAACCAGGAGAATACCCTTCCTGCCCAGGTCCTGATTTGGGAATCTGTCTTCATCAGCGCTGGGTTTTATGGTACCAGCCCGTACGGCAGCCATTGCCTGTTGGTTATTTTAATTTGATTTTAATAGCTTGTATAGCAATAGTTTCAGCGTTGCAATTTTAATTACTGATCTTTATAAATACTAAATAGGTACTAACAACTATAAATTATGGAAGATGCAAGAATCTTGCTGGTAGAAGATGAAAGAAAAATAGCTGATTCGTTAAAAAAGGGGCTCTCAGAAAATCAATACGAGGTAGAAGTGGCCTATGACGGCCTGGTGGGCAAAAAACTTTTTAATACCTATCCTTTCGACCTGGCCATACTAGACATTAACTTACCCGGCATGAACGGTTATGAGCTGTGCAAGGAAATACGCAGCCATAACCAGCAGATACCGGTGATGATGCTGACGGCCTTAAATGCCATCGGCGATAAAATTGAAGGATTCGATGCCGGGGCAGACGATTATATTATCAAGCCTTTCGATTTTAAAGAGTTGCTGGTAAGGATCAGGGCCTTGCTGAAACGCCTGCGCCAGACCGTACCTGCCGGCAATATTCTTAAAGTGGCCGACCTGGTGATGAACCTGGACAGCAAGGAAGTGAGCCGCGACAGCAGGCTGATACCCCTTACGGCAAAAGAGTTCCAGTTGCTGGAATACCTGATCAAAAATAAAAACAAGGTGGTATCGAGGGCGGATATTGCGCTGAATGTCTGGGATATTGATTTTGATACCAAAACGAATGTAATAGATGTGTATGTAACTTTTCTGCGGAAAAAACTCGATAAGGATTTTCCGCATAAACTGATACACACCCAGGTAGGTATGGGCTACATACTGAAAGAATCCTGATATGAACATACGGTTTAAAATAACCTTGCTGTTTACCCTCCTGGTAATGGGCATTCTGTCGCTTATCAGCTATTCTGTTTATTATTTTACAGAACGCAGCCGAGAAGAAATCTTTAAACATCGCTTACAGGCAGGGGCCAGCAGCCGCGCCAACCTGTTTGCCATACTGGGCGATAACAAGCTGGATGTATTGCAGCGGCTGGACAGTACTTCTACGGCACAGATAGCACAAAGAGGCCTTATTATATATGAGAATGACAGTGTTCCTGCCTATGAATTTTATGGAAAAAATGCCAGGCACCTCGTTATTACCCCCGCCATCATTACGGATGCGAAGATCAGCAAACATAAATTCACCAAAGAAGGCGATGTTGACCTGTTCATCAATTACCAGGAATACAACCATAAGAAATTGCTGGTATTTTATATGGGCAGCGATGAGGATGGAAAAAGCCGGATAGCCGATCTGAAAGGCATCCTGCTGTCGAGCCTGCTGGCGGGTGTTATCATTACTATTATTGTTGGATATATCTTTTCCACGCAATTGGTGCGGCCCATCAGCCGCATCATCCGCGAAGTAAACGAGGTGTCGTTTAATAACCTGTCTGACCGAATCTATGCAGGGCAGGGACAGGATGAATTGTCGCGGCTGGCCAATACATTTAATAGCCTGCTGAACCGCCTGCAGGAATCTATTACCATACAAAAAAGGTTTATCTCCAATGCCTCCCATGAATTGTCAACGCCGCTTACTTCTATCAGCAGCCAGTTGCAGGTAACCTTGTATAAAGAGCGGAGTACGGAAGAATACCGTACAGTGTTGTTCTCCATCCAGGAAGATGTGGAGCAAATGCGGCAGCTTACCAAGAGCCTGCTTGAAATTGCCAAAACCGGTTACGAGGGTGGTATCGAATTAAGCGAGGTTCGCATCGACGAAATTATGCTGAAGATTGTAGGCGATGTAAAAAAGATCAACGCCGCTTACAATGTGGAACTCGAGTTCGGTGAATTTCCCGACGATGACAAAAGCTGCCTGACCTATGGAAATCCGGATTTACTCTACAGCGCCATCAAAAATATTACCGAGAATGCCTGTAAATATTCCTTCGACAAACGTGCCTATCTCTCGCTCAACTTCAGTAACAAGGAAATAATAGCGGAAGTAAAGAACAACGGGGAAGCTATTGCGCCCGAAGAGATCGAAAGCATTTTTCATCCTTTTTACCGGGGCCGCACGTCTGCAGAAACAAAGGGTTTCGGCCTGGGCCTGGCACTTTCTCAACGCATCATCGCCCTGCACAAAGGGCGGGTTCAGGTAAACTCTTCCACGGAGGCCGGTACCGTGTTTACCATTACTTTTCCGTCATTAAACACCTATTAAAAAAATGTTTAATGTGTTTTTAATTCTTTTTTTTCGCAATCCTTCACAATAAAGCGCAGTTTTACAACAGTAAGTTTTTGGATTTTTTTAATTTTTTCATAGGGTGGTTTTAGGT
>CAXTMV010000057.1:22505-23447 GCA_964245425.1 uncultured Flavihumibacter sp. | reverse complement strand
GCCGCTGATGTCGATTTTGTCGAAACAAGGTACCTGTATTGATAATCGCTGAAAAACTTTATTGCATATGTCTATTATTGAAAAAAAATATTTTTATCCGGACAACAATGATTATTAATTAATGAGCAGTGTATATCTTTTCGATCGGTTAGGCACCTGCCAGGAAGCAAATAAGATTTTTGTTTTGAGCGGTGGATATTTGATTATTCGGTTGCCGCATCACAGAAATCCCAAGATCTAACCATCACAAGATCCCGCAAGCCCTTCTTGTTTATTTTTTGTTTGTTTGATCATTTTTGGGTGCAGGCTGTTTTATGATTGGTATAGAGCATTTCCTTAAATATTTTTAACTTACTGGTATGAAAGAGGAAGTACCTGGCGGACTGGATCCCTCCGACGAAAAATCTTACCGGGTTGCGTGGCTGGTGGCCCGTTTTATGCGTCATGAACTAACGGCTGCCGAGCAAACGGAACTGGATAACTGGGTAGTAACCAATATCGATCACCAGCGCATTTTTGAAAGGCTGATAGAAGACAAACAGCTTGATGAATGGGTACGTAAAAGAGAACAGCCGCTTGCGGAGAACGAAAAGCCGGCCGCTGCCGGCACCGGCAGTCCAAGAAAAATAAAAAACCCTGTTTTTTGGTGGTATGCCATTGCTACCTGCGTGCTGGCAGTGGTTATACTTATGCTCCTGTTGAATAATAATAAAAAAAATTTAATACGGGATCCTATGGTTCAGCTTCACCCACCCGAAATGATCCCGGGAAAAGATCAGGCCATGCTCACTTTATCAGATGGCAGAAAAATCCTGCTCAATAACGCAGGGGCCGGACCGCTGGCAGCAGAAGGCAGTTCAGCGATCATTAAGTCAGATAGTGGCCTGATCATTTACCGGCAGCTGCATCCCCCCTCACCAACGCAGCCCGAACTGTTTAACC
>CAXTMV010000057.1:20866-22495 GCA_964245425.1 uncultured Flavihumibacter sp. | reverse complement strand
ATACAAAGTTATTTTGCCGGATGGTACAAAGGTCTGGCTGAACGCGTCTTCCTCATTGAAATACCCGGCCGTATTCAGTGGTACCCGGGTAGTGGAACTAACCGGCGAAGGATATTTTGAAGTGGCAAAAGATCCCATGTTTGCTTTTGAAGTAAATACAACCGTTGCGCAGGTGCGGGTTACCGGTACCCATTTCAATATAAACGCCTATGCAGATGAACCTTCGGTAAAAGTAACATTGGCAGAAGGGTCGGTTAAGCTGAATGGATCGGCTTGGCTGCAACCGGGCGAGGAGGGCAGTGTAAACAAAAATGGCAATGTGCTGGTAAGCAAGGCTGACCTGGAAACAGCCATGGGCTGGAAAAACGGCTGGTTTATTTTCAAGGAGACGGCACTGGATGCGCTGATGCGGCAAGTGTCACGCTGGTACAATGCCAATGTTGTGTATGACGGCCCGGCAATAAAACATTTCAACGCATCCATACCCAGGAACACGCCGCTATCGCAATTGCTTCAGCTGCTGGAAGCAACGGGTGAAGTACATTTCAGCATAACCGATAGTACCATAACAGTACGAAAATAAAAGTTCAATAAGTCAATATTCAAAAATATAAGGCCCTTGCTTCTCCTGGCCCGCTGTACTCACCGGCCAGCCACCACAATTTTTACTTTTTGCTTTTGAATTTTATTTTTAAGCGTTGCATTATTTCATCAGCGAATAGTGCAGTTCCCTGATATGATCAATGGCTGCTTTTAAATTGATTTCGGCCTGCTGAAATCCCCTGTCTTCAGACAGGTTGTTTTCTTTTTTGGTCAGTTGTATCCAAAGCAGCACAGACGCCAGCGTCTGGTTCACTTCATTTTGCAATGCATCTGCTATTTTCTCCCGCTCTCTTATAAGGGCCTCCAGTTGCAGAGGTGCCATAACTGCATTTGTTTTCATGGGTCTAGTAGTAAAGCTAACTGGTTACCTAATACCATGCCTAAATATCTGCCCTGTCAATCATGTGTTTATGCCTCGGCCACACTTATATGTTCCCGTTTCTGGAGGGCGGGCACTCGGAATTGGGGATAGCCTGATTGCTAATTGGTCATTATAGTTGTCCGGTTAAACTTTTAATAAATGGTCTCGGGCCGGCCGGGCGCTCGCAGCCTTTCGATGCTGCGTGTTGCTTTGAAGAGGTAATGCAGCATTGTCAACTGTTTCAGCCGACACATTATTCAGCTATAGAATAAAGCTGACGCAAACCGAAGATTCAGCAACGCCCGTAAAAAATATACCATTTGTTGCTAAAATGAGGCATCTCAAAGGCCGCTGCTGTCGATTTTGTCGAAACCTAGGTGCCAGTATTTGATAATCGCTGAAAACCTTTGTTGCACCTGTTTATTATTGACAAAAATTATTTTTATCCGGGCAATAATGATTGTTAGTTATTAAATAAGTGCCCCGGCAACCATTTATTTATCTTCTTCGTACAGCCCGGTACCCCCATCCCGGCACAGGAAAGCTATCATTGATAGCCTTGCCCGTAGTAAGCTGCAACCATCCATTCATTATTTATTGTTGTTCATCCGAAACTGTGAAAACCGCAACGAATCGCTATTTTTTATTTTTAAATGTTGTTTGTA
>CAXTMV010000057.1:10913-20777 GCA_964245425.1 uncultured Flavihumibacter sp. | reverse complement strand
GCCGCTGATGTAATCAACGGGGCGCTTTCCCTGGTCTTTTTTGCCGCTATAATACTATTGGTTGGCTGTAATAAAAAAAATGAACCCAAAGCATTGAAAGATTTTAGCCAGGTAAACCTGGTGGCCAATACCGATCAATACAGTGCTGCACGTGTGGATCCGGCCCTGCTCAATGCCTGGGGACTCGCCTTCAGCAGTACCGGCACCGCCTGGGTTAATTCTACGGGTGGTCACCTCAGTGCGGTATACGATAAAGACGGCGCTTTTATTGCTGCCCGGCCGGCTGTGTACATACCTTCACCGGCCGCCCATTCGGGTGGCAGTCCAACCGGAATTGTATTCAGTGCCAGCGCTACTGATTTTTTATTGGCCAACAGCAAACCTGCCCGTTTTATTTTTGTAGGGGTAGATGGCGTGCTCTCTGCCTGGAATGCAGGCGATACCGCGCAGCTTATCAAAAATAATTCCGCCGGTTCCGCTTATACAGGCCTTGCACTGGCCACCAGTGCAGGTGCCAGTTATCTGTATGCCGCCGATTTCAGGGCTGGTAAAATTGAAGTATGGAACAGTTATTTTGCACCCGTATCCATGCCTTTTAAAGACAGCCATCTGCCAGCCGGCTTCGCACCCTTTAATATACAGGCCATTGGGACATCGTTGTATGTTACCTATGCCAAAGTAGGTCCGGATGGCCGCGACCAGCCGGGACCGGGTAACGGGTATGTAGACATATTCAATACAAATGGTTCATTGGTAAGTCGCTTTGCTGCCAGGGGTACGCTTACCAGCCCCTGGGGTATTGCACAGGCGCCCGCTTCTTTCTTTAACGACGATGCTGATAACCATGATCTGGGCGACAACAACGGTGTTGATAATAACAATAACCACAACAACAGCGGGCCCGGTAAAAACGGTGAGGGTAACAATGGGAACAGCGGAAGCAATAACAGTGGCAAAGGAAATGGCGATGGAAACGATAACAACGGAAATGGTTCCGGCATCTCCAACAATTCTTCCGACGAAAGCATCCTGCTGGTCGGTAATTTCGGAGACGGGCGCATCAATGCATACCGGCAGAATGGCAATTTCCTGGGCCAGTTAAAATCGCATGGCTTTCCGGTAACCATTTATGGATTGTGGTCATTGGTCTTCCCGCCTGTTACGGCTACTACCATCGATCCCAACCGGCTGTATTTTACTGCCGGGCCCAACCAGGAAAAAGACGGTCTTTTCGGATACCTGATAAAAAAATAATGCATACAGGAAGGTTGCTGGTACAAAGCCATCGTTTATACGATGGCTTTTGTATTTTTAGCATTCAAATAACAGTGACGAAAATGGCCCCTGTCTGTATGATCGGCTGGAAAAAAATAATGACTGTTCTTTCCATACTGGCGGGTACAATGCCCTGTATGGCGCAGCAACAAAAAAAGCCCCCCAATATTTTAATTATCTTTTCCGATGATCACGCTTACCAGGCCATCAGCGCTTATGGCAGTAAACTGATGCAGACACCTAATATCGATCGCATCGCCCGCGAGGGTGCATTGTTCAGGAATGTTTTTGTAACCAACTCGCTCTGTGCACCCAGTCGTGCCACCCTGCTGACCGGTAAATACAGCCATGTAAACGGGCTTACCATCAATAATATATCCAACCCGTTTGATGTACGGCAGACACTCTTCCCGCGCCTGTTGCAGCAACAGCATTACCAAACTGCCTGGATAGGCAAATGGCACCTGCAGACATTGCCCGATGGTTTTGATTTCTGGAAAATACTGCCTGACCAGGGGCAATACTATAATCCGCCATTTATTAATATGAACAATGATACCCTGGCCAGTGCCGGTTATGTAACGAACCTGATAACCGGTTTTTCAGAAGACTGGCTTGATAAACGGGATACGTCCAAACCCTTTTGCCTGGTGATTGGCGAAAAAGCAACCCACCGGGAATGGCTGCCCGACCTGCCCGATCTGGGTGCTTTTGATACCTGTCATTTTCCTATGCCAGCCACTTTCTACGATGATTATGCAGGCCGCCTGGCGGCCAAAAACCAGGATATGACCGTTGATAAAACCATGACGCTGGCAACGGATCTGAAAGTGCATGCAGATTACGCACACAATAATATTTATAACCGGTTTTCCCCGCTGCAAAAAGATATTTTTTATAATTATTATGAGCATACAATCAGTAAGGAATTCGATGCCCATCAGTATACGGGCGATGCGCTGGTTAAATGGAAATACCAGCGCTACCTGAAAGATTACCTGGCAACGGCAAGGTCGCTCGACCGGAATATTGGTTTTTTACTTAATTACCTCGACAAACACGGGCTGGCAGATAATACCATTGTAATATACGCTTCCGACCAGGGATTTTTTATGGGCGAACATGGCTGGTTCGATAAAAGATTTATGTATGAAGAATCTTTGAGAACTCCCATGGTAATGCGTTACCCTGGCACCATCCAGCCGGGTACCGTTATCAATGAAATGATTGTAAACATCGATTTTGCCCCCACGCTGCTGCAGGCAGCAGGGGCGCCGGTGCCGGCCGATATGCAGGGCCGTTCCTTTCTGCCCCTGTTTAAGAGCCGCACCGCCCGCACCGGCTGGCGAAAAGCCATTTATTATCATTATTACGAATACCCCGAACCGCATCATGTGTCGCCGCATTTCGGTATCCGTACACAGCGGTATAAACTGATCCGCTTTTATGGGCCGGCCAATTACTGGGAATTGTTTGACCTGCAGAAAGACCCGCATGAAATGATGAATATATACCCGTTGAAAGCACACGACGCCCTGGCAATGGGTCTGAAAAAACAGCTGCTAACCCTCATCCGCCAATACAAAGACGATGAGGCATTGCAGATAATAAAAAAAGAATAGCTGCCGGTGATGAAATCGATTAGTTTAGCATTTTTTCAAAACGATACAACACTACAATATTAATTGGAACCAACAATGAAAGCCATCACCTGTATACAACCCGGTACCCTGGCAAAGCTGCAGAAAGAAGCGCCGGTTATGAAACCAGGACATGCCATCATAAAGATAAAAAGAATCGGTATCTGCGGAACCGACCTGCATGCTTACGAGGGTACACAGCCTTTTTTTTCCTATCCAAGAATACTGGGGCATGAGCTGGCCGCTGATTTGCTGGATGCAGATGGTGCGGATGGTTTTGTACCGGGCGAAGCACTTACTTTTATTCCTTATTTCAATTGTCATACCTGCATTGCATGCAGAAGCGGCAAGCCCAACTGCTGCAGCCATATACAAGTTTGTGGTGTGCACATAGATGGCGGTATGGTTGAATACCTGTCTGTGCCGTCTGATAAACTGGTAAAGGGCGCCGGACTGGGATATGATGAGCTGGCATTGGCAGAGCCATTGGCCATTGGGGCACATGGCATACGCCGTGCAGGGGTGCAGCCCGGAGAATTTGTATTGGTAGTGGGTGCCGGCCCGATAGGTCTTGGCACCATGGAATTTGCACGCATTGCGGGTGCGCAGGTAATCGCATTGGATATAAACGACGGCCGCCTGCAATTCTGCAGGGACTCATTGCAAGTGCTTCATACCATCAACGGTGCCAGCGATGACGTAACCAAACGCCTTTTAGAAATAACCAATGGCGATATGCCCACCGTTGTAATAGATGCAACGGGGAGCCAGAAAGCAATTAACAACGCATTGCAGTACCTGGCAAATGGCGGCAGGTATGTACTGATTGGCCTGCAAAAAGAACCGATCAGTTTTAGTCACCCGGAGTTTCACAAACGGGAAACAACGCTGATGAGTAGCCGTAATGCCACGCGGGCCGATTTTGAACATGTTATCAATGCTATGAAGCAGGGCTGGGTGCAGCCATCTACCTATATCACGCACCGGGTATCATTTGATGACCTGACAGATGTATTTGAAAGCTGGTTGCATCCTGCAACAGGGGTTATCAAAGCCATGGTAGAAATGGGCTAGGGGGCCAAGACAACAAAAGCTGCATCCCGAAAAAAATGCGCTCTATCTTTTGCCTGTCACGGCTCCTTTTTCCTTTTATGCGTTTAGCTTACAATTTGATGGCTATCTCAAAGCTGCAATAAAAATGCGGTTGTATTTTTTCAAAGCTGTCTTTCGAACTGCTTTGCCCGTTTGGCAGGGTAGTGGTAACGATCACTTCTGCGGGATGAACCGGGACCGCATAGACAGGCACGATGGAAAAACTCCACTTACCGGTTTCATAATTTAGTGGAACAGACATTTCATAATCCAGTATCTTGAAATTAGCGGCACCCAATACTTCGCCTGTAATGGTGGCTTCAGCCGGAGCAGGCGCCTTGTTTTTTTTCCTGGAGGCGTATTTTCTTATTTTGTAATAGCTGTTATAATAATTCTGCGTACTGGCATTAACGGTTATAGCGGGTGAAAGGTCCATCTTGTCTTCAATCAGGTAGAAAGAATGTTCCAGTCCGAAGGCGCCAACGATATCTGTTTTATTACCAAAGTTGAGGCCCAGCAGCAGGCTGGGTTTTATGAAATTAAGATCATAAGCCGCCAGGTATTCAACGCTTCCGGTTACTGCCGATTTCACGCTGGTGCTTTGGCTGTTATAATAAAACTTTGAGGCGGTAAAAGTTCCGTCGTAATGACCTTTTGTAAAATTATACCCGGCATCCAGGCTGATCATATCCGCGCCGCTTTCGCTGCCATAAGCCGTTACAAAACCCGCTGATGCTTCTGCAAAAAGGCCCGATTTGTGGTAAAAGCCAAGTTTAGGTGTTAGGTAAGGAATGGTAGCAGAATCTTTCCGGCCCTGGTACACATTGTCAGTAATATAGCCAGTACCTACTGAAAAATAAGTCTTTCGCTTTTCTTCCCTCGGCTCTGCCGAGGGCACGATGCTGATGTCGCCGGTAGAAGGCAGTGTATCCGGTACCCGGATGTTTCCGCTGTTAAACTTTGTCAGGGAGTCTTTTGTTTCCTGTGCCTGCGTAGTATGCGCAAGTATGCAGGTAAAAAGTAATAAGTTGGCCAGGGTTGCCCGGATTTTCATGGGTGTAGGATTTGGATAAATAAAAACGGGCAAATCCTTTTTTAATTGCATATGAGCGGCGAAAATATGGCGCCGCTGCGCAACAAAGGTTTTTACCGTTGCCAGGCCAATATCCGCATAAACCACCGGTAACAATGGCTGTTTTAGCACCCAGATCAACCGCTTTTATAACATCCTGAACAGTTGATTTTGCGAAAACCCGGAATCGGCGGGCACCTGCAAACACCGTTGTAATTGTCTTTTATTTTCATTTGTTGGTATTTTAAACGACAAAATTACCAGCCGCTATAAGAAACTGATTTGTTTAATCGGTCGAAATGCTTTGTGTAAAAGGTCCATTTTTGACGGGACTGCAGCGACAGAATGAATAACTTTGATCTAAAAATGACCATGGCAGTCACCCCGCCAATAGAAGTACAAATGCTTATCCGGCGCCCGGCATCAGTTGTTTTCAATGCTTTTGCAGATCCCGCTGTTACAACAAAGTTCTGGTTTACAAAATCAAGCGGAATGCTTACAGAAGGCAGCACCCTTGTTTGGGAATGGGAAATGTATGCTGCATCAACAACCGTATCGGTAAAAAAAATGCTCAGCGCAGAACAAATAGTAATAGAATGGAATGAACCCGCTACAACGGTGGTCTTTGAGTTTCATGATCAGGGAAACGAGACAACTTATGTGATCATCAAGAATTTTGGTTTTGCCTTGGAAGGAAATGCGTTACTGAAAGCTGTTAGAGACAATACAGGCGGCTTTACAACTGTTTTGGATGGGGCAAAAGCATGGCTGGAGCATGGGTTGCAACTGAACCTGGTGGCCGATAAATTTCCTGCAAGCAAATAAGATTCCGGCGGCCCTGTTTTTACTGTATAGATGCACAGCATCATAGGCAAACATGGCTTTTACTTTAATGACTGATGAATTGATGCGACCATATGGTGGCATGCTGCGCAAGGCAAAGCGGAGCAACTAATTTGCCCCCCAGGCATCAACCAAACTTTATTTATTCTAATTTCAGGTCTTTCATCATAAGACAGCACATCCCATCGTTTATGAATCGTTCCTTTATTTTGTTGGCACTCTCTTCTTTTTTATTTTATGCTGCCGGTGCCCAACAATGGAACCTGCAAACCGAGCACCTCGTAAACCCGATCGGCCTGGATATCGAAAACCCGAGGCTTTCCTGGCAGACAAACGGTAGCAGCCAGGTTGCCTGCCAGTTAATAATAGGAAGCGATTCAGCCAATATGCTGGCCCAAAAAAAAATAGACAGCGATCTGCCATGGATGATTTATAAACAGGCGCCGCTGAAGCCTTTTACAAAATATTTCTGGCGCGTCAGAACATGGAACAAGACTGGTGTGGCAACCGTTTCGCCCCTTGCTTTTTTTGAAACCGGTATGATGGGCATGCAGCAATGGAGGGGCAATTGGATCACGGATACGAAAGATATACAGGTAAAACCGGCTGCTTATTTCAGGAAATTGTTCCGGGTATCAAAAAAGATAACCAGTGCACGGGTGTATATTGCCGCGGCGGGCTTGTATGAATTATCCATTAATGGCAACAGCATCGGCGACCATCGGCTGGACCCGATGTACACCCGGTTCGACCGGCGCACGCTGTATGTAACCTATGATGTAACAGCAGCCTTGCAAAATGGTGACAACGTGTTGGGCGTACTGATGGGTAATGGCTGGTACAACCACCAGTCTACTGCTGTTTGGAATTTCGACAAAGCGCCCTGGCGGGCCAGGCCCTGCTTCTGCCTCGACCTTCGCATCCGGTACAGCGATGGATCGGGAGAGACCGTTTCGTCCGGCAAAGACTGGAAAACAGCGCACAGCCCGGTTGTGTTTAACAGCATCTATACAGCAGAACATTATGATGCCAGGCTGGAAATCCCCGGATGGGACCTTGCTTCCCGTAACGACAGTGCCTGGAAAAATGTTATATATGCTGCAACACCTTCCCAGCATATTGTTGCCCAGGCCTGCGTGCCCATCCGGTACACAGACACCGTACCATCAATTGCGTTTAACCGTTTCAGTGATACGAACTATGTATACAATATCGGGCGAAATATTGCCGGTATCAGCAGTATCACCTTGCGTGGCGACAGTGGAACCATCATTCGCCTGAAGCACGGGGAGCGCCTGTATCCCAATGGCCATGTAGACATCTCTAATATTGATGTGCATTACCGGCCAACGGATGATACCGATCCTTTTCAAACCGATATCTATACCCTGGCCGGCAAAGGCCCTGAAACCTTTCACCCCCATTTCAATTACAAGGGTTTTCAGTATGTGGAAATAACCAGTAACAAACCCGTGCACCTGGAGAAAGAAAGCCTGGTGGCTTATTTTATGCATTCAGATGTTGCCCCCGCAGGAAAAATTGAATGCAGTAACCCGGTGATCAATAAAATATGGGCAGCCACCAATCATTCTTATCTGTCGAACCTTTTTGGCTATCCGACCGATTGCCCGCAACGCGAAAAAAATGGCTGGACAGGCGATGCCGGCATTGCCATAGAAACCGGGCTGTATAATTTTGATGCCATCACCGTATATGAAAAATGGCTGGCCGATCTGCGCGATGAACAACAGCCCAACGGCGTATTGCCTTCCATTGTTCCTACCGGCGGCTGGGGATATGAATGGGGCAACGGCCCCGACTGGACCAGCGTAATTGCCATCATTCCCTGGAACCTGCATTTGTTTTATGGGGATGACAGGGCACTGGCGGATTGCTATGATAACATACAACGCTATGTGGATCATATCGACCAGTTATATCCCTCGGGGCTTACTACCTGGGGCCTGGGCGACTGGGTGCCGGTAAAGTCGGTTACGCCAGTAGAACTCACTTCTACCTGTTATTATTATGCAGATGCCCGCATACTGGCGCAGGCGGCAAAGCTTTTCAACAAAACGGCCGATTATGAAAAATATTCCGCACTGGCTGCGAAGATCAAAGCTGCTTTTAATGCCAAATACACCTATACCGACAGCAGCGTGCAAACAGCGCTGAGTGCGCCCCTGTATTGGGGTATTGTTCCGGACAGCCTGCGCGCGAAAGCTGCAGCAGCGCTGGCCAAAAGAATCGAGCTGGATCATTTTTCACTCGATGTGGGCCTGCTCGGTACCAAGGCCATCCTGAATGCACTCAGTGAAAACGGTTATGCTGACCTGGCATACCAACTGGCGTCCAAAGAAACCTTTCCTTCCTGGGGCTGGTGGGTCGTAAATGGCGCCACCACACTGTATGAAAACTGGCCCATCGACGCCAAAAGCGATATCTCCCTGAACCATATCATGTTTGGTGAAATCGGCGCCTGGCTGTATAAAGGTCCTGGTGGCATCAGGCCCGACCCCGCTGCGCCCGGGTTTAAGAATATTTTGCTGGAGCCGCATTTCGTAAACGGACTGGATCATTTTTACTGCGAACATACCGCCCCCTATGGCAGGATTATTTCTTCCTGGAAAAAAAAGGGCAACAAGGTACTGTACGAGGTTACTATACCTGCAGGATCCACGGCTTCTTTATTACTACCCGGAAAAAAATGGCAGCAACTGCCATCGGGCAGCTATCATTTTGAATTATGATGGATGCAGGGCATCCCCAAAAAAAACCTCCTGCCAGGTTTAGCCGGCAGGAGATGAGAATAAAACTTTTTGGTATAGGTTAAAAGAGAATTAGAAGGTTGATTGATACAGGATTTTAATGGTTTTTTACAGGATTGGATATTGGTTCGGTTTAAACAGGATTTGGATATTGACCAATCAACTTCTGCAACAAAGATACGGGAGCAGCCCATCCCCGACAAGGGGGTTTTTAATCTATTTTTAATCTTCGGATTCTAACATCAGAGATCGTAGAATTACGAACTCCCAACCCCAAAGGGAGCACCAAATCGTTCGGTTGAATGATCTGATCAGCAGGTTGCAGCTGATAATAGTATCACACCATTATACATACATGATAAGATAACTTATTTATTTTCGGAGGCATTATACGCTCCTTCAGAAGTGGAGGGGTGAGCGTTGGTCGCTAACTTGTTCTCCTTCGTACACCTGTTGTGCGGAAACGGACACAGGGGCGATTTGTCGGGCGTGTAAAAAGCTGAAGGGCAAATGCTTAAAAAGATGGCACCCGGTTGGTAACATTTTTTCTTTTAACACGTCTGTTATTATTGTTACCATAAAATAATATGCTAAAAAACTACCTGACCGTTGCCTGGCGCAACCTGCTGAAGAATAAAGTCTATTCTTTCATTAATATCCTGGGCCTGGCCACCGGCATGGCGGTTGTAATGTTGATTGGCCGTTGGATGCACGACGAATTGTCTGCTAATAAACACCATAAGAACTATGCTTCGCTATACCAGGTAATGATGCACCAGACCTTCGACGGGCACCGTGGCTCGCAGCAGGCATTGCCTTTTCCCATAGGGGAAGAACTGAAAACCCGCTTCCCCGATTTTAAAGGGGTGGCCATGTGCGATTGGGGCTCCGATCATTCCCTGATGTACAAAGAAAAAAAGATTAGCAAGAGCGGCCATTTTATTGGTGAAGATGCCATCAATATGTTTTCCTTTAACATTTTGTCTGGCGACCGCAACCCCCTTCACGATCCCTATTCGATTGTGCTGACCGACGAAACCGCCAAAACAATTTTTGTTAACGAAGACCCTATTGGCAAAACCCTGAAACTGGATAACAAAACGGATGTAAAGGTAACTGCCGTTGTTCAGAAACAGCCCCATAACAGCTCGCTGACCTTTGATTTCCTGATACC
>CAXTMV010000057.1:0-10903 GCA_964245425.1 uncultured Flavihumibacter sp. | reverse complement strand
AATTGCAGGAAACCATCTATACCTATATCAAGCAATACCACAAAACCAATTGGGGTAATAATTCCTGGCAGGTATTTGTGCAGTTAAATGAAAACGCCGCGTATGAAGCGGTAAACAAGAAAGTAAAGGATGTGGTCATATCGCATTTTACAGATGAAAACACACTCAAGAGCATCAAGCCCGAAGTGTTCATTCACCCGATGGCGAAATGGCGATTATACGGCGATTTTGAAAACGGGAAGAATACCGGCGGCTTTATCAAATATGTAAGGATGTTCGGCATCCTGGGCCTGAGCGTTTTGATCATTGCCTGAATCAATTTTATGAACCTTAGTACCGCGCGTTCTGAAAAAAGAGCCAAAGAAGTAGGCGTGCGTAAAGCAGTGGGCTCGGGCAGGAAACAACTTATCAGCCAGTTCCTGGGCGAATCGATGCTGATAGCGGTATTGTCCTTCCTGCTGGCGCTCGGCATGGTGGCCATTGCATTGCCATTTTTTAACCGGCTCACAGAAAAAGAGATGGGTCTACAACTGGCCAACCCTTTGTTCTGGTTGATCATGATTGGCTTTACCATATTTACCGGCCTGCTGGCGGGTAGTTACCCGGCTTTTTATTTATCGTCTTTCAATCCGGTTCGTACGTTAAAAGGCAACCTGCGCGCCGGCAAAACGGGTTCTTTGCCCCGTAAGGTGCTGGTGGTGCTGCAGTTTGCAAGTGCTGTTACGCTAATGATTGGTACCATTGTTATTTACCAGCAGATACAATACGGTAAGAACAGGCCCATCGGGTTTAACAACAGAGGGCTTATTTCAGTGAACTGGTCGGACGATATAGAAAAAAATTTTGTGGCCCTGCAGCAGGATCTCCTAAGTTCAGGCGCCGCTATCTCCATGTGTAAAAGCAATTCACCGCCTTCACAGATATTCAGTAATAACAATGGATGGGAATGGCCGAAGAGCCAGCCGGTAGAAAAAACAACGGTATTCTCTACCATCGCTACCGAGTACGACTACACGAAAACCCTTGGCATCAAATTATTGCAGGGGCGCGACTTTTCGCGCGAATTCGCCGATTCAAACGGTGTGATTCTGAACCAGGCGGCGGTAAAACGCATGGGGCTGAAAGATCCTGTTGGGGCACAACTGAAATGGAATGATAAGCCGATGGTGGTGCTCGGGGTAATACCGGATATACAGATGGAATCGCCTTTTCGGCCCATTTCACCACTTACCATTATTTATAACAAAGGCTGGGTCAGCTATCTCGATATCCGCATGAACCCTTCGATGTCTGTTTCAAAGGCCATCAGCCTTATGAAACCGTTGTTTGATAAATACAACCCTGCTTTTCCGTTTCAGTACCAGTTTGCCGATGAGGAATATGCCAAGAAATTTAATTATGAAGAACTGGTGGGTAACCTGGCGGCCATCATTGCGGTATTGATTGTATTCATTTCCTGCCTCGGATTGTTTGGCCTGGCTTCCTTTACTGCTGAACAGCGCGTAAAAGAAATAGGCGTCCGGAAAGTGTTGGGCGCCAGTACCCGAAGCCTGTGGCAATTATTGTCGAAAGATTTTATATTCCTGGTGCTGATTGCCTGTGCTATTGCGGTGCCGGTAGCCTGGTATGCCATGCACGAGTGGCTGGAGCAATACGAGTATAAGATTACCATTGGGTTCGGCGTTTTTATTTTAGTGGTGCTGGTAGCGCTGCTGATTACCTTGCTGACAGTTAGTTACCAGGCCATAAGGGCGGCCAGCGCCAACCCGGTAAAAAGCCTGCGAACCGAGTAAAAAATGTATTCCTTCTACCCCGGTTTCACTGTATACTCATAGTATAGGGGCTTTTCTGCAATGGCATTTTTAAAATCGGCACCGGCGGCCTTTGGCATTAGCTGCCGCATCTTTACGGCGCCGGCATCGGTGATCAGGCCCTGGTCGGTTCTTACCATTTTGCCCTTTGTTTTGTCTATGAGCGCCTGGTATAATTTTTTTGCGGGAAAATTAGCCGGCCCTCCCCAGGCAGCGGGTACTTTATTTTGTACCAGTGGCATAAACGCTACCAGGTCTTGCCGCGTAATTTTCTCCAGGCCATGGGTAGACGCAGTTCCGTTATGACTGCCATGGTGCCCCACTTTATAAAACTTGGTGGCCGCCAGTAATTCGTTGGTATCCTTGCCGCCTTTTGCTTTCAGGCTGGCCATTACATCGGGCTTTTGCCAGGAGAGCCAGTTGCCCGACTGCGCATCGGCCGGCAATAAAATAACGCTGCCGGTATCTTCAAACTCAAGTGCCATGGCCAGGCTGGTGTTATTGGTAAAACTGTTCAGCGCCAGGGCCAGTCCACCGGAAGAGCCCAGCCAATCGGTTTCAATCTGCCGCCATTTATAATCAGGGTTATTGTATTTTTTCAGGAAAGCCTTTTCTTCTGCAGCCGCCATTTTAAAGTTGGCCGTAAAAGGCGAAGTAACCGGTAAAAGAGAAACGCCGCTCTGTACTACATGATCGTTGGCAGCAGGTATGGACGTGGTAGTCGTATTGGTAGCTGCCAGGTGGTACATCTCGTCTTCGTCCATTTCCAGCTTTAAAAATTTAAGATCCGGATCGCGCGGCGGCCCCAGTATATAAAATTTGATGCCTTCCGCCCCCGGCACATTTTTAATTACTTCCCCGGGCAGCTGATAGGTCATTTTCTTTCCTTTCTTTTTCACATAGTTCATGGCATCGTCATTGGTCAGTCTGCCTGAAGTCAATCCCTTGCCATGTGATGCACCTTCTTCAAATTCAACCATGGCCATGGTCTGGTCTATTTTTTGTTTGCCGGCACCGAATCTTCGCTCTACACCAACAACGGCAGATTTATGGTTCAGCAATTTGCTAATGGCTGCCTGCGCACCGGCAGCCGATTGTTTCAGTTCTTTTAATTTTTTGCCATATTGCTTTTTCAGCAGTTTGGCAATATCATCGGTGGGGTCTTCTACCCACGACATCCATACTTCGCCCACCGTGATCTGGTCAAAGACCGGGCGCGCCAAATTAAAACCAGATATATGGTCTTCGTGCTGGTGGGTTACCACCAGCAGATCCAGCTTGCCGCCACAGGTTGCCTTAATATCTTCTACGCAGGGGGATACCAGTGCAGAAGTGGTTTTGATGCCGCCGCAATCGATCAGCATACTGTAAGTAGTGTTGCCGCCTTTCTGGAACAACAATAAGATGCAATCGCCCACCGACCCGGTCTTGTACATTCGTACTTTAACGGAATCTATTTTACCACTCATTGTTTAACTGTTTGGATTGATGAATAAAAGCAAAAGGTTCCGGTTGGGCATGATAGTTAGGTGCGAAACCCATTTGGTCTACCATACTGCCGTACAGACAGCTGTATTGCATGGTCACCCTGGCCTGGTTTAAACGCAGGGTGCGGTTGCCGCCTTTGCTGATGTCGCCGCGGTCGAATATCGGTTTGCTGATAACATGCTTTAGTGTAAGATCATTCAGATCGAAGATCATGGTACAACCCCCGCGGAAAGTAAAGGATTGCTCCTCTTTTTTGGGACTGCCGGAAAGAAGCGGCGTAAAGCTGGCGCTGCCGTCTGCATTTTGTTTTGCCACTACTTTGCATTTCTGGGCAAGCGTTAGAATAATCTGGTTTTGCAGGTTGCCATCCGGCCCAATCCGGTTGTGGATGCGCAGCGAGTGGATCTCTATGGAAGGGGAGGGATACTTGGTATAGGTTCTGGATTTTTTGATGCCCAGGCTTTCAAACTGGTGGGTGAAAACAAGGCCCGTCAGGTTTTCCATGATCCGAGGGTTCCATTTTTTATTGCCGAGTTGCAACAGGTAGGCGTGCAGACCCGTAATATTCTTTTGTTTATTGCCCCTGATAAAATCCTGTGTGTTATAGAATATTTTTTCCCGGTCTGTTTCGTACGATAGTTTTTCTTTGAAGGCCCGCAGAAAATCTTTTACCTCGGTGGTAAACCAGTTTTTGAAAGGGGCATTGTCCAGCTCATTATAACAAAGTGTTTCTACCGATAAATTGGGCACTCCTTCCGGGAAAATGCCGCGCTTGCGAAAGGCATTGATAAAAGCGACGCGGTAATTCTGTTCATCATTTTCCACCAGTTCCTTGTCGGCCGTAATGAGTGCGCGGAGATAATCGCCGAAATGAATATCGATGGGCGGACAATAGTCCAAGGCGCGCACGCACATATTGAGTACATGTGACGCGGTCTTGGATGCTTCCTGTGCCAGGCGGTTGGCCAGATCGGGATGAATTTCGCCCGTGGGCAATACGCCGGTGCCGCCGGTTGCAATGCGTAAGAGATCGGCTGTGCGGTTTTTATAAATGGCGATATAGGCATCAAATACGGCGGATACCAGCAGGGAGCCACGGTCGTGGCATTCAAGCACGGAATCATAATCGGTGGTGTTGGGCACTTTTCTTGTCCACACGCCGTCTACATTCTGGCCGATGGCATCGCGCAGCGAATCGGAATCGCCGGTGGATTCACCAAACTCTACGGCCAGCTTGCCGAGCAGGCTTTCAGCATCCAGTTCTCCCCGTACTTTTTTGATCTGGTTCTGCACAATTTCAGGATACATAAAATGTTGCAGCAATGCCACCAGGTCGGCAAAACCTTCATGAAAAGCCGGCACATCGGGGTGGGTGCTTTCCATGAAGCGGCTGTACATCCCATCCAGCAGGGCATGCGTGGTTTCATGCGCAACAATATCGTGCGAGAGGCAGGAATACACGATGCCACCGGGCAAATACAGGCCTGCATTGGCCGGTGTGGCATTGTAATAACCAAAGAGCAGGGCTTTGCGGTCTGGACTGTAGTATGCATTCTGATCGCGTATGGCATGCGGGTACACCAGCAGTTTGGCTACATAATCAAGCGTCCATTTTTTATTGATCACTTTCATGACCGGGCTCCACATTACTTTGCGGCCAAGGGCTTTTTCAAAATTTTTAATGGTGGTCATTACCACGGCGTACACCATTTGCTGGTGAAACTGCGGGTTGGTCTCGCTGGGGGTAAGTCCATCGGAAGCCAGCAGTACGTGGTCGTTCAGGTCGACCGGTTTATACGTGGCATTGCTGGCGGGATCGCGGTCGATTACTTTTATATAATCGCCTTCGGGGCCGGGGAGTAAATGTTCTTCCCAGGGCACTTTATACACGATTTGGTTGATTTCAGCGGTATCCAGGTCAAGCGATGTGATGGGGTCGAATGCATATCCCCTTAGTTTCCGGAATGGCGGCTTGTTGTTTTGCATAATCGTTGATAAAAGGTTATGGCAGTCAGTAGATGAGCGTACAAATAAACGATGGTTGCGGCCGGAAGCAAGGCAGTTTTGACGGGGCGGTATAAAGAAATTAAATATACAATACATTGACGATGGCAAAAAAAAGTATTTTGGCAAATAGGGATAGCAGTGCCGCAACTGTAGCAAGCGTAGGCTGGTGCGTATTGATTTGAACAAGTTGGATCTCCTATTCTCCCGGTAACCAATGGTTGCCGTTCATCCAATGGTGGCTGGTATGTTTTCTTTTCAATAAACGGAAAAAACTAAGGCGTGTATCCCACACAAAAAAAGTACAGCTTGAACAACCAGCCGTTGCACCAAGGCAATGGCTGCATCATTATTTCAGTGCTTCAAAAACCAATGCGCCCTGTGCCAGTATCAGCGGATGATTCCCGAACTGACTGATCAGCGCCTGTTCAACCTCTTTTATAATCGTTTCCAGCTTTTCAGGGTTTTGCTGCTGAATGAATAAAAGAATGGGAAGGCCTTGCAGAAATCCGTTAGCAGCCATGCCGGCATCCTGTACCTGCGCGGTATTTTGTACAAGCGTTGCGGAACAGTTTATAAACCCGGTTATTGCCAACTGCTGCAATACAACGGTTTCATCGCTCATGGCAAAAGGCCCGGGACTGGATGAAACAGGATTCTTTATCAGGTAGGCATCCAGTACTTTCTGACCCGTTAGCCATAAGGGATTGTATTCAATGGCAGCCCAGGTGTTAAAGATTAGCCTGCCACCTTTTTTTAATACGCGGAAGATTTCTGTTAATGCCGCTTGCTGATCCGGAACCAGCATGATACCAAACTGGCAAACGATCAGATCGAACTGGTTATCCGGGTAAGGCATTGTCAGCATATTTACCTCGGCCCAGTTGATCCCAGCCATCGTTACTTTTTCTTTGGCTACCGCAATCATCTCCGGGCTCAGATCACTTGCAATAAACTGCGCTGTTGCCGGCAGCCTTTCTGCAAGGTACCTGGTAACCCTGCCCGAACCACAAGCCAGTTCCAGTACACTGGTCAGTCCGGCAAATTCAATGCGGTCTGCCAGGTCCTGTGCAAAAGGCTCAAAAAGGAAGGGACCCAGCAGTTCTTCGTAATGCTGTGGAATATTGCCGCCGAAAATAAGTGCCGGATTTGCCATACAAATGTATTATAATAAAAAACAAGGACAGATTTCGCATCTGTCCTTGTACAAGATAAACCAAATATTGCTTAGCAAAAGATCCAATAGTGGGAGCAAGGCATTACCTGATAACCAGTTTTTCGGTTATCACCCGGTCGTTGCCTGTCAGTTTCAGCACATAGAGACCAGCCGGAATACCGGAGATATCATAATTGCCGGTTACTGATTTCGGATACTGGCGTACAACAACCCCTTGCAGGTTTACCAGTTGTACCTGGTTGAATGCATCCACCCCACTAATATTGACATTGTTGCGTGCAGGGTTGGGCGAAATGGCCATCCGCAGATCTGTTCCAAAATATACTTTCACGAGGCTGCTGTAACTGTATTTGCCATCTTTGTCTACCTGCCGCAACCTGTAATAACTGGTTCCCTGCAACGGCGCCAGATCGGCGTACGTATAATTGCTGGTTCCGGAACCGATGCCGGTTGCTGCCTTTCTGCCAATATTCGTAAATGTGGCGCCGTCTGCGGATCGCTGTATATCAAAATAATCTGTGTTGGTTTCCATCGTGGTGGCCCAGTAGAGCCGCACCGTGCTACCCTGTGGAGTAGCGGTAAAGCGCAGCCAGGTCAGCGTCAAGGCAGAAGAAAAGCTGAAACTGATGTCTGCCGTTGAGTCTTTCATTTCCGTGTTGCCTACATTATCGGTTGCCTTGGTAAAGGCGAGCCAGGTCTGGTGCGGGCTACCGGTCAGTATGATCTTGTTGCCGGTCACAACCCCAACCGCCCTGAACAAGGTGTCGGTGGAGGATTTTACAAATACTGTTTTGTACCAGACGCCGGATCCGATATCAGATTCCTGCAGGTTCAACTGAACGGTACTGTCGTTGAGGTTTACCGAACTGCTGATAAAGCTGTGCGGCGCCGTGGTATCTACCGTATTCATCCAGGTATTGGTGGGCACCGGGGCATTTGCATCGAAATATATAAAAGCCTTGTTACTAAAAGTATCGAGCGTTTGCAGGTTTTTTGCATACAGCGAAAAAGATACACTCGCAGTTCCTGCTACGCCATCCACATCGGGTGGCAAAAAGCCGTCAACAAAGTTTGCCGGTATTACATGGCCCGCGGTATCGATGCTGAAAAAATCTGCCTGAAAGATACCGGTTGCCGTATCCAGGCTGGCGCTAAAACGGACTTTCATATCGCGCCGGTTGCCAATGCCTACGTCTGCTGTCATGCTGGTCCGGTAGGCCGGCAGGCGGTAAATTGAATCGCCGATGGTAAACTGGTTAATGGTAAGCGTAGACAGGTTTAATTTTTTTCCATTGATCGTATCCGTTATATGAATGTGTTGTGCGTTGGCAGTTGCGGTGGCCTGGTTCTCAAAATGGATGGTATAGAATTGCGTGGAATTATTATTGATATAATGCGAGGTGGTATCGTAATCGCTGTTACCGTTGATCGAATTGGGATCGTTGCTTTTTTTAGAACGGATTTTCTTTTGTTTCTGGTTGTTATTCTGCTTCAGCTTATCGCATGGATCACCGCCATTGGCATTTGAACCGAGCACCAGCGCACCGGATACCGTACCGCCCAGTGCGTTTGTAATAAGGGTAGTGGATGCTTCTGTTGACGCAATTCCTTTCACAACAGAAACGGCTTCTGCTTTGGCCCCGCTGGCCGCAATGCTGCCAAAACCGGCAGTACCCAGGGTTACCAGCATACCCGCGGTATTCAGTGCTATGGAACCCACGGCCGCATCTGTATGCAGGGGATCGCCATACAAGGCATGAAATTCTACATCGGTGACCGCGCTTCCTACCGACCAGCCCCAGTCCCAGACGGCGCTGGCGGCATTGACCAGGGGTACAAAGCCGAGTGCCAGATCAATCTTCTGCGACAAACAGGGGTCAAGAAAGATATTGGCCGGCGAGCCAAACAGCCGCTGGTCTGCCCAGTAGTAAATGGTGCTTTCGCTGGCATCCTGGCTGCGGATGCGCAAAGGGATGGTCTTGGTTTCACCTGGGCCCAGCCACGGTTCCAGTAAACCCACGAGGTTATACTGGATATGCTGCCCATTGACTACAGTATCCAGGTAGGGGGTAATGATACTAACGGAATCCTGCAGGTTGGCAAAATTGCCTACCACCCGCCATTGGCTTGTATCGATATCATAATTGGCGGGTACCAGCATAAAGATGGGAATTTCTTTTCCGACGGCCGTGCCGGTATTGGTAATGCTAAAAGTGAGATCATTCCAGGTACCTGAACGTACTTCATCCGGTCCCGTAAGATCAGTAGCAAAATAAGGCTCGGCCTGCACAGAATCCAGCACATTCATCGGCGGGCATTTATAATCGATGTGTACACACCCGGTACAACCCTGCAGCAGTTCTGATACATAATTCCAGTAAGACGTGCAACCCAGGATATTGATTTGCTTTAACAAATTGAGTGAATCAGGGCCCACATATTCATACCCGTTCGGGTATTTGATATGCAGCTGGTAATGGTCGTATTGAGAATTGCCGCTGTTATTAATATCCCTCACCAGCGGAAAAGGATGGAAGTCGAATACCAGTGACAAAGATCTGCCGTCTGCAGTAAATTTAGAGTATGGATAAACGGTAGCCTTTGGCCCTTGCAGCCAGATAGTCATGCTGGTATCCAGTCCGCCGCCGTATACATTTAAGATAAAGTCGCTGTTATAGGAACCCACCAGGGGGGCATATTTTTCTACACCGGCAAAATTGATGCTTTTGGTTACGGTATCAACCCGGCAGCCGCTTCCTGTAATTTCGGTAACACTGGCGCTGCCCGGAATATTCGCTGGCGGAAAATAATAGTTGATGGTATAGGCGCTGTCGAGGATCGTATTGTCTTGCAACCATTTTATTTTACTGCCTGCATTAAACTGGCTTGCATCCCTGAGTGTGTAGGCGCTTCCATATTGGGTAATGGTAAAATCGCCCAGCGGCTTGTACAGGTCGCAAAGGCTGATGGCTGCGCTGGTGGCATTGCCGGTCTCACCGCCGCTGTTAAGCAGGCGAAGACCCAGCACGCGCTGGCTGGTATTGTTATCCGGTATGGGTATAGAAATAGTGGTGTCCAGCAAAAGAGATGCTTTCAGTGTTACCTGCCGGCTGTTGGTGGTACTATCAATAAAATATTGGAGTGATTGCAGCTGATCGGCACCTGACATACCCTGGAATACCAGGAAGCTGCCTTGTTCCAGCCAGCTCCAGGTGCCGTTGTTTTCTTTCAGCCTTACGCCAATCGTATGCACGCCGGCTGCCAGGCCGGTAACATCAAAACTTAAAGACGAATCAAGCAGGGTGCTGTTCAATGCAACCATCCTGCCATTACCCGGACCGGGATCGGTATCAAAAAAATATTCAGCACTGGTAATAGTGGCTGGCCCCGGGGTACCGCTGGTAACGATAAATACTTTTTCCCAGTCATTGCTCCACACATGGTTCGCATCCTGCATCCTCACGCCCAGTGTATGAACGCCGGCGGGGAGGCCGGCCAGGCTAACGGAAAAATCTGCATCTATTGCAGCAGCGCCAACAGGCAGTTGTTTTCCCAGGCCGTAGCCGGGGTCGGTATCAAAAAAATATTCCAGCGTTGTTAATTGTTGGGCGTGGCCTGTACCCATGATACCTGTTAACAGGAATAGAAATGTAAAGATCCTTTTCATAAAATAATTTTAATGATCAGTTTACGGCCCGGCCTTTAATGTGCAGCAGCACATTGCCGTGCCGGGTACTGTCTCTTGTTATGCTAAGGCTATAGATATTCGGCAGGTCCGGCAGCCCCGACAATGTATAAGGATTGGCGCCGCCAAAAGCGCCCGTTTCGCCCTGCACCGAAGAAAATGTTTTGGCAAAGCTGGTGTTTTGTACCATCCAGCGTTGGTCGGGCGAATGATAACCAAAAGTGGATGCCACCAGTATGCTGTCTGCATTGGCACTTTGAATATTGTTGGTGCCCGCGGCAAAGAGATTCGGCGCATCCGTAATATTGTTACTGGTCAGTCCATCCATCTGTGCCAATGAGCGGGTAATGGGCCGCGCGGGATCCTGGTTGAAAAACAGGTTGTTGATATAAGTATAATTGCAAAAATTAGACAAGCCAAGGCTTGCGTAAATGGTATTGTTGGTAAAAACCGTGTAGCCATAAGATTCGGGCGATACATTAAGGTTCATGACCATGCCGTTGAAAGTATAATTATTATTGAAGATGATATTATTGTCGAACCGCAGGCTGGAACTGCTGCCCAGTTCACTGAACAGCCCCGATGAATTATGGGAGGCCGTAGGGCTCGCAATTTCCAGGTAACATTGTTGTATAAAACAATTGAAAGCATTGCGGTTGTATAACAGGATGTTGCCGGCCACCTGGCTGTCGTGCAGGTTCATAAAACAACGGCGGATGATGATATTGGAAACATTGT